>JAEZCN010000201.1 GCA_023433515.1 Pseudomonadota bacterium
TGCTCGAGCATCTGCGTAATAGTTTCGGAGTCTGAATAAAAATGAATGCCGATCAGAAACCCATCGTCCTCGCCTATTCCGGCGGCCTCGACACCTCGTTCCTGGTGCCCTGGCTCAAGGACAACCATGGCCGGCCGATCATCACGGTCACCGTCGACACGGGCGGCATCGATGCGGAAGGCGCGAAAACGTTGCGTGAGCGGGCGCTCGCACTCGGCGCGATCGAACATCACCAGATCGACGCGCGCGCCGACTATTTCGAGCAGGTGCTGCGCTTCCTCGTGATGGGCAACGTGCGCCGCGGCCAGCTCTACCCGTTGTGCGTGGGCGCCGAGCGCGTCATGCAGGCGCAGCAGATCGCGCTCATGGCGCGCAAGCTCGGCACGAATTCGATCGCGCACGGCTGCACGGCAGCCGGCAACGACCAGGTTCGTTTCGAAGTCGCGATGCGCACGCTTGCGCCGGAGCTCGAAGTCATCGCACCCGTGCGCGACAAGGCGTTCAAGCGCCAGGAAGAGCTGGACTATCTACAGAGCCGCAAGCTTCCGGTGCCGCCCTTCGGCGCCGCCTATTCGATCAACCGCGGCCTGTGGGGCGTGACGATCGGCGGCAAGGAGACGCTGACCTCCGAGGGCAGCATCCCGGATCACGCCTGGGTGCTCTCGAAGGACGCGTTCACGAACCCGAAGGCGCCCGCGAAGCACACGATCCATTTCGAGAAGGGACGGCCGGTCGGCATCGACGGTAAGACGATGTCGGCGGTCGACGTCGTCGAGCAACTCGAAGCGCTCGGCGCGCCGTACGGCATCGGTCGCGGCATTCACCTCGGCGATACCATCATCGGGACGAAGGGACGCGTCGCGTTCGAGGCGCCGGCCGCCGAAACGCTGCTCACCGCGCATCGCGAGCTCGAGAAACTCGTGCTCACGCCGCGCCAGCAGCGCATCAAGGAATCGCTCGCGGGCCCCTACGGCGACTGGGTGCACGAGGGCCAGCTGCTCGACCCCGTGTGCCGCGACATCGAGGCCTTGTTCATCTCCTCGCAGGAACGCGTCACGGGCAAGGTCCACGTGCTCTTCCGGCCGGGTAGTTTGTTCATCGAGGGCGTGGAGTCGCCGCATTCGCTGATGGCGGCCTCGCGCGGCGTATACGGCGAAGCCGCCGGCGAATGGACCCCGCAGGACGCGCTGGGTTTTTCGAAGATCGTTTCGCTCACGGGCATGTTCCATGCCCGCGCGGGAGGCAAGTGAGATGCGCACCGTAGTCGTCGACAAGATTGCGTCGGTCACGCAGGCCTGCGGCCTCGGCAACGAGGTGCGCGTCGCGACGGACAACATTCCCGCCGAGGAAGGCGTGGTCGTGGTCGTCGAGGTCCTGACGACCAAGTCCACCTACAACACGCTCGAACTCACGAGCGGTCGCATGGCGAAGGTCGTCAAGGGCGACATCGTCGCGGGCGCGCTGGGGCACCGCAAGGCGCTGTTCGGCTATTCGGGCCACGTGCCCGAGAGCGTGAAACCGGGCGACATCCTGCAGATGCTCAACATCGGCGGCGTGCTCGGCGTGTGCGACTCGGTGAACCCGGACAAGGGCAAGCCGTTCGACTGCCGCGTCATCGGCGGCGTGCTCGACTTCCCCTATCTCGGCGAACGCATCGGTGTGCCGGCGCGCGTGGGTTATCGCAGGCTCGATCCGGAGGCCACGCTCGACACGCACGGCGTTCCCGTGGTCGCGCTCGCGGGCACCTGCATGGAAGCCGGCAAGACGGCGGCCGCGGCCGCGATCATCGCGCGCATGCGGCATCGCGGGCTCACGGTGGATGCCTTCAAGGCGACGGGCGTCTCCCTGCGTCGCGACATCCTCACGTTCGAGGACGCCGGCGCGCGCAACACGCTCATCTTCACCGACTTCGGCGTGGTCACGACCACGCGCAAGGTCGGGCCCGCCATCACGCGCACCATTCTCACGGAGCTGTCGGAAAAGAAGCCCGACGTCATCGTGTTCGAGCTCGGCGACGGGCTGATGGGTACGTACGGCGTCGATGCGATCCTCGAGCAGGAAGACCTGCGCAAGGCGATGACCGGCGTCGTGTTGTCGGCCAACGATCCGGTCGCGGCCTACGGTGGCGTGGACATCCTGCGCAAGCGTTACGGCATCGAGCCGATCGCCGTGACGGGTCCGTCCACCGATAACGCCGTGGGCGTGCAGATCATCCAGGAACAGCTCAAGGTCCCGGCGTTCAACGCGTTGGCGACCGGCGCGGCGCTGGGCGACTCGATCATCGAGTCGGTTGGACTCAAGCAGGCGCGCTCGCTCGATCGCGTCGCGAACGAATAACAAATGACTACCAAGATCCCAGCCATCGTGCTCGGCGGCACCGGTTATGTGTCCGGCGAACTGTTGCGCCTGATTTCCGGCCACCCCAGCTTTGCGCTGGCCGGCGTGATGTCGGACAGCTCGCCCGGGGAATCCGCGGCCAAGTCGTTCCCGCATCTCGCGGCCGTGCTCGGCGACACGAAATTCAAGTCGCAGGCAGACATCGCGGCAATCCTGTCGAAGGAGCCCACGTCGGCGGTGTTCTGCGCCGCACCGCATGGCGCGGCCGCCGCCCTCATCGACTCGCTGCTCAAGGCGGCGGAGGCCGCGGGCACCCAGCCGCGTTTCGTCGACATCTCCGCGGACTTCCGCTACGCCACGGCCGCCGCGTACGAGGCGGTGTACAAACACCCGCACGGCGCGCCCGCGCGGCTCGCGCAATTCACCTGCGCGGTGCCGGAACATCTGAAAGCCGCGCCGACGCCGCACGTCGCGCACCCAGGATGTTTCTCGACCGCGATACTGCTCGCGAGCGTGCCGTTGCTCACTTCGGGCTGGGTGGATCCGGTCCTGTTCGTGAGCGGCGTAACCGGCAGCACGGGCTCCGGGCGCAAGCCGGTCGAAGGCACGCATCATCCGACGCGACACAGCGACCTGTACTCATACGGCGCGCTCGGTCATCGCCACACGCCGGAAATCGCAGCTCTCGCGAAGGCCGCCACCGGTATCGACGCGGAATACTCGTTCGTGCCGCACTCCGGGCCCTTCGCGCGCGGCATTCACGCCACCGTGCAGGCGCGCCTGAAATCGGCGAAGGACGCCGCCGCGGTCGTCGGCATGTTGCGTGATTTCTATTCGAATGCACCGTTCGTGCGCGTGCTTGACTCGGCGCCGCGGGTGAAAGACATCGTCGCAAGCAACTACGCGCACCTCTCGGCCGCGTCGAACGGTCGCACCGTCGCGGTAATGAGCGTGGTCGACAATCTCAACAAGGGCGCCGCGGGTGGCGCCGTGCAATGGATGAATCGCCTGCACGGCCTGCCTGAAACGGCGGGGCTCACCGCGCCGGCGGCCGGTTGGACGTAAGAGGCCGACCGACAGGGCGGACAAATAAACATGAACGCAGAACTCCAGCAAAGCACCTCACCGGCCGACGGACTCGCGCCTGTCTACGCGCAATACCCGATCGAAGTGGTCGGCGCCGACGGCGTCTGGCTGCACACGCGCGACGGACGCAAGGTGCTCGATCTGTACGGCGGCCACGCGGTAGCGTCGCTGGGTTACGGCCACAAGGCCTGGACCCAGGCGCTGACCGACCAGGCCGCGCGCATGAACTTCCAGACGAACGCGGTGCCGATGGAAGTCCGCGCGCGCGCCGCGCGGAAGCTGCTGAAGTTCTCGCAACTGCCGTTCGACAGCGTGTTCTGGGTCAACTCGGGCGCGGAAGCGAATGAGAACGCGTTCAAGATGGCATTCAAGATGCGGCCGGGCCGCACGCACGTCGCGGCCGTCGAGCAGAGCTTCCACGGCCGCACGGCCGGCTGCGCCTCGGTAACCTGGGGCGCGCCGCAGAAGTGGTTCTTCCTTCCGCGCGCGCCGTTCGACGTCTCGTGGATCAAGCGCCGTGACGTCGCGGACATCCCGAACCACGTCACCGAGAACACCGCGGCCGTCATCGTCGAGCCCGTGCAGGGCGTCGGCGGCGCGTTCGACATGGGGCAGGAATTCCTCGCGGCCCTGCGCAAGCGCTGCGACGAGACCGGCGCGCTGCTCATCTTCGACGAAGTCCAGTGCGGCGTCGGCCGCTCGGGCACGCCGTTCGCGGCTAACTATTACGGCGTGATGCCGGACATGATCACGACGGCCAAGGCGCTCGGCAACGGCTTTCCGGTCTCCGCGCTGTTGTTGACGCCGCCGATCACGGCGTCGCTCAAGCCCGAGAATCTCGGAACGACCTTCGGCGGTGGACCGATGGCCTGCGCCGTGGCCGAGGCCACCATCGACGCGATCGAGAAAGAAGGCCTGCTTGCGAACGTGCGCCGCGTGTCCGAGTACCTGCGCGCCACCTGCAAGGTCGGCTCCGTCGTGGATTTCCAGGGACTGGGATTCCTGCACGGATTGCGGCTCGACCGGCCGGCGAAGGACGTGCAGAAGGCGCTGCTTGCGAAAGACATCCTGGCCGGCACGGCGGGTGACCCCGCGATCCTGCGGTTGCTGCCGGCTTTCATCCTCAAGGAAGAGCACATCGACCGGCTGCGCGCTGCGCTGATGAGCCTATGAAAAACTTCTTCGATCTCGCGGATCTGTCGCGTGAACAGGTCGTCGAGCTGCTCGCCCTCGCGGAGCGGCTGCAGACGAATCCCGAGCCACGCGCGCTCGCCGGGAAAATTCTCGGCCTGCTGTTTTTCAACCCGAGCTTGCGCACGCTCGCTTCGTTCCAGGCGGCGATGGCGCGGCTGGGCGGAGACTCGTTCGTGATCTCCGCCGGGCACGGCACCTGGCAGCTCGAGACGCGTCGCGGCGCCGTCATGAATGGCGCTGCTGCGGAACATATGCGCGAAGGGGTGCCCGTATTGTCCCATTACTGTGACGCCCTTGGCATTCGTGCCTTCGCGAGCGGCACGGACCTCGAGACGGACCTGGCGGAAACCGCGTTCAAGGAAATGGCCGGTCTCGTCAGCAAACCGGTCATCAACATGGAGTCGGCGGCGAATCATCCCTGCCAGGCGCTGGCCGACTGGAAGACGATGGACGATCTCACCGTGCCGCGCCGGGCGAAGTTCGTGTTGTCGTGGGTGAATCACCCGCGCGCGTTGCCGCTCGCGGTGCCCGCCGCGACCGTGCAGATGGCCGCGATGCGCGGCATGGAAGTGGTGGTGCTGCGTCCCGACGGTTTCGCGCTGCCCGCGCCGATCATGCAGAAGGCTGCCGCCGCTGCCGCCGCGTCCGGCGGCAGTGTGCGCGAGACGGACGATCGCGACGACGCGCTCAATGGCGCGCATGTCGTCTATGCCAAGGAATGGGGCTCGACGACGCATTACGGGAACGCCGAGGCCGACGCACGGCTGCGCGCGAATCTCGTCGACTGGTGCGTGCGCGACACCTGGTTCACGCGCGCCGCCGTCGACTGCAAACTCATGCACTGCCTGCCGGTGCGGCGTAACGTCGCCGTCGCCGACGAAGTGCTCGATGGCCGCCGCAGTGTCGTGCAGCGGGAAGCTTTCAACCGGATGGTGGTGCAGACCGCGGTACTGCATCGTCTGCTCGCAACGCCGCAACACTAACCAACTACCCGCAACGGTACCCGACCATGATCATGCATCGTCCCGATCCCTCCAACGCAATCCGCAGCCTGCGCAGTGCGGCGCCGTACATCCGCATGTACAAGGGCAAGACCTTCGTCGTGAAGGCCGGAGGCGGCGTGTTCTCCGATGCCGCCGCGGTGCGCGGCCTCATCGAGCAGATCGCGATCCTTCATTACTTCGGCGTGCGGGTGGTGTTCGTGCACGGCGGCGGACCGCAGCTCACGGAGATCACCGAAGCGTTGGGCGTGCCGACGCGAATGGTCCAGGGTCGCCGCGTCACCGACCAGAAGTCCATCGACGCGACTTCGATGGTGCTCAACGGGCTGATCAACACCAAGTTGCTCGCGTTGTGCCGCGAGATAAACATCGACGCGGTCGGCGTGAGCGGTGTGGATGCCGGGCTGGTGCGCGCGCACAAGCGCGGGCCCGTCAGGATCGACAGCGGCGAGACCGTGGACTACGGCTTCGTGGGCGACATCGACGTGATCGATCCGAGCGTCCTCAACAAGCTGCTGGACAACGGCCTCATGCCGATCGTGAGCCCGCTGTCGGCCGACGAAAACGGCACGCTGCTCAACATCAACGGCGACACCGTGGCGGCGGCCATCGGTGCGGCGCTCGATGCGGAGAAGCTGATGTTGTGCACGGGCGCTCCCGGCATCCTCGCCGACGTGACCGATCCGTCGTCCATCATCTCGTACACCGATCTCGCCGGTCTCAAGAAGCTGCGCGAGGAGAAGAAAATCGTCGACGGCATGTTGCCGAAGGCGAAGGCGATCGAAGACGCGATCCGTGGCGGCGTGCGCCGCGTGCACGTGATGTCGTACAAATCGCCCGAGGGCATCCTCGCGGAAGTGTTCACGAACGAAGGCGCCGGCACGCTGATCGTCGCCGACATCAACGCGTTGACGCCCGCGGAACAGCAGAGCGGCAAGTAAGGGGCGAACATGAGCCGTTTGTGGGACAAAGGCATCGAGCTCGATCAGCGCGTGCTTGCCTACACGGCGGGTGAGGATTACTCGCTCGACGAGCGGCTCGTGGCATACGACGTGCGCGCGTCGATCGCGCATGCCGAAGGATTGAACGCGGCCAGACTGCTGAGCGATGCGGACCTCGCCGCGATTCGCGACGGGCTCACGGCGATCGGTGCCGAACATGCCGTCGGCAAGTGGCGCATCGAACTCGCCGACGAGGACGGACAGACGGCGCTCGAGAAGCGCCTGACCGCGCGCATCGGCCCCGTGGGCGGGCGCGTGCATCTCGGCCGCTCGCGTAACGACCAGGTCCTCACCGCGCTGCGGCTCTATCTACTCGACGCAGGCAGGGAACTCGCCGATGCCGCCGAGGCCTGCGCCGCGGCGCTCGACAAACTGGCCGCGCGCGAAGGCTCCACGCCGCTGCCCGGCTACACCCACATGCAACAGGCGATGCCGAGCTCCGTGGGATTGTGGGCCGGCGGCTTCGCCTCCGAGTTGCGCGACGACGCGGCGGGTTTTCAGTCCTGCGCGCGCCGTGCCGGCCGCAGCCCGCTGGGCTCGGCCGCGGGTTACGGCACGCCCGCGCTGCCGCTCGACCGGCATTTCACGGCGAAGAAACTCGGATTCACGAGCGTGCAGGAGCCGGTCACCGCCGTGCAGCTCTCGCGCGGCAAGGGGGAAGCCGAATTGCTGTTCGCCTGCACGCTGCTCATGCAGGATCTCGGACGGATCGCGGCCGACCTGCTGCTCTTCTATACGCAGGAATTCGCTTTCGTCGAGCTGCCTGCCTCGTTCACCACGGGCTCGTCGATCATGCCGCAGAAGCGCAACCCGGACGTGTTCGAACTCGTGCGTGGACGCACGGCCGTCGCGCAATCCTGCCTCGCTGAAGTGCTGGGGATTTTCGCGAAGTTGCCGTCGGGTTATCAGCGCGACCTGCAACTCATCAAGCCTCCGCTGTTTCGCGGCATCGACCTCGCGCTCGGCACCGCGGCCATCATGTCCGTAGGAATCGACGGCGTGCGTTTCCGCGCGGACCGGATCAAACTCGACCCCGCGATTCACGCCGCTGAAGAAGCCAACGAGCTGGTCGTGCGCGAGGGGATTCCCTTCCGCGAAGCGTACCGCCGGGTCGGCGAGAAATATCGCAAGTAAGGCGGGGCAAACAAGGCTCCGCAGGCCGCGAGGCGCAACTGAGGAGTTCTGAATGGCCATCTGGTTCGGCACACCGACGATCGACGATGCTCGCGCGAGCCAGGCAGGGCTGCTCGCGCCGCACATCGGCATCGAGTTCACCGAGTTCGGCGAGGATTTCCTGCGCGGCACGATGCCCGTCGAGGCGCGCACGCGCCAGCCGATGGGATTCCTGCACGGCGGTGCATCGCTGGTACTCGCCGAAACACTTGGCAGTGTCGCCGCGAATTTCGTCGTCGACCGCTCGAGGTTCCGCTGCCTGGGACAGGAGATCAACGCGAATCATCTGCGGCCCGCCGCCGAAGGCCTCGTGACGGGCACGGCACGCCCGTATCACATCGGCGCGCGCAGCCAGGTGTGGGGCATCGAGATCCGCGATCCAGGCGCACGGCTGGTTTGCGTGTCGCGACTCACGATGGCGGTGGTCGAGTGGCGTTCGAAGTCGACCGACAAGGATTCATGGAAATGAGACGAAGCATCGCATCGAATATCGGAGCAGCATGCCTCCTTGCGCTCGCGCTGGCCGGGTGCGGCCAGAAGGGCCCACTCTATCTACCGGGCGAGGCGCGCGACATCGTGACGCGCCCTGCGCCCTCGCGTCCCACCGCGCCGAGTTCGCCGGAAACGATCGATTCCCCGGACACCCCGCCGTCACCCGCGCCGGAGGTGAGCAAGCCCGAAGGAACGCCGCCGGATGCCAAGGACGACGACGAGAACGCCACCGGCGAACCGCGGCGGTGATGGCATGAATTCGCGTCCCGATCTCGTCCTCGTCGACGGCTCTTCATACCTGTACCGCGCATTTCACGCGCTGCCGCCATTCACCAACTCGCGCGGCGAACCGACCGGCGCGGTCTTCGGCGTGCTCAACATGCTGTCGAAGTTCCTCAAGGACTACGACCCCCAGCGCATCGCGGTCGTGTTCGACGCATCGGGAAAGACGTTCCGCGACGAACTTTTCGCCGAATACAAGGCGCATCGCCCGCCCATGCCCGACGATCTGCGCTCTCAGATCGAGCCGCTGCTGGAAGCGGTGAAAGGAATGGGCCTGCCGATCCTGCGCGAATCCGGAGTGGAAGCGGACGACGTCATCGGCACGCTCGCCTGCGTAGCCGCGAAGGAAGATCTCAGCGTGCTCATATCCACCGGCGACAAGGACATGGCCCAGCTCGTGTCGCCGCACATCACGCTCATCAACACGATGTCGAACACCGTGCTCGATCGCGCGGGCGTGAAGGCGAAGTTCGATGTGTTTCCCGAGCAGATCATCGACTACCTCGCGCTGGTCGGCGACAGCTCGGACAACATTCCCGGCATTGACAAGGTCGGCCCGAAGACGGCCGCCAAGTGGCTGGGTCAGTACCGGACGCTCGATGCCCTGGTGGCCGATGCCGCCAACGTCGGCGGCAAGGTCGGCGAAAATCTGCGCGCCGGTCTCGCCACGCTCGAGCTCTCGCGGAAGCTCGCGAAGATCCGTACGGACCTCACGCTGCCGCTCTCGCTCGAGGATCTCAAACGTCGGGAGCCCGACACGGCGGCGCTGCGTGCGCTCTACACGAAGCTCGAACTTCGCTCGCTGCTCAAGCAGCTCGATGGCGCCGGCGC
>JAEZCN010000221.1 GCA_023433515.1 Pseudomonadota bacterium
CCGTGTAGTGAGACAGCGCGTTGACCGTCTTGATGGACATCATCGGACCTTCGAAGGTCGACATGCCGTAGAACGACAGCGCCACCACCATGAACTTGAGGATGGGATCGGTGCGCAGCTTGTGCCAGGCACCGGACACGGTCATGAGGCCGTTGATCATGCCGCCCCAGGACGGCGCCAGCAGGATCAGCGAAAAGACCATGCCTAACGACTGCGCCCAGTCGGGCAGCGTCGTGTAGTGCAGATGGTGAGGGCCGGCCCACATGTAGATGGAGATCAGCGCCCAGAAGTGCACGATGCTCAGGCGGTACGAGTAGACAGGACGCTGAGCCTGCTTCGGCACGTAGTAGTACATCATCCCGAGGAAGCCGGCGGTCAGGAAGAAACCCACCGCATTGTGGCCGTACCACCACTGCACCATCGCGTCGACGGTGCCGGCGTAGATGGGATAGGACTTGCCCAGGCTCACGGGAATCGCGGCGCTGTTGACGATGTGCAGCACCGCCACCGTGATGATGAAGGACGCGAAGAACCAGTTCGCGACGTAGATGTGCGAGACGCGGCGCTTGACGAGCGTGCCGAGGAACACGATCGCGTATGCGACCCACACGGCCGCGATCAGGAGGTCGATGGGCCACTCGAGCTCCGCGTATTCCTTGCTGCTCGTCATGCCCATGGGCAACGTGATCGCCGCGAGCACGATCACGGTCTGCCAGCCCCAGAAGGTGAACGCGGCGAGCCGGTCCGAGAACAGCCGCACGTGGCAGGTTCGCTGCACGACGTGATACGAAGTCGCGAACAGCGCGCTGCCGCCGAACGCGAAGATCACCGCGTTCGTGTGCAGCGGGCGCAGCCGGCCGTACGAGAGGAATGAAATGCCGAAGTTGAGCTCGGGCCACAGGAGCTGCGCGGCGATGATGACGCCCACGAGCATGCCGACGATGCCCCATACCACCGTCATGATCGCGAACTGGCGGACGACCTTGTCGTTGTAGGTTGCGGTGGGCGCGGCCGTGGCCGGCGTACTGAGTGCCGAAGGCAGAACTTCGGCGACGGTGGAACTCATTGAGTGGATCGCTCCGCGTTGTTGACGTGCAAATTTTCGGTAGCGCGGGCACAACGAGGAATACGCGGCACTACGCACGCGTCGCGCGACCGTGTACGCAGGACTACGGATGCATCGCGGTCGCGCGTTGCCGGCGCGACATGACGCGCAGGACGAGGATGGCCGCGAGCGCCGCGAATGCGGCATCCGCGAACAGCATCACGGCGGGAGCCGGCGCGATCATGCAGGTCACGAGCATGAGCGGCAGGGAAAGGACGCAACCGAGATGCGCGGCGAAACACGTGCGGGCGGCGCCGTCGGTGCGTCGCGCGGCGATGCCGAGCAGCACGACGAGCAAAGCGCCGGCGAGCATCGCGACGATCGCGCTCGGCAACAGCTCGCGCGTGAAGACGATGAACGACTGCAGCGACGGCCCCGCGGCGCGACAGGCCGCGCGCCAGTTCGTGAATCCGAGATGTCGCCACTCGTCGATGAGCGCACCGACACCACCGCCCAACGTCGGCAGAAGGCAGAGTGCAATCCATCCACGCTTCATCGGGCGCGGGCGCCAAGAGCCTGGACGATGACGATGCGTTTGCCCATGGCGCATCTTCGGGCAGGACTCCGGGAGAGTCTTCGGGGTGAACCACAGCCGGGTACGCAGTCTTGCGGATGTGCAGGCGGGGACTCGCTGAGAGAGTCAAGGCTTGCGACAGCCTCCCCTCAATGTGATGCTTGGCCCCACCGACGGCCCTGCCATCACTGAAATGCTTTCTTCAGAGCTCGTCCGGAGCGTGCTCGACTCGGCTCCGGACGCGATGATCATCATCGATTCGACCGGCACGATCCTGTTTGCCAACAACCAGGTCACCGCGTTGTTTGGCTACGCCCCGGCCGAGATCATCGGCCAGAAGGTGGAGCTGCTGCTGCCCGAGCGATTCCGGGCGCGCCACACGGGACATCGGGATGGTTATGCGCGCAACGTGCGCGTGCGCCCGATGGGCGCGGGACTGGAACTGTTCGGCATGCGCCGGGATGCCACCGAGTTCCCGGTCGAGATCAGCCTGAGTCCGATTTCCCAGGGAAACATGTCGATCGTCGCCGCGGCCATCCGCGACGTGACGGAGCGCAAGCAGGTCGAACAGGCGCTGCGTGAGGCGCGCCACGACGCGGACTACGCCAATCTCGCCAAGAGCCGCTTTCTCGCGACGGCGAGCCACGACCTGCGCCAGCCCTTGCAGACGCTCGGACTGCTGAATGGCGCCCTGCGCCGCATGATCCAGGACGAGGAATGCCGCGAGGCGCTCAAGCAGCAGGACGAAGCCATCGATGCGATGTCGCGCTTGCTGAACGCCTTGCTCGACATCAGCAAACTCGAATCCGGCGCCATCAAGGCTGAAGCGACGGATTTCGAATTGGCGCCACTGTTCGAGGAGTTGCGACGTGACTTTGCCGGCGTGGCCGCCAGCAAGGGATTGCGACTGTCGGTCGATACACCGACCCAGCGAGCGCATTCCGACGTCGCGCTCGTCGGCCAACTGCTGCGCAACCTGCTGTCGAACGCAGTCAAGTACACGCATCGTGGCACCGTCGAGCTGCGCTGCGAGCCGCGCGAGGATCGCCTGCGCATCGAAGTGCGCGATACCGGCGTCGGCATCGCGCCCGAGCAGTTAGGCCACATCTTCGAGGAGTTCTACCAGGTCGGCGTCTCTCCCAACAGCTCGCGCGACGGCTACGGCCTGGGTCTCAGCATCGTGCAGCGGATCGCGAAGCTGCTCGACATTTCCATCGACGTGACGTCGACGCCCGGAGGTGGATCGGTGTTCGGCATCGATCTGCCCCGATCGACAACAACCTCGAGCGTGGCCGCGTCCGCGACGAAGATCGCCGGCCGCGCGCAAGGCCCGAGCACGCACAAGATCCTGGTAGTCGAGGACGAACCCGGTGTGCGCAGCGCCATGCGCATGCTGCTGAAGATCGAGGGATTCGACGTGACCGCCGTCGCCACCGCCGACGAAGCCGTCGCGCTGCTGCGCACCGATCCTTTCGACCTGCTCGTGACGGACTACCATCTCGAAAAGAACCGGACGGGCACCCAGGTCATCGCCGCGGCGCGCGAGACTCGTGGACCCGAATTCGGCGCCGTGCTGGTCACGGGCGATACATCGCCCGCCGTGCGGGAGCTGCCCGGCGATGCGCGCCTGCGGATCACGAGCAAGCCCATCAATTCGGATGAGCTCTTATCCCTGGTGCAAGGCCTTCTCCAGCCTTGAGTCGAGTCCGCGCGCGGCGTGGCGCTCGCCGCCATCACTCTTCGCCACCAGCACGTCACCCTCGGTGACCTCGGCCAGGCGCGTGCCGAGACACGACGGACACAGGGCGACGACCAGCAGGTCGTAGCGGCGGGCGGAAATGAGCCGGGGCAGGCAATCCTCGGGTGCGCCGTCGAACATCTGGATGCGTTCGCATCCGACGCGGAATTCGCGCACGAGCTGCGCGAGTCTGACGGCGCGCTCCATGCGCAGCGGTTCGTCTTCCCTTTCCCGCTCGCCGTAGAGGATGTCGAGGTCGCCGGCGCATCCCAGCGCCAGGAATCCCGCAGCCTGCAGCACCGCGCGCGCCGCGAGCGCGGAATCCGGATCCGAGACGTCCACGGCGGCGGCGATCCGCGCCGGATCGCGCCACGGAACGGGGCCGGCCAGCAGCAGTGGCGCCGGACACTCGCGGGCGATCCGGCAGTCCACCCGTTCGCCCGTCGGGGCCTTGATGAGCAGGTCCGGCGTATGCACCTGCACGTGCCGCAGCAGCGAGCGGTGCGGTGGCTCGCCCCGGCCGACCAGGCAACCGAGCGTAACCCTCTCATGGGACAACGTGGTGCACCGCGCGGACAGCGAAGGCAGCAGCTTCGTGTCGGCCGCCAGCAGCTCGAGACGCGCCCCGAATTGGCGGGCGAGCCATACCGCCTTGTCCACGACTGACAAGGATCCCGGCGTGGCGTCTTCGACGATGGCGAGGATCGAGGTCATCTTGTCCAACGCATCACCTCAGGCGTCTCGCGCGCACGCGCGACAGGTCGCCGCGTAGGGCACGGCCACGCGGCGTGCGGCGTCGATTTCCGCGCCGCATTTTTCGCAACGTGCGAAGGCGCCCTCTGCAAGGCGCCCGAGCGCGACGTCGATCTGCCGCAGCTCATCGACGGCGCTCTGCTCGATGGCCTGCAGCACCTCGTCGTTTTCGACGGCGATGGCCGCATCGTCGCTGTCGCGGGGCAGCGGCTCGCGCTCGCGGCGCAGGTCACGCCGCACACGGTCGAGCCGATCGCGCAGCTCGACCGCGCGCGCCATCAGCCGTTCGCGGGAGCCGCGCATCATATCGTCGGTATCGGCATTCATGACCCGCATCCTCGCAAACGTCGTGGGGCGGATAATCAGCCGCTATACCTACTTTGTCCGTGGTTTTGCGTACATCTAGCCACCTGGCGCAAATTCATACTCGCACCATGTATTCGCGGGAGACCCATGCGTTGATGGAGGCGGCCGTGGACGCCATCGTCGTCATCGATCATCGTGGCCACATCACGGACGTGAACGCCTCCGCCTGCCGCACCTTTGGTTATCGGGCCGACGAGATGCTCGGCGAAAACGTCAGCATGCTCATGCCCGAGCCGGACCGCGGCGCCCATGATGGCTACATGAAGCGTTACCTCGACACCGGCGTTGCCCGGATCATCGGCATCGGCCGCGAGGTCACTGCGCGCCGCAAGGACGGCAGCGTTTTTTCGGCCCGGCTGTCGGTCGGACGCGTGCCGGACACCGCTCCGCCGCGCTTCGTCGGGTTGCTGCGCGACGCCACGGAGGAGAACGCGACGCTCGCGGACCTCAAGTTCGAGCGCGACCGGGCGCGCGCGTACCTCGAACTTTCAGACTCGATCCTCGTCGAGCTCGACGCCGAACGTCGCGTGCGCGAAGTGAATCCGCGCGGCAGCGACCTGCTGGGTGCTGCCGCACAGGAGATCGCGGGACTCGACTGGGTGTCGTTCATGCGCGGTGACGCCGAGCGCGAACGGGCCCGCCTCCTGCTGGCGGCCGCGCTTTCGAGCGGCTACCAGCGCGAACGCGAATTCGACTGTGTCGCCATGGACGGCGCGCCACGCCGCATCTACTGGCGCTGCATCGCGCTGCGCGGCCCGGATGGCACGCCCGCCGGCTGGCTGTGCTCCGGGATGGATGTGACCGCACAGATCGAACGCGAACAGAACCTGCATCTCGCGCAGGACCGGCTGACGCGCGTCGCGCGTCTCGCCACTCTGGGCGAGATGACCGCGGGGATCGCGCACGAGCTCAACCAGCCGCTCACCGCGATCACCACCTATGCACGCGCCTGCGAACGATATCTCGGCATGGCCAATCCCGACATGGGCGAAATGCGCGAGGCCGTACGCGAGATCAACGCCGAGGGGCTGCGCGCCGGCGAGATCATCCGGAGGCTGCGACGCATGACGCGCGTCGATACGGCCGACGAACACGCGCCCGTCGAAATCGGCCCGCTCGTCGACGAGTTGCGCTCGCTGATGCTGTCGGACGCGCGCGCGCACGAGGCGCATCTGTCCATCGACATCGAGTTCGACCTGCCGCCGGTCATCGGTAACACCGTGCAGTTGCAACAGGTGATCCTCAACCTGCTGCGCAACGCGCTCGAAGCGCTGCTCGATTGCCCTCCCGGCTCCCGCGAGGTGGTGCTGAGCGCGGTGCGCACGCTCGATGGGCAGGTGGAGCTGTGCGTGACCGACAACGGTCCCGGCATCGATGCGAACATCCGCGATAGTTTGTTCGATCCGTTTTCGACCACCAAGTCGGCGGGAACGGGTCTCGGCCTCGCCATCAGCCGTACCATCGTGCAGGGGCACCGCGGTAGTATCGAGGCGCGACCGGCGCAGCCGCGGGGAACGACCTTCCGCGTGCGGCTGCCCGCGATGGAGGAAATCGTCAGATGAAGAAGAATGCCGTGGTCATGGTGGTAGACGACGACGCCGGCGTGCGCAATGCGATGCGCATCCTGCTCAAGTCGGTCGGCCTCGAATCGATGTTGTTCGCATCGGCGCCGGAGTTCCTCGATGGCTACCAGCCGACGCAGCCCGGCTGCCTCGTGCTCGACATCCGCATGCCCGGCATGAGCGGGCTCGAGCTGCAGCAGCAGCTCAACCTGCGTGGCGCGGTGATCCCGGTGATCTTCATGACCGGACACGGCGACATCCCGATGGCGGTCGAGGCCATGCAGCACGGCGCCTTCGATTTCCTGCAGAAGCCGTTTCGCGACCAGGATCTGCTCGACCGCATCCAGAAAGCCATCGCCAAGGACGCCGAGCTGCGCGCATCGCTCGGGGAACACGAGCGCATCAGGTCGCACCTGGAATCGCTGACGCCGCGCGAACGCGAGGTGCTCGACCTCATGACCCTCGGCAAGCAGAACAAGTCGATCGCGCAGGACCTGGGCGTGAGTCCGCGCACCGTGGAGATCCACCGTGCGCGCGTGATGGAAAAGATGAACGCGCACTCGGTGGCCGAGCTGGTGCGCATGATGCTCGACATGAACCACGTGTCGACGCGCTGAGGGAGATGCGGCTACGCCGGGCTGGCTGACCGTCCTCGGCGCCCTGGTCGATCCCGGCGCGCTGTCCCTGCTGGTCGCGGCCAATGCCACGCCGGTGGTGGTCGCGCGGCTGCTCGGCGGACGCCTGGACGCTCCCATCGACGCCTCGTTCGGGACCCGGGTCAAACTACCCATCTTCGGCGCTCACAAGACGTGGCGCGGCCTGGCCTCCGGAGCGCTGGCATGCGCGGCGATCGGCGCCTTACTACCCTGCGGCGCGTGGGTTGGCCTGGGGTTCGGACTGGTCGCGCTGGGCGGCGACCTCGCCTCCTCATTCGTCAAGCGCCGCATGCGCTGGCCGGAGGGTCATTCCGCGCCGCTGCTCGATCAACTGCCCGAATCCCTGCTGCCGCTGATCCTGTTCGCCGGCGCCCTTTCGCTGAGCCATGCGTCGATCTTCGGCACGGCCCTCCTGTTCACACTCCTCGACCTGGCCACCGAGCGGTGGCGCCCCCGCTCCGCCGGTCGGGGCGGCGACGCAGGTACGTAGTTCTGCGTTGTCGCGCTCGGCTCCTACGGATGTCCGCCGCGGCCCCTTGCCCAACAATTCCGGGTGCACGATCTGTGCACTCATCGGAGTCGCTGTCATGTCGATCGACCGGATCGTTATCGCATTCGCCGGCAGCATGGTGATCGTGAGCCTGGTGCTCGCCTGGTTCGTGAGCCCGAGCTGGCTGCTGCTCGCCGCGTTCGTCGGACTCAACCTGCTGCAGTCGGCCTTCTCGGGATTCTGCCCGCTGGCGATGGTGCTGAAGAAAGCCGGCGTGCGGCCCGGCTGCGCCTTTCAGTAACGTGTTCGCCGCGCGAGGCAGGAGCCTGCCGTTGTCGGCGGCAGTGGCGTGCGTGTCGTTGGCATGCGGCTCACCCGAGCCGGCGCCGCCCCCCGCGACCGGCGACCCATTGGAATCACGGGTCGTCGAGGCTCGGCGCACGCCAGTCGAACGGCTGCGCGACGGGCGCATCGAGGCGGTGAACCAGGGCACCGTCGCGGCACAGACCTCGGGCCGCGTCACGGAGATCCTCTACGACGTGAACGACTTCGTGCCGGCGGGCGCGGTCATCGTGCGGCTGCGCGCCACCGAGCAGCGCGCCGGACTGCTGCAGGCCGAGGCGGGATTGCGCGAGGCCACGGCGCGCGACACCGAGGCGCGCCAGCGTTACGAACGGGCCACCGCGATGTACAAGGACCAGGTCGTTTCCAAGGAAGCGCTCGACCAGGCGTCCGCGAACCGCGACGCGGCGCGCGCACAGCTCGCGGCCGCCCGCGCGGCATTGACGGCCGCGCGCGAAGGCGTGGCCTACACGGAGATCACCGCGCCTTACGCGGGCGTGGTCACGCGGCGGAACGTCGAAGTCGGCGAGACGGTCGCGCCCGGCACGCCGCTCATGAGCGGACTGTCGCTGCAATACCTGCGCGTGGCCGTGGACATTCCGCAATCCACCGTCGACCAGGTGCGCCGCATCCGCAAGGCCGCCGTCTACGTCGGCGACCGGCGCATCGAAGCCACGAAGCTGACGGTATTCCCCGAGGCCGCGCCGCCCGGCAACACCTTCCGCGCGCGGCTCGAACTACCCGAGAACGCCGCCGACCTGTATCCCGGCATGTTCGTCAAGGTGGCTTTCGTCATCGGCGAGGCCGAGCGGCTGCTCGTTCCCGCGAGCGCCGTCGTCGAGCGCGGCGAAGTCAGCGCCGTCTATGTCATCGATGACGGCGGCCGCACGACGCTGCGCCAGGTGCGCACGGGCCATCGTTTCGGCGAAGAACTCGAGATCCTGGCCGGGCTCACGGCGGGCGATCGCATCGCGACTGATCCGCTCGCGGCCATGAAGCGCCTGGCGCGGCAAACTACTCCCGGAGACACCGGGTGAGCGAGTCGCTCGGATTCAGCGGCCGCCTCGCGCGCGTTTTCCTCGGACGGCAGATCACCCCGCTGCTGGCGCTCGCGGCCCTGCTGGCCGGCGCCTTCGCCGTACTCGTCACGCCGCGCGAGGAGGAGCCGCAGATCGACGTCACCTTCGCGAACGTGCTCGTGCCGTTTCCGGGCGCCTCGGCCGAGCAGGTCGAGAACCTGGTCGCCACGCCCATGGAAAAAGTGCTCGGCGAGATCGCCGGCGTCGAGCACATCACTTCCGCGTCGCGCCCGGGTCTCGCGGTGCTCGGCATCCAGTTCGAAGTCGGCGAGCCGCGCACCGAGGCCATCGTGCGCCTCTACAACGCCATCTACTCGAACCAGGACTGGCAGCCCCCGGGCTCGGGCGTGCTGCAGCCGCTGGTCAAACCGAAGGGCATCGACGACGTGCCCATCGTCACGCTGACCCTGTGGACGCCCGACCCCGCGCGCGGCGGCCACGATCTCGGCCAGGTCGCGCGCACGCTCGAAGCCGAGCTCAAGCGCGTGCCGGGTACGCGCAACGTGTACACGATCGGCGCGCCGCGCAGCGTCGTGCGCGTCGACCTCGATCCGCAACGCCTCTCCGGCTTCGGCCTCACCGTCGCCGAGCTGACGCAGTCCCTGAAGGCGGCCAACGTCGTGCAACACGCCGGCTCGCTGGTGGGCGGCAACCAGGTGACCGCGGTGGACGCCGGGCACTTTCTCGCCGATCGCGAGGATATCGCCGGGCTCGTGATCGGTGCGCACGAGGGCAAGCCGGTGTTCCTCGAGGACGTCGCGTCGGTCAGTCTCGGCCCCGCGCAACCGGATTCGTACGTCTGGTTCGGCACGGGGCCCGGCGCCGCGACGCGCGACATCCCGCCCGTCGAGCACGCGCCCGCGGTGACGATCGCGATCTCCAAGAAGCCGGGCGAAAACGCCATCGACGTCGCCACGCAGGTGATCGAACGCGTCGAGCGGCTGCGCGGCACCTACATTCCCGCGGGGGTCGAGGTCACCGTCACGCGCAACTACGGCGAGACGGCGAACGACAAAGCCAGGAAACTCATCCAGAAGCTGCTGTTCGCGACCGCCTCGGTGGTGTTGCTGGTGGTGTTCGCGATGGGCCGGCGCGAGGCCGTCGTGGTCGGCGCGGCCATTGTCGTGACGCTCGCCGCGACCCTGTTCGCCTCGTGGGCGTGGGGCTTCACGATCAACCGCGTGTCGCTGTTCGCGCTGATCTTCTCCATCGGGATCCTGGTCGACGACGCCATCGTCATCGTCGAGAACGTGCATCGACATGCGCGGCTGCCCGAGAACCGCGACACTCCGCTCACGCAGTTGATTCCGCGCGCCGTCGACGAGGTGGGCGGACCCACCATCCTCGCCACGTTCACGGTCATCGCGGCGCTGCTGCCCATGGCCTTCGTGAGCGGACTGATGGGCCCGTACATGAGCCCCATCCCGATCAACTCGAGCATGGGCATGATGATCTCGCTCGCCGTGGCGCTGGTGTTCACGCCGTGGCTGTGCCGCAAGCTGCTCGGCGGGCACGGGCCGGCGCACGAGGAGGCCGAAAACCCGCGACTGCGCCGGCTGTTCGAGCGCGTGCTGCGCCCGTTCCTCGGCGGCGGCGTCGCGCGTGGCCGCCGTCACAAGCTCTACTGGGGCGTGCTCGGCGCGATTGTCGTTGCCGTCGCGCTGGTCGCCGTGCAACTCGTCGTCATGAAGATGCTGCCCTTCGACAACAAGTCGGAGTTCCAGGTGATCGTCAATCTACCCGAGGGCAGCACGCTCGAATCCACCGCGCGCGTACTCGACGAACTCGCGCACGAGATCGTCAAGCTGCCGGAGGTCAGCGATTACCAGGCGTATGCCGGCACCGCCGCGCCGATCAACTTCAATGGGCTCGTGCGCCAGTACTACCTGCGCGAAAGCCCGGAGCTCGGCGACCTGCAGGTGAACCTGGTCGACAAGCATCATCGCTCGCGCAAGAGCCACGACATCGCGCTCTCGGTGCGCCCCGCCCTCGCCGCAATCGGCCGCAAACACGGCGCCGCCGTGCAGGTCGTGGAGGTCCCGCCCGGCCCGCCGGTCCAGGCGCCGCTGGTGGCCGAGGTCTACGGGCCGGGCTACGCCGAACAGCAGCGCATCGCCGCGGGCGTGCGGGAAGTGTTCGACACCACGCCGGACATCGTCGACGTCGACGACAGCCTCGAAGCGCCGGCGCGGCGCTACGTGGTCGAGATCGACCGGCAGAAGGCCGCGTTGCTCGGCGTGGCGCAGCAGCCGATCGTCGATGCGATCGCGACCGCGCTCACCGGCAGCGACGTGACCTACGCGCATCCGGGACGCGAGCGCTACCCGATCCCGGTGCGCGCCGGGCTGCCGATCGCCGACAAGGGTGATGCGAGCGCGCTGCTCGCGCTCGAGGTGCGCGCCGCCGACGGGACCGCGATCCCGCTCTCCGAGCTCGTCACGCTGCGCGAGACGCGGCGCGATGCGACTATCTACCACAAGGACCTGCTGCCGGTGGTTTACGTCACGGGCGACATGGCCGGCCGTCTCGACAGCCCGCTGTACGGCATGTTCGACATGGTGGGCCGGATCGCCGACGAGCCGCCGGGCGGTACGGCCATCGAGCAGCGATTCATCAGCCAGCCGGCCGATCCGAACCAGGTGGCGATCAAGTGGGACGGCGAGTGGCAGATCACCTACGAGACCTTCCGCGACATGGGCCTCGCCTATGCGGTCGGCCTGGTGCTCATCTATCTACTGGTGGTCGCGCAGTCCGGCTCCTACGTCCTGCCGCTGATCATCATGGCCCCGATCCCGCTGACGATCGTCGGCGTGATGCCCGGGCACGCGTTGCTCGGCGCGCAATTCACCGCGACGTCGATGATCGGCATGATCGCCCTCGCCGGCATCATCGTGCGCAATTCCATCCTGCTGGTCGACTTCATCGACACCGAGCTGCGCGCCGGCGCCGGCCTCGAGGACGCCGTGTTGCGCGCGGGCATCGTGCGCGCGAAGCCCATCGCGCTCACCGGGCTCGCGGCGATGATCGGCGCGTTTTTCATCCTCGATGATCCGATCTTCAACGGGCTTGCGGTCTCGCTGATCTTCGGCATCCTCGTTTCCACCGTGCTCACGCTGCTCGTGATCCCGGTTCTCTATTACGCATACCTCAGACGGCAACCGATGCCCGCGCGCCAGGAGTGATCGTCATGAAATACTTGCTCAAACGGCCCGGCATCGAGACGCTCGAGGAGCGCAGGAGTTAGTCATGCATCCCTATCCGCACCTCTACCAAGCGGCGGCCCGCGGCCAGGCGACCGGCGACGTCACCGTGACCTCGCCGTCGCTGCCGGACATCCTGACGGCGCCGCCGCCGGAGTTCGACGGTCCCCGCGGCCGATGGTCTCCCGAGACCCTGCTCTGCGCCGCCGTGGCCAACTGCTATATCCTGACGTTCCGCGGCGTGAGCCGGGCCGCCCGCTTCGAATGGTCGAAGCTGGACTGTCGGGTCGAAGGTACGCTCGAGCGGGTCGACGGGCAGACCCGGTTCACGCGTTTCACCACATTCGTGGAGCTCACGGTGCCCGCCGGCGCGGATTCCGGCCAGGCGAGAAAACTCCTGGAGCGCGCCGAACAAGTCTGCCTGGTTTCCAATTCACTGAGTGGCGCGCGCGAACTCGAAATCAGCATCGTGGAGTCGGCGGCCTGACCTCCCTCATCCCTTTTCCATCATCTCCGACATCCGCTGCATCGTCGTCCAGTGCTCCCGGACGAGACGCTGGCGCGTCTGCGGATCCTGTGCGTCGCGGATCGATTCCACCTGCGACTGCATCAGCCGCATCTGCTCCTGCATCTCCTCCGCCTGCGTGGTGTCTTCTTCGAATGCAACGTCGGGCTGAAGAATCAGCACGATCGCGACGACGGCAACGAGCCTGATGACGAGTTTCATCGCATGTCTCCTTCCACTGCCGGTCTCGCCTGCATCTGCGGCACTCGTTCGTTCGCCGGCGAAACCGGCTCGGCGCGCAGCGCCGCCACGAATTTGCCCAGCTTGTCCCAGTAGACAGCCGGATCGCGCAGCTCGCGGTCGGTGAACCCCACGAAAGCGACGGCGCCCTGGTCCGAAAGCTTCTCCATCGTGGGCACCACGCGTTCCGCGGGCGTGTTTCCCGAGGTCGTGAAGAACGCGACGCGCCTGGCGTGCCCCCGGATGGATTTCAGGATGGTCCGCACGGCCGGCGTGATCTTTCCCGCCCAGATGGGCGTGCCCACGATCGTGAGGTCGTAATCGTCCGCGTTCTTCGGGAAGTCGATGAGCACCGTGGGTCGTTCGCGCAGGCTGTCGAACGCCGCGCGCACGTAGCCGAGGACTCCATGTCGCGCGGTGCGCTCGCGGACTCGTTCGATGTCGGCGCCGAGCTGCTCGGCGAGCGCCTTGGCCACCCGTTCGGTGTTGCCGCTCAGCGAGTAGTAGACGACGAGGGTGTGCTTGTGGTCCGGCATGTGGCTATCTACCCTCGAGCGGACTGAGAACGGGGCTGACGCGCGAGAGATAGTCGGCCACTCCGCGCATCTCGGCCGCGGTGAGCCCCTGCAGCCGCTCGACGTGAGCCAGATCCATTCCGGGACGACCGCCGGCGGCGGTCTCCTGCAACTGGCGCAGCAGATAACCGTAGCGCTGTCCGGCCAGGCGCGGCAGGGAACGCGCGCGATCACCCTCGCCCAGCGGGCCGTGGCAGCGTTCGCAACTCCGGAAATAGACGCTCGCGCCCGCCCGCAGGTCCAGGCCGTCGCCGATGCCCGTGGCGGTCGGCGGGAAGCGTGGCAACCCGGCAACGTAAGCGGCCACGTCGGTCAGATCCTGTGCATTGCGCAGGTGATGGTTGTCGGTGAAATGCCGCATGCGTTCTTCCCAGCGCTGGTCGTGACGGAAATCCGTCAGTTGCTTCAGGAGCACGCCACCATGCTGCCCCGCGATAGCCGGAACGTCGCCATCCGGCGTGCCGCTGCCGTCCGCGCCGTGACACGCGGCGCAGACACGGAACAACTCCGCGCCGTGTGCGAGATCCGGCTCGAGGAGTGCGCTCTCGACGAACTCTCGGTCGCGCTCCAGACGTGTCTGCGGGGACTGTCCCCACGCATACGCCCCGATCACCGCCAGCATCACCACGAACGAGCCAACGTCACGCATGGAGCGGAAAGTAGCGCAATGCGCGAGGCGCGGGATCGAGGGAACTACGTACGGGGGTACGCGCAGCCGCGAATCGCGCCACGGCGTGGGCACGGGTAGCTTCACTACGCGCGTCTTGTTAGACGAAAGCGACGGCGCGAGAGCCGACCGAAATCAAGATCCGGTAGTCAGCACGGGTCGAGGTAACCATGCCGCCGATTCGCAGGATATTGTTCGCGGTCAAGGACCCCGAGGCCGCGCGCGACGCCGCCAGCATGAAGAGCCTGTCCACTTCGCAGGTCGTGCCGCCTCACTACACGATGGAGCATCGTTGGGGAGTCCGTCGCCCCTGCCGGGCACGAGTCTGCCTCTCCTGCGGAGGAGGCGTAACGGGCACTGGCACGCTGCGCGATGTCAGCATCAGCGGCGCCTTCCTCGAGACGGCGCTTTCCCTGCCACTGTTCTGCCAGGTCGCCATCGTCGCGCACCACGACGACGACCCTGAGCACGTGGCGGAGGTCAACGCTGCCGTCGTTCGACGCGAGGGGGATGGAGTGGGCATCGAATGGTGCGAAGCCGTGACCGGATCCATCTGCGCGCGACTCGGATGCACCCTGCGGTGCGGCGCGCACGCAGATCGCTCAACGGACGCGGTCTCGAGGTGATGCATGGCCGCCAGGCAGATACTGTTTCACAGGCCGTGAACACCCGGATCCCGCCGCTGCTCTTTTGCCTCTCGGAGAGCCGCCCGCTCGCGCAGGGCATGGCCGCCGGATCAGGTCTGGAACTCGCGTCGCTCGAGGAGCGCGCATTCGAAGCCGGGGAGTTCAAATTGCGGCCGCTCATCGCCGTGCGCGATCGCGCCGTGTGCGTGGTCCAGGAACTCGCGGGCAGCGAAGCGATGCCGGTCAGCGAGCGGTTGCTGCGCCTGCTGCTGCTGTCGTTCGGGCTGCGCGATGCCGGCGCCACGCGCCTGACCGTCTTCGTGCCGTATCTGCCGTTCGCGCGCAAGGATCGGCGCACGCAGATCCGGGACCCGGTGAGCATTCGCTACATCGCGCAACTCCTGGAGGCGGCCGGCATCGATCGGCTGGTCGCCCTCGACGTCCACAATCCCGCGGCGTTCGACAACGCCTTTCGCATTCCCACCGATCATCTCTCGGCGGCGCCCCTGTTCGTGAATCACTTCGCCGGACTGCTCGATCCAGGAGTGCCGCTCACGGTGGCTTCGCCCGACGTGGGGGGCGTCAAGCGCGCGCAATTGCTGCGCGAGAAGCTGGAATCGAAGCTGGCGCGCGAGGTCGAGCTGGTGTTCATCGAGAAGCGGCGCGTGCGCGGTATCGTTTCGGGCGGCGCGGTGATCGGCGAGGTCAGGGGCCGCGTCGCGATCGTACTCGACGACCTGTGCGCCTCGGGCGGCACGCTGATACGCGCCGCCGCGGCTCTGCGCGGCGCGGGTGCGTCGCGCGTCCACGTCGCCTTCACGCATGCGCCACATCCGGCGGGCCTGCGGGCCCTGGCGACGTGCGCGGACATCGGCAGCATCGTTCTGACCGACAGCACCGGCGACGCCATGCGGCCGGTGGCGTCGGAGCTGGGCGCGCGACTCACCGTGCTGAGCGTCGCGCCGCTGCTCGGCGCGGTGCTGTCGCGCATGATCTCGGGACGACCGGTCAGCGCGCTGCTGGAGCGGTTCCCCGCGAATGACCCGGGCTGAAGCCTCGGAGCGACTTTGCATGGAGCACGTATCCGCCCGCATGTCCGGACTGCCGCCGCATCTGCAACCCCTGCTCAGTCCGCAGTCGTACCCGCATTCGGTCGCCAGCGTCCGTCTCGTCGAAACCCACATCTCCTGGGTGCTGCTGACGGGCAAATACGCCTACAAGATCAAGCGCCCCGTGCACTATCCATTCGTCGATCTGCGGTCGGCCGAACACCGTGCGTTCCTGTGCGCGGAGGAAGTGAGGCTGAATCGCCGATTCGCGCCACAGCTTTACCTGGACGTGTGCGGCATCGTCGAGTCGAACAGCGGGGTACGCATCGCGGATGACGGTGCGGCCATCGAGCATGCGGTGCGCATGCTGCAATTCGACCGCGAAGAGGAACTCGACCGACTCATCGAAGCCGGGCGCGTCGCGGCGAGTGAACTCGAGGAGTTCGGCCGCGTGCTGGCCGCGATCCATGCGCAGCTTCCGCAAGCGGCGCCGGGCGAGTCGTGGGGCACGGTCGCGAGCGTGCGGACGCAGCTCGAGACCAACCTCGCGCAATGCCGGCAGAGCGCGACCGATCCCGGCACCCGCGCCGCGGTCGATGCGCTCGCCCGACCACTCGATGCGCTGCTGCGCACGCTCGAACCGGATATCGCCCGACGCCGTGAGCAGGGTCGTGTGCGCGAATGCCATGGAGACCTGCACTGCCGGAATCTGGTGCGCATCCGGAACCGGCTCGTGGCCTTCGACTGCCTGGAGTTCGAACCCGCGTTCCGCTGGATCGACGTCGCGGATGAGGTGGCGTTCCTCTGGATGGATCTCGCGGCGCGTCGCCGGCCGGACTTCGGGCTGGCATTCCTGTCGGGGTATCTCGAACGAGGCGGCGATCACGAGTTGTGCCGCCTGCTGCGACTCTACGGAACACATCGCGCGCTCGTGCGCGCGAAAGTGGCCGCGCTCGAGCACGGCGGTGCCCGGAGACATCATGCGTTGCTCGACTGCGCCCGCGGGCTTCTCGAGCCGGCCAGGCCGTCGCTCGTGCTGATGTCCGGCGTGTCGGGCTCGGGCAAGACCTGGCTGGCGCGCCAGCTCGCGCCCGCGCTCGGGGCTATCCACTTGCGCTCGGATGTCGAACGCAAACGCCTCGCGGGTTTCGCGCCGGAGGCCGACTCGCACTCCGCCGTCGCGCAGCGCCTCTACTCCGCGGACATGAGCGCCCGCGTCTACGCGCGCCTCGAAAACTGTGCGGACGCCGTGCTCGCGGGCGGGCTGCCGGTGATCGTCGATGCGACGTTCACGCAGCGGGCCGAGCGCGACTCCTTCCGCGGGCTCGCGGAACGGCGTGGCGCGCCACTCGTCGTGGTTCGCTGCACGGCATCCGAGGACGTGCTGCGGACGCGCATCACCGAACGCCGCGAGCGCGGCGGCGACGCGTCGGAAGCCGATCTCGCGGTCCTCGACTGGCAGCTCGCGCACGCCGAGCCCCTCGCGGCCGACGAATCGGTCGACCTCCTGGAAGCCGATACCACGCGGGCCGATGTGGCGGACCAGACGCTCGAGGCATTGATCCGGAATCTGCCGGTCAGCTCGCTGGCCGCTCCTTGCTGAAGCACTGCACCACCAGGCGCCGTTGCCCGCCGCTTTCCCGTTCGACAGCCTTGCGAGTCTCGGCCATCGCATGGTGGCAGGCTTCCCGCGTCGCGAATTCCTGACTGAATCCGGAATTCGGCGACACGCTGCCGCCCTGGAAGAAGATCACGATCAGTACGTACATCTCGACCTCCTGTGAAAGGCCGATGGTGCACGGACCGTGGATGCCATTCCTTGACGCAGTTGTCATATGCGCTCGCCGGAGTGAAGCCGTAGCTTCCACGACGACATGCGCGGTATTCCCGGAGCAGTCCTAGCTACTCGCGCCGGCGAGCCGCAGCGCCTGGGCCGCATGGCGCTCGGCGCTGCGCAGCCACTCGTCCGTCTTCGCGAGCCAGGGCGCCGGGTCCGGAAACTGCGGATCGCCCAGGTGCCAGGCCGCGAGCTTGGCCCGGGTCAGGGCCCGGTGACTCATATACATGTGAGTCAGGCAGGCCGGGATCGGATCCCGCAGCCGCGCGGCGGTTCGTCGCAGGAAGGCCCGCGCCAGCGCCGGCCGCCGGGCCTCGATCTCGAGCGCCAGCAACGCAAGATCCTCATGCGGATCGAGGCGCCGCAACTGCCGATCGAACTCCAGGCAATCGATGACGGCGGGCGGCCGCAGGCACACGTGCTCCGCCCGCAGGTCGCCGTGCGCATCGACGAGGTGCGCGCCGCGGCCGCCCAGGCGCGCGCGTGCGTGGCGCAGGAATTCGCGCTGCATGGCGACGATCCGCCGTACCCGATCCCAGTCGATGCAATCGCGAAACGCGCGCAGGACGGCGAGATTGCCGCGGATCTGCGCTTCGAATCGCGCGACGTAACGCCGGGCCGGAAGCGGTGCTCGCGGGGCGCGCGCATAGAAATGCGCGAGCAATCCGACCAGCGGATCGAGCTCGCGTGCCCGCAGCGCGCGGCGCACGAGCATTCGATCGAGCATCGCGGCCGCCGGCAGCCGGCGCATCTTCACGAGGAAGTCGACTGTCCTGCCTTGGCCATCGAGGCACAACCTGCCGGCCCGCGACGTCAGTGGAATCACGTCCAGGTACAGCGACGGTGCGAGGCGGCGATTGAGCCGCAGCTCTTCGCGACAGCCGTGCTCGCGCGCGGCCAGTGTCCGGTAGTTCATTCCGGCGTAACGCGCCGGCTTCTTGAGCTTGAACACGTACCTTCCCGCCAGGAACACCCAGGCGAAATGGGTTTCGATGATCCGCACGTGCGCGGGGCGGTGCGGATACATGCGGGGATTGCCCAGGAAGGCGAGCTTGCGCGCCTGGGGTGGCGGCGATGCGGTCATTCGATCATCCCCGTGCGTCGCTGTTCGAACCAGCGTGGCAAGCGCTCCCGCCTGGCGCATGAGTACGTTCGCGGGCGCGCGTCCGTAGTCTTGCGCATGTCCGGTGGATGCCGCGCTTGCAGACACCCGTAGGCGCGGCGCGCCCGGCATGCGTATTGCCCCTGATCGGCATACGCAGCCGAGCACATGTCCGAAGGCGCGCATTCGTCTAACTTTCCAGCGGAATCAAGGAAGGAGTCGCCAGATGAAGTCCCACAACGTACATGCGACGCGCATGAAGAAACGCCTGGCGAACGAATCGAGGCCGACGCCATGCGGATCATGAGTCACCCCCCACGCGCGCCGCACTCGAACGACGCCATTCGCTTCGAAAACCGGCGCAGCGCCGGAATCCGGCTCGGCGAAGCGGTCGCCCGGCTCCAGGTGAAACCCCCCGTACTGGTCCTCGGCCTGCCGCGTGGCGGCGTGCCCGTCGCGTACGAGGTCGCCCAGGCCATCGATGCGCCGCTCGACGTCATGGTGGTGCGCAAGGTGGGAATGCCGGGACAGCCCGAGCTCGCGATCGGCGCGATCGCCGCGGGCGGCGTCGTGGTGCACGAGCCGAACGCGGCGCCGCTGCTCGGGTCGCTGCATCCTTCCTTTCCGGAGCTGGCCGTCGCCGAACGAGGCGAGCTGCGACGGCGCGAAGCGGCCTATCGACAGGGTCTGCCACCGCTCGATCTCACGGGCCGCAACGTGGTGCTGGTCGACGACGGAATCGCGACGGGTTCGACCATGCTCGCGGCGATCCGCGCGGCGCGCCGACTGGGCGCGGCCTCGGTCATCGCGGCGGCGCCCGTGGCGGCGCCCGATTCCGCGGCGCTCATCGCCGCCGAAGCGGACCAGGTGGCCATACTCGAGACGCCGGAGATCCTGTTCGCGATCGGCGAGTGGTACGACCGGTTCGAGCAGCTCGAAGACATCGAGGTGTGGGTGCTGCTCTCTCGGGCATCGCGCCGACATCCGTTGAAATCGCCAAACGCCTGATCCGATCGCTGGACCGAGTCGAATCGGCGAACGAGGATCCCGCACACGGGGCGATGAATGTGTCATCGGCGGAATCCATCGCGACGGCTGTCGGGTCGCCGGACTGTTTCGCGGTTCTAAGCAGTTTGTCCGATTGATGCGTGGCGGAGCGTGAGGATCATGGATTTGCACGTCAGTCGAACCAGGTACGCCGCCATGTCCGAAACCATTCGTGTCACTCCCGACAACTTCCGCAGGGCCGAGACCGATCTTTACTTCGGCAACTTCGTGAAAGACGGGGCTCTGGGGAGGTTCGTGCACCGGCGCGAGCCGACGTCCATCGACGACCAGGACGTCGTACGCATGAATCGCGACACCCTTTATTCGAGCGCCGTGTTCGACCTCGACGCCGGGCCGGTGACCATAACGATGCCGGACCCGGGAAGTCGCTTCATGTCGCTTCAGGTCTGGGACGAGGACGAGTATTGCCCGCTCGTCGCCTACGGTGCGGGCACGCACACGCTCACGCGCGAAGAGATAGGCACTCGATACGCAGCCGTCGCCGTGCGCACGTTCGTGGATCCGTCCGATGCCGAAGACGTTCGACGCGTGCACGCATTGCAGGACCTGATCGGGCTCGAGGCGCCGCGACAGGGAAAATTCGAAGCGCCGAACTGGGACAGGTCCAGCCAGGACAAGGTGCGACAGGCGCTTGCGCAGCTGGGCAGCACACTGCCG
The DNA here is from genome assembly GCA_023433515.1 of Pseudomonadota bacterium. Taxonomy (GTDB): domain Bacteria; phylum Pseudomonadota; class Gammaproteobacteria; order Steroidobacterales; family Steroidobacteraceae; genus CADEED01. Next base: position 20,132 of record JAEZCN010000221.1, read on the forward strand.
GATGCCCACCGCTCCTTCGGGCCAAAATCCGAGGTCGATCCCGTGCGGCACCTGATCGGTGCAGCAGTCGGTTGGGGCGGCAACCCTGACCAGGACGCCACTTACCTCAACATCACCCCTTCGCAGAACGATGGCAAGCAGGTGTATCGGGTGCACGTGCCTGCGGAAGTGCCGGTCGACGGATTCTGGTCCATCAGCGTCTACAACAAGGACGGCTATTTCGAGAAAAACCCGCAGGGCGCTTACACGCTGAACAATGTCACCGCGAAGAAGGACCCGGACGGTTCCGTCGACGTTCAGTTCGGCGGTTGCGACGGGAAGGCGGCGAACTGTCTGCCTGTCACGCCGGGGTGGAACGCGGTCCTGCGCCTCTATCGGCCACGACCGCAAATCCTCAGCGGTGAGTGGAAATTTCCGGAATTACACGCCGTGCAATGACACGGTTGTCAGACCCGGCGCCTCGAGGATCGAGGCAGCGCACCGTCGCCGGATTCCGGCGAGAAATTCACGGCCGCAGGGCCTGCTCGATGATCTGCTCGGAGCGGATCGAACCGGCGATGTCCTGCAGCTGCGCGGCCAGTGTTTCGACCACGTCGTCGAGCGCGATCACGCCGACGAGCTCGCCGTGATCGCCCACCACCGGCAGGCGGCGCACGCCGAGGCGGCGCATTTCGCGCGAGGCTGACGACAGCGGTTCTTCCGCATTCACGACGACCGGCTTGCGGGTCATCACGTCCTCGACGCGCAAAGAGTTCGGATTCGCCTCGCGCGCGATGACCGAGACGACGAGGTCGCGGTCGGTGAGCACGCCGACGGGCCGGTAGGTACCGTCCTCGATCGCCGGCTCGACGACCACGATGTAACCGACATGTTTCTCGCGCATCAGGCGCGCGGCCGCGAGCAGATCCTCATAAGGCCTGATCGTGACGACGTTGCGCTGGCAGTGTTCTACGACATTCATGGCGACTCCTTTGGGGGTGTGCGCGCATTGTCAGGCGCGCGCCGCGATCGGCGCGTCCGGAACTTTGCGTAGCCGGGCTTCGGCGTCGGCTACGGAACGCCTGACCGCCACGAAGCTGTCCGGGCTCACGGAAATCGAGTCGATGCCGCATTCGACCAGGAACGCGGCGAAGGCAGGATCGTTGCTCGGCGCCTGGCCGCACAAACCGACCTTGGCGCCGGCGGCGTGCGACTCCTCGATGACGTGCCGGATCATCCAGGTCACCGCCGGATCGCGTTCGTCGAACAGCGGCGCAAGCGCCTCGGAATCCCGGTCGACGCCGAGCGTGAGCTGCGTGAGATCGTTGCTGCCGATCGAGAAGCCGTCGAAGCGCCGCGCGAATTCGCGCGCCAGGATGACGTTGGACGGGATCTCGCACATGACGTACACCTGCAAGCCTTCCTTGCCGCGCTCGAGGCCGTTGCGCGCCATGATCTCGAGCACCCGGTCCGCCTCGACCGGCGAGCGGCAGAACGGAATCATGACGATCACGTTGCGGAAGCCGAGTTCCTCGCGCAGTTTTTTCAACGCGCGGCATTCGAGCGCGAACGCCTCTCTGTACAGCGGCGAGTAATAACGCGCGGCGCCGCGCAACCCGATCATCGGGTTCTCCTCGCGGGGTTCGAATTCGCAACCGCCGACGAGATGCGCGTATTCGTTGGATTTGAAATCGCTCGTTCGGATGATCACGGGCTTGGGGTACTGCACCGCCGCGATGCGCGCGAGGCCGCGCGCGAGGCGCTCGACGAAGTACTCGCCCTTGTCCGCGTAGCCGCGCGTCATCTGCGCGATGGTCTGCTTCGCCTCGCGGTCGGCGAGCGCGTCGAAGCGCAGCAGCGCCATCGGGTGCACGCGGATCAGGTGCCCGATCACGAACTCCATGCGCGCGAGCCCGACGCCGTCGGCAGGCAGCGGCCACCAGCGCAGCGCGGCCGCGGGATTGGCGAGGTTCAGCATCACTTGCGTGCGCGTTCCCGGGATGTCCGCGACGTCCACCTCGCTTGCGGAGATCTCGGCGATGCCGTCGTAGACGAAACCCTGGTCGCCTTCCGCGCACGACACGGTGACGCGTTGTTCGTCGTGCAGCAGCTCGGTGGCATTGCCCGTTCCGACGACCGCCGGCAATCCGAGCTCGCGGCTGACAATCGCGGCATGCGACGTGCGTCCGCCGTGATCGGTGACGAGCGCCGCGGCGCGTTTCATGATGGGTACCCAGTCCGGGTCCGTGGTGCCGGTGACGAGCACGGAACCGTCGACGAAATGTTCGATGTCGGCGGCCTCGCGGATCAGGCAGACACGGCCCGACACGGCGGCGTCCCCCACGCTGATGCCGCGCGCGAGCAGCTTGCCCTTGTTGCGGATGCGATAACTGCGCAGCGTGTTGACGCGGCGCCGCGCGCGCGCCGTTTCCGGCCGCGCCTGCACGATCCATACCTTGTTTGTCAGGCCATCCTTCGCCCACTCGATGTCCATGGCCATGCCGTAGTGGCGCTCGATCGTGCAGGCGGCGCGCGCCAGCTCGAGGAGTTCCGCGTCGTCGAGAACGAATGCGGCGCGCTCCGCGAGCGAGGTCGGCACGTTGCGCGTGGCCGCGTCGCCCGCGACGTCCTCGTACACGAGTTTTTTCGCCTTCTCGCCGCGTTTCTTCTCGATGATCGGTTTCAGCGACGCATCGGCGAGCAGCGGCTTGAAGACGACGTATTCGTCTGGATCGACGCTGCCCTGCACGACGTTTTCGCCGAGGCCCCATGCGGCGTTGATGAGCACGGTCCGGTCGAAACCGGTCTCCGTGTCGATCGAGAACATCACACCGGCGCCGCCGAGATCGGAGCGCACCATTTGCTGCACGCCGATGGACAGCGCCACCTTCAGGTGATCGAAGCCGTGCGCCGCGCGATAGGCGATGGCGCGATCGGTGAACAGCGATGCGTAACAGCGCCGGCAGGTATCGAGCAGCGCGCGCTCGCCGCGGACGTGCAGGAAACTTTCCTGCTGCCCCGCGAAACTCGCCTCGGGCAGGTCTTCCGCGGTGGCGCTCGAGCGCACGGCCACGTCCGCGGGCTCGCGATCTTCCGCGGCAGCAAGGCGCGCATATGCCGCCCGGATCGCGGCCGATAGTTCGGCCGGCCACTCGCCGCGCAGGAAAGACGCGCGGATGTACGTGCCCGCTTCGGACAACGTCCACCGCCCGTCGGCAAGCTTCTGCAGCGCATCGCTCATGGGTCCGCGCAGGCCGTTCGCGTCGACGAATTTCCAGTAACCCTCGGAGGTCACGGCGAAGCCGGCCGGCACCGCGATGCCCGCGCCGCGCAGGCTGCGCGTCATCTCGCCGAGCGAGGCGTTCTTGCCTCCGACCCGGGCGATGTCGGCGCGGCCGACGTCCTCGAAGCTGACGACGAAGTCTTCGCTCATGTGCGCATGGCGCCACAGCCCGCGCCGCACGCGCATCAGCAGTGTCACTTATCCTTGCGTCTAAGGCGGCCGCCGCGTCTTCCTGCTGGCCAGCATCGCGTGGAGCTCGCGGTCGTGGCCGTATACGTCGTCGAAGAACAGCACGGCGCCGTCCCGATCGACGACGACGCTCACGTACAACACGAACACCGGTACCGGCCTGGCCAGGCGCACGGTCGCCGTCTGCGCCGCCTCGCAGGTCGCCGCCTCGATGGCATCCGGGCTCCAGTCGCCCGGCGTGCCCTCCAGTAGATAGATGGCGAGCGCGGACGCGTCGTTCACGCGCACGCAGCCGTGGCTGAGGGCGCGCCGCTCGCGCGAAAACAACGCGAGCTGTGGCGTGGAATGCAGGTAGACGTCGTAGGGGTTCGGCAGCTCGAACTTGATGAGTCCCAGCGCGTTTTGCGGGCCGGGCCGCTGCCGCACCCGCGCCCGGCCCGCGCGCAACTCCGCGATGGCGGCCGCGTCCGTCCCGAGCACGTTCACGTTCGCGCCGTAGCCGCGCACGATTTCCATGTCGTTGCGTTCGAGATATGCGGGATCCCCGTCGATCGTCGGCAGCAGCTCTTCTCGCGTGATGCTCGCGGGAACGTTCCAGTAAGGCCGGAAGACCACCGACTGGATGGTGCTGTCGAAGATCGGCGTCCGCTGCGCCGTCTTTCCCACCACGACCGGCATCCTGACGACACCGCCATCCGGCGTCCTCGGCAGCGTGTACAACATGAACTGCGGAACGTTCACGATGACCGCGGGCGCGCGGATGTCGGGCAGCCAGCGGTAACGCTCGAGCGTGAGCTCGAGCTGGCGGATGCGGTCCTGCATCGGCCGCGTGAGCGCGGCGAACGTGCGCGACCCCAATCTGCCGTCGGCCTGCAAGCCGTGGTGTTCCTGGAACGGTCGCAAGGCGCGCGACAGATCCTCGTCGTAGACGTTCGCGGATCCAGCTTGCACGTCGAATCGCGCGCCTTCGAGCGCGCCCAGGATGTTCCGCAGATTCGCGGCGTCGGGGTACGGGTCTCCCGGCTCGACGACCTTGCTCTCGAGTGGCGCGAGCGGGGGCAGCGGCGGCAGTTCACGATAACGCGCGAGGACGCGCTTCAGCGCCCGGTACTGCTCGTACCGCGGTTCGACCTGCGCGAGCACCGCGGCCACGTCGGCTTCCGTCGCCAGCCGTTCCGTGACCGCGGACAGGTCGACCGGCGCACGGCGATTTTTCAGCTCATGGCCGACGGTGCGGGGATCGACGCGGCCGCTGTGTAGTTGGACGACGAGCGTCTTCGCCGACGCGTCCAGCAATTCGTCGATGCGCTCGGCAGGTTCGCCTGCTTCCATCGCGCGCCCGACGTCGTCGGCCAGCGCCGCGAACTCCGCCTCATCGAGGCCGTACACACGCACGTCGCGCAGGATCGCGAGCAGCTGCCGCGCCTGCGCCGAGGACTTGCCGGCGCGGAACCAGCGCGTGTCCGGGCCGGTGGGCGAGGAAAGTTCTGCGGATGTCGGCGCCGAGGTCGGCGCGGTGGTTGCCTGGGGCTCACCATCCACCGCCACGGGGCGGCACGCGATCGCGCTCGCGACGAGGGCGCAGAGCGCGAGTGCCATTCTCATGTATTCGACTCCGCGATGAACGAAACGAACGTAACCCGAACCGGCGTTGCCGCGAGTACGTAACAGCCCGGATGAAGTACGCGTACCAGCGTGCAGAAATCGGCGACCCGCGCGGCCTTCGAGAATTTCGCCGCCGACGCTTGCGTGCCGAAGTCCCGCCGCCACCTGATCGATGCCGATCCCGTTTCCGGTTCGGCATGCCCCTAGTTGGCGTCGGGATTCCAGCCGATGCGCGAGAGGAAATCCGAGAGCGCGCGGACCTGCTGGAAATCCAGCGGCTCGATCTTGTTGGCGTGCACCTTGTCGAGCGTGGGCCGGCGGCCGTCCACCGCATCGTACATCTGGCGCAGTAGATAGTCGTAGTGCTGGCCCGCGAGCCGCGGGATCGCCTTGGCCGCGTCGCCGCTGCCGTCCGGGCGATGGCAGGACGCGCAACGCTGGCCGTACAGGATCGCGCCGTCGGTGGCGTACGTGCCCTCACCGATGCCGCGCGAACCACCTCTCTCGAGGCTGGTGACGTAGGCGGCGAGGTCGGCGATGTCCTGCGGGCCTTCGAGGGTGTGCTGGTTCGCGATCTGTTCCATGCGGAAGTCCCAGCGCTTGCCGTGCCGGAAGTCCACGATCTGCTTGAGCAGCACGGAATAATGCTGTCCGGCGATGCGCGGCACGTTGCCGTTCGCCTGGCCGTTGCCGTCCGCGCCGTGGCAGGAAATGCAGGCGCGGTAGAGCTCGGCGCCATGTTCCGGATCCGGCGCCGCCTTCTTCGCGAGATCAAGGTCCCGTCGCGCTTCGTTGGCGGCCAACGCGAACGACGGAACCACCAGGGCGAACACGAAGACCGCGATTTTCACGCGCATGCCGATTCCTCCATCGGACCATTCTCCTCCTCCCGGGAGGTGCCTGCCAATACGCAGTAGACCGCATCCGATTACGCGCGGCTGCGAATCGCGTTATATGCGACCCAGGAACTACATTCCCGGAGCCATCTACAGGAGGAGCAAGCCATGAGCCTTATCCGTTGGGAACCTTTCGCGGGAGTCGACGACCTGTTTGCGCGCATGCCCGGAATGCTGGGCTGGCCGCGCGCGTTCGAAGCCGCTGGCGGCCGCAGCGCCTTTACGCCCGCCATCGACATCAGCGAGAGTGATACCGAATACCTGATCCGCGCCGAGCTTCCCGCCATGAAGAAGGAGGACGTGAACATCACCGTGGACGAGCGGATGCTGACGATTTCCGGCGAGCGCAAGCAGCGCTTCGAGGACAAGAAGGAGAAGTCGCATCGCGTCGAGACCGTCTACGGCAGCTTCTCGCGAAGCTTTTCGTTGCCCGACAACGCCGACGTGAATTCGATTCGCGCGGACTCGAGCGACGGTGTGATCACGATCCACGTCGCGAAGACGAAGGCCGAAGCACGCAAACCGACACAGATAAAGGTGCAGTGACATGAAACCCGTGCGGCGGATCCTGTTCGCGGTCAAGGACCCTGCGGCGCAGCGCGAAAGCGCCGCGTTGCAGGGCATCACGCTGGCCAAGTCGCTCGGCGCGCAGATCGAATTCTTCCATTCGATCTCGACGCCGGTGTTCCTCGGCCTGCAGCCCCTCACGAACGTCTCGCTCGACGACCTCAAACGCGAGGCGCTCGAGGGACGGCGCGAGGGCCTCGAGAAGCTCGTCGCGCTCGCGCGCCGCAAAGGCGTGCGCGCGACCGGGTATGCCGAATGGGACTATCCGCCGCACGAGGCCATCCTGCGCCGCGCGGAGAAAACCCGCGCCGATCTCGTCGTCGCCGAGGTGCACCAGGGCTCGCGCGCGAAACGCTGGATCATGAAGCTCAACGACTGGGAGTTGCTGCGCGCCAGCGTCGTGCCCGTGCTGCTGCTCAGGGAAGGCGCGCCCACGCTCGCGCGTGCCCCGGTGCTCGCGGCGATCGATCCGTCACACACGCACGCGAAGCCGTCCGCCCTGGATGCGAACATCCTCGGCGCGGCACAGCGCATCGCCGACGGGCTCGGCGGCAAGCTGCACCTCGTTCATGCGGTTCCGCCCGGCTTCTATGGCCTGCCTACCGGGGGCGATCCGGCCATCGACGCACAGATGCTCGCGGCACGGCAGGAGGTCATCCGCGCGAATCGCCGCAAGGATCTCGATCGGTTCGCCGCGCGCGCGGAAGTGCCGGCATCGCGGCGTCACCTGGTCGACGGCGAACCCGAAGCCGCGATTCCGCGTGTCGCGAAGAAGATCGGCGCGGGGCTGGTGGTCATGGGCGCGGTCTCGCGTTCGGGGCTCAAGCGCCTGTTCATCGGCAACACCGCCGAGCGCGTGCTCGAGGAGCTGCCCTGCGACGTGCTCGTGGTCCATCCCAAGCTCGCGAAGGCACGCCTGCCCATGAAACCGCGCGGCATGAAAGTGGTCACGTCGACTCCGCTGTTGCCCGCGGTCTAGGGCCTCAGGTTCCGGGGATGACTGAGCTCGCACGTCCAGGGAAAACGCCTCCCCTCGGGGCTTGTCGTAGGGTTGTTGGCGGTCGCCGGCTGCGTCACGCTGCTGCTGGCGCAATACGCACTCATGACCTGAACTTCTCGTACACGAACCCGGTATCGATGCCCATGTCCGGGCAGGGGCGGATCGCGGGACCATCGGGCGTGGTGTGCCCATGGAGCGAGTAGTTCACGAACGCGAACGGGGCGCCGCGCGCGAGCCGCGCTGGGGCGGGCGTATTCCTTGTCACGCCCAGGTCCAGATCACCGACGACACCGAGTCGCGGGGCCGCGGACAGATGCGCGACGTGAGCAAGTCCGGCGCGTTCATCGTGACCTCGCTCGGCGTGTCGCTGTACTGCCAGCTCGAGGTCGCGATCATGAATCCGGACGGCTCACGAGGGCCCTGCGGACACGCGACCGTGGTGCGCACGGACTGGGATGGCATCGGCATCGAGTGGCGCGAGGTCGCCGAGGAGCTGACCTGCCCCGCGATGGGCTGCACCACGAAGTGCCTGGCGCCCAGGTCGCCGGCACAGGGCAAGCCCAGGGATCCTGGTAGTTAG
>JAEZCN010000229.1 GCA_023433515.1 Pseudomonadota bacterium
GGTCGCCCCCCGCGCGGCCGCGCCGGTTCATGGGGATCAGGCCGCGAGCGAATCGATTTCCTTCTTGATCTCCTCGACGTCGGTCCTCAGCCGCGCCTTCACGCGCCGCTTCGCGTGCCTGATCACGGCGCTGACCTTCTCCTCGACGTCTGTCGCAGCGACGACGATCAATCCACTGGAACCCTTGTCGAGCGTTTCGCCGAGTTCCTTGAGTTCGCTGCGCGGAATACCGCCGGCGACGTGGCCCGCGACCGCGCCGAGGCCCGCGCCCATCGCCGCGCCGCCGAGCGCGCCCGCGAGCAGGCCGATGCCGGCCGCCGGAAACAACGCGATCACCGCGCCGGTGGCGAGGCCCGTCTTGAGGCCGATCACGCTGCCGTGGCGTGTGGGCTCTTCGACGCGTTTGACGATCTTGACCTTGCCGTTCGCCTTGCGCGTGATCACCGCCGCGTCGTACGTGTCGATCAGGCCCAGTTCGCCGTACATGTCGCGGATCGCCTCGTAGTCGGCGAGGGCGTCCTCCTCGGAGTCGTACTGGTTGGCGAGCACGAGAAAGGTGTCGAGCATGGCGCACTCCTTGTCGCTGATATGCCGAGGTGAGCCGGGCAAGTTAGGACGGCTCCGGGACAGCGTCCATACGGGTGCCGCGCGTGGGCCAGGTTTCCTACGCGCGCCCCGCGCGTGGCCTAAGAGGTTTGATGCCTCGCAACAGGGAACATTTGCGCTGGAAGGCGCATTGTGCGCGCATGACCGTGACCGTCGATCCCCGGCCCCTTCCGGAATCTCCTCAGCGCGTACCGGCGCGCGCGCTCTCCGACCTGTCCGACGACCGTCTCGTCGAGCTGGCCCGCGGGAAGAATCGCGCCGCGTTCGAGGCGCTCATGCGCCGGCACAACCGGCGCCTGTTCCGCGTCGCGCGCAGCGTGCTCCGGGATGGCGACAGCGCGCAGGACGCGGTGCAGGAGGCCTACCTGCGCGCCTTCACGAAGCTCGACTCGTACAAGCCCGTCGGGAAGTTCGGTGCCTGGCTCGCGAAGATCGCGTTCAACGAGGCGCTGATGATGCGCCGGCGGCTGCGCGGCGATACGGTGTCGCTCGACGACGTCGCGCCGGGTAGTTTGACTGGGGACGAGCCGGTGTCCGGGGAACCGACCGCCGATCAGTTCGTCGAGGCGGCGCATGCGCGCGCGCTGCTCGAACACGCGGTCGATGCGTTGCCGGAGAACTTCCGCACGGTGTTCGTGCTGCGGCTGGTCGAAGGGCTGGACGTGCGCGAAACCGCCGAATGTCTCGAGATAAATGCCACCACCGTGCGCACGCGGCTGTTTCGCGCGCAGCGGCAACTGCGCCGCGACCTGTCGCAGGTGATGCGCGGGGAGAGTGCGGAGATCTTCGATTTCGGCGCGGAGCGCTGCGACCGCGTGGTCGAGCACGTGCTCGCGCGCGTTGCCTGAGCGATCAATCCGGCGCGAGTTCCTCGAGAGGAATCACCGGCGAGCGTTTCACGGTCTCGAGCACGATGGACGACGTCACGTCGCGCACACCCGCGACCCGCAGCAGTCGCCGCATCGTGAAATCCGCGAGTGCATCGATGTCGCGCACGATCACGTGCAGCAGGAAGTCCATCTCGCCCGTCATGGTGTAGCAGGCGAGCACCTCGGGCCGGTCGATCAACGTGCGCCGGAAACGCTCGACGATCTCGTCCGAATGCTGCTCCAGCTTGATCTGCACGATGGCCTGGATGGTCGGGCCGACGCGCTTCGGATCCACGATGGCGGCGTAGCCCTGGATGAGTCCCGACTCTTCGAGATGGCGCAGGCGCCGGGCGCAGGGAGTGGCCGAAAGCCCGACCCGATCAGCCAGATCCGTCACGCTTATGCGGCCCTCCCGTTGCAGCACATCGAGGATGCGGCGATCCGTCTTGTCCAGCTTCATATGTGGTGGATTTAACCACAATGGCGTATGAAATTAGTGAAATAGCGCAATTAATGCGATTTACACCGACGGATTAGGCTACTTTCCGCCACCCGGAGCGGAGGAACATGCCGTCATGCCTCGCGAACCCGTCGCTCCAACGCAGACGGCCGTGAAGCTGCGCGGCGATTACGCGCACGCTTCGGCCGACTTCCGCGTCACCCAGGATTACTCCAGCTACACGCCGGAGGAACACGCCATCTGGCGCACCCTGTTCCAGCGCCAGTCGTCGCTGCTCAACGAGCACGCCGCGCCGGAGTTCATGGCGGGCCTGAGGTTGTTAGGAGTGGACGCGCACAGCATCCCGGTGCTCGAGCAGGCCAGCGAAAGGCTGCGTCGACTCACGGGCTTCGAGGTCATCGGCGTGCCGGGCCTGATTCCCGAAGCGGATTTCTTCACGCACCTGTCCGAGCGGCGCTTCCCGGTCACGGTGTGGATGCGCCGGCCCGAAGAGCTCGACTATCTCGTCGAGCCGGACCTGTTCCACGATTTCTTCGGTCACCTGCCGATGCTCGCGCACACGGTGTTCGCGAACTTCATCCAGGCGTACGGCTCGCTCGGTGCGCGCGCGCAGGATCCGGCGGCGTTGAAGATGCTCGCGCGACTGTACTGGTACACGGTCGAGTTCGGCCTGGTCTCGACGTCGCGCGGGCTGCGCGCCTATGGCGCCGGCATCCTCTCCTCGAGCGGCGAGACGGTTTATGCGACACGCGCCACGGGTCCCGCGCGCATCGCGTTCGACCTGCAACGCGTGCTGCGCACCGACTACCTGATCGACTCGTACCAGAAGACTTACTTCGTGCTGGAAGACGTCGAGCAGCTGTTCGACAGCGTGCTCGACGCGGATTTCGACGAGTTGTTCGAACGGGCGCATGAGCCGGCCTTGCCGCCCGATGCGCGCCTGTCGACCGATCAGCCCGCCGCGCTCGCCTTGTCCTGAAATGCCGCTGGGCGCGACTCGCGCCTGCGGCCCATCGCCGGTAAGCTGCGCGCCGGCATGCACACTCGCGCGCGCGCTGCGAAGTCACCTCGCTCCAGACATCTTGCGGTCAACCTGCGACGCATCGATCTCGATCGCGGCGGTCGGGCGGTGCTGCGCGACGTGGCATGGACCATTCGTCCGGGGCAGCGCTGGTTGCTGATCGGCGGGAACGGGGCGGGCAAGACCCAGTTGCTGAAGCTCATTTCCGGCGCGGTGTGGCCCACGCCGACGGACCGCGAGCTGCGCCGCTATGTGTGGCGCGGCGAGACGTTCGATACACCCGCTGGCATCCTCGACGAGATCACATATGTCGGCGCCGAGCGGCAGGACCGTTACGAGCACTACGAATGGAATTTCCGCGCGAGCGAAGTCGTCGGAACGGGGCTGCATCGCACGGACATTCCCATGCACGCATTGACGCCTGTCGAAGAAAAACGAGTTACCGGATTGCTCCGCAAGCTCGGCATCGAGGCGCTGGCCGCGCGGCGGTTCCTGACCCTGTCCTACGGCGAGCGACGGCTGGTGCTGATCGCCCGCGCGCTCGCAAGCCGGCCCAGGCTGCTGCTGCTCGACGAGGTCGCGAACGGCCTCGATGCGCGCAACCACGCGCGGCTGCTTCAGTGGTTAGCCGGTACCGCGGGCTCGGCGCTGCCATGGATATTCGCCACGCACCGGCGCGAGGACGTGCCGGATTCGATGACACACCTGCTCGAACTCGAGAAGGGCCGCGTGGTGCGCGCCGGCGCCATGCGCCCGTCGGCCGCGCGCAAGCTGCTGCGCCAGGAGGACGTCGCGTTCTTCCGGGGACGCGCGCCGCGCCGGAAGCGCTCGCGCAGCAAGCCGCTGGTCGCGATGCGCAACGCCCACGTGTACGTCGACGACGCGCACATCCTTCATGGCATCGACATCGAGGTGCGCCCGGGTGACTGCTGGGTCGTGCACGGGGCGAATGGCTCGGGCAAGTCGACCTTGCTGCGGACGATCCATGGAGATCATGGCGTCGCGTCGGGCGGCGAGATCCGGCGCGCGGGCGTCGTGCCCGGCGTGCCGCTCGAGAAGTTCAAGTTGCGCACGGCCTACGTCGCGCCGCACCTGCAGACCTGGCACGCGCCGAAAATGCCGGTGATCGAAGTGGTCGCCTCGGGACGATATGCGAGCATCGGGCTCAACGACGAGCTGACTGCGAGCGACCGCAAACACGCCGAGCGCGCGCTGCGCCGCTTCGGATTGACCGCGATGCGCGCGCGCACGATGGCCGAGCTGTCGTATGGGCAGGCACGCCGCGTGTTGTTCGCGCGCGCATGGGCGTGTGAGCCGCGCCTCGCTTTGCTCGACGAGCCGTTCGCGGGGCTGGACCGCGCGACGCGCGCGGATCTCGCGCA
>JAEZCN010000038.1 GCA_023433515.1 Pseudomonadota bacterium
TCGAGGCGATGTCGATGGACGAGCGCATGACCATCTGCAACATGTCCATCGAGGCCGGCGCGCGCGCGGGCATGATCGCGCCCGACGCCACCACGTTCGAATACCTGAAGAACACGCCGCGCGCGCCCAAGGGCGACGCGTGGGAAGCCGCGGTCGCGCGCTGGTCCAGGCTGCCCACCGATGCCGGCGCGAAGTTCGACCGCAGCATCGAGATAGACGCCGCGTCGCTCGTGCCGATGGTCACGTATGGCACGCATCCCGGCATGGTGGCCCCGGTCAATGGATCGGTACCCGAGAAAGGCGACGCCGTGTTCGAAAAGGCGCTCGCGTACATGGGCCTCAAGGCCGGCGAACCCATCAGCAACGTGCCGGTGAACAATGTGTTCGTCGGCAGCTGCACGAATGGTCGTCTCTCCGACCTGCGCAAGGCCGCGGGCGTCTTGCGCGGGCACAAACTCGCGCAGGGCGTGAAGATGCTGGTCGTGCCGGGCTCGCAGGCCGTCAAGCGCCTGGCCGAGGCCGAAGGCCTGCACAAGATCTTCCTCGAGGCCGGCGCCGAATGGCGCGAGAGCGGCTGTTCGATGTGCCTCGGCATGAACGGCGATCTCGTGCCCGCCGGGCACTACTCGATCAGCACCAGCAACCGCAATTTCGAAGGCCGGCAGGGAACCGGCGCGCGCACCCTGCTCGCGAGTCCCGAAACCGCCGCAGCGTCCGCGATCCGCGGCCGCGTCACCGATCCGAGAGAGTTTTCCTCCAACTAGAACATGGCCGCCGTCACACAGATCCGCTCGCGCACCGTCGCGTTGCCCGTCACCAACATCGACACCGACCAGATCATTCCAGCGCGGTTTCTCACCGCGACGTCGAAGGCCGGGTTCGGCAAACATCTGTTCGCCGACTGGCGTTACGACGCCGCGGGAAATCCCAAGCCCGACTTCGTGCTCAACAAGCCCGAGGCGAAAGGCGCCGGCATCCTGGTGGCGGGACGCAACATCGGCTGCGGTTCCTCGCGCGAACACGCGCCCTGGGCACTGCAGGACTTCGGCTTCCAGGCCATCGTGAGCACCGAGTTCGCGGACATCTTCCGCACGAACTGCCTCAAGAACGGCCTGCTGCCCGTGGTCATCGACGAGCAGACCCACGCCTGGCTGCTCGCGAATCCCGGCGCCGAGATCGATATCGACATCGGAAGTTCGACGCTGACTCTGCCGGACGGCACGAAAGTCTCGTTTCCGCTCGAAGGGTTCGCGCGGTATTGCCTCATGAACGGCGTCGACGAGCTCGGCTTCCTGCTCTCGAAGAACGACGCGATCAGCGCGTACGAAAAGTCGCACACGCGATGAAGAGAGCCCACCAGTGAAAGCAAGAATTGCGGTCATCGCGGGCGATGGCATCGGTCCCGAAGTCGTCGCCGAAGGCACGCGCGTACTCGAGCGCATCGCGCGCAAGTTCAACCACGAATTCACGATGACCGCGGCGCCATTCGGCGGCGCGGCCATCGACCTCACGGGCGATCCACTCCCGAAGGCGACGCTCGACGAATGTCTCGCGGCCGACGGCGTGTTGCTCGGCGCGATCGGCGGACCCAAGTGGGGTCCGTCCGCGAAGGCGCGTCCGGAACAGGGCCTGCTGCGCATCCGCCGCGAGCTCGGCGTCTATGCCAACCTGCGCCCGATCAAATTGCACCCCGCCCTGCGCGATTCTTCGGTGCTCAAGCCGGAGATCCTCGACGGCGTCGACCTGGTGTTCGTGCGCGAGCTGACCGGCGGCATCTACTTCGGCGAGAAGACGCGCACCGAAACGCTCGCCACCGACCTCTGCAGCTACTCCGTGGCCGAAGTCGAGCGCATCACGCGCGTGGCCGGCCGCCTGGCGGCGGCGCGGCGCAAGAAAATCGTCTCGATCGACAAATCGAACGTGCTCGAGACCTCGCGCCTGTGGCGCGAAGTGGCCGAGCGCGTGATCAAGGCCGAATTCCCCGACGTGTCGCTCGAGCACATGCTGGTCGACTCGGCGGCCATGCACCTGATCAAGCGGCCGCGCGACTTCGACGTGTTGCTCACCGAGAACATGTTTGGCGACATCCTGACCGACGAAGGCGCCATGCTCGCGAGCTCACTCGGTGTACTGCCCTCCGCGTCCGTCGGCGACGGCCGTCGCGGTCTCTACGAGCCGATCCACGGCTCGGCGCCCGATATCGCGGGCAAGGGAATCGCGAACCCCATCGGCACGATCCTGAGCGTGGCGCTGCTGCTGCGGCACTCGCTGGGACTCGATGCCGAGGCCGCGACCGTCGAGGCCGCCGTGAGCAGCGCGATCGATGGCGGCGCACGTACGGCGGACATCGCCGAGAAGGGACGCACGGCCCTGACCACCTCGCAGATGGGCGACGTCGTGCTGGCGGCGCTGGGCTGAGTCAGCTCCCGACGTCGAAGTCCTCATCGATGGCGAATTCGCCGGCCTCGAGCTGTTCGCGAATGCGTTCCGCTTCGGCCAGCTGCGACTCCGGCACCAGCAAGCGCACACCGGCCAGGCCGACGATCCCTGCGTCGCTGGTGGAGTTGTAGATCACCGGCGTGAGTCCTGCCGACAGGAGGCGTGCGCGCAATGCTTCGGCCGAGATCGGATCGAGGTATACCGCGCACTGTTCGAGGACACCCTCGGGCGTTTCCAGTCTCATGACTGCACTGTACCCCCTTCTGTCGCAAATCCACCGTCGAAAAACGCTGCCCTCGTTCGACCATGGATCATCCCTTCACCATCGGAGGCCGCCATGCATCGAGTTGTGACCCGAGACCAGTGGATCGCCGAACGCAAGCAACTGTTGCAAGAGGAAAAAGAATTCACCCGGCGCCGCGACGCGCTCGCTGAAAAGCGGAGCGCCCTGCCCTGGGTCAGGATCGACAAGCGGTATGAATTCGATTCGGCTGAGGGCCGGGTCACGCTGGCGGACCTGTTCCGCGGCCGCAGCCAGCTCTTCGTCCAGCACGTCATGCAGGGGCCGGATCAGCCGCTGCAATGCGTGGGCTGCGCGCTGGGCATCGACGGCATGGAAGGCCTGCTCACACACCTGGAGAACCACGACGTGTCGGTGGTCGCGGTCGCGCGCGCGACGATGCCCGAGCTCAACGCGTTGCGAGAACGCATGGGCTGGCGCATCCCGTTCTACTCGTCGTTCGGCTCGGACTTCAACTACGACTTCGGCGTGTCGTTCACGCCGGAAGAAATGGCCGCGGGCCGCGCGTACTACAACTACACGCACTGCGATCCGGGCATCGAGGACATCTCGGGCAACAGCGTGTTCTACCGCGACGAAACGGGCGAAATCTTCCACACGTATTCGAACTACGCGCGCGGCGGCGAGGACTTCATGGCCATCTACCGCATCCTCGAAGTCCTGCCGAAGGGCCGCAACGAGAATGGACCTTACTACTCGCTCACCGATTGGGTCCGGCCGCACGACATGTACGGCAAGGGCGGCGAAGTGGCTCCGAATGGCCGCTTCACCCCGCCCGTGTCCTGCTGCATGTAATCAGCGCAGCGACTTCACGCCGTTCGACAGATCCCGGATCAGATCCTCGGTAGCCTCGATACCGATCGACAGGCGCAGCAGTCCATCGACGAGGCCGGCCGCGGCGCGCGCCTCGGGCGCCATGGCCGCGTGGGTCATCGTCGCGGGATGAGCAACGAGGCTTTCGACGCCGCCCAGCGATTCCGCCAGCGAGAACAGTTCGAGTGCCTCCGAGAATCGACGCGCGCCTTCGATGCCGCCCTCGACTTCCAGCGTGACGATCGCGCCGAATCCCGTCTGCTGGCGCCTGGCGATCTCGTGGCCCGGATGCGCGGCGAGACCCGGGTAGTACACCTTCTTGACCAGCGGCTGCTTCGCGAGGAATTCGGCCACGGCCTGCGCGTTCTTGCCGTGCTCGCGCAGCCGCACGTGCAGCGTGCGCAATCCGCGCAGCGTGAGGAAGCTGTCGAACGGTGACCCCGTGAGCCCGAGGCAGTTGCCCCACCACGCCAGCTGCTCGGAAACCTCCGGCTTGGCCGCGATGGCCGCGCCACCCACCACGTCGCTGTGGCCGTTGATGTACTTGGTGGTCGAATGGACCACGATGTCCGCGCCGAGCGCGATGGGCTTCTGCCAGCCCGGCGACAGGAAGGTGTTGTCCGCGACGACGAGCGCGCCGATCGCATGTCCGCGGCGCGCGATGTCCGCGACGTCGGTGATGCGCAGCAGCGGGTTGCTCGGCGTTTCGATCCACACCATGGCGGCCGGCTTCGACAATGCGGCATTCACGGCGGCGGCATCGTTGAAGTCGACGAAATCGACGTCGAGTTCCCTGCGCCTGTTCCAGGCCGTGAACAGGCGGAACGTGCCGCCGTAGCAGTCGTGCGGCACGACGACGCGCGCGCCGACCGGCAGCAGGTGCCCCACGAGCGTGATCGCGCCCATGCCCGAGCCCGTGATGACCGCGCCGACGCCGCCTTCGAGGTCGGCGAGCGCCTCGGCCAGCAGGTCGCGCGTCGGGTTGCCCGAACGGCTGTAGTCGTACTTGCGCTTGTCGCCGAAGGCTCGGAACGCATAGGTCGACGACAGGTGCAGCGGCGGCACCACGGCGCCGGTCACGTCACAATTCTCGAGTCCCGCGCGCACGGCGCGGGTGTCCTGGGTCAGCGAGGTCGTCATCCGTCGGTTCCTGGTTTCGTTCGTTTGGTAGTTAGTCAGTCAGGTGCGCCAGGTTACGCTGGCGACAGTACGTTCGAGAAGATCGGCGCCAGGCGCCGGTTTTCCTTGAGAAAGGCGTCGTGTCCGTAGACCGACGAGATTTCGTGCAGCTCCGCGTTCGGCAGCCGCGCGACCATCGCGCGCATGTCGGCCAACGGAACGAGCTGATCTTCGCGCACCGCGACCGCTGTGACCGGCGCGAAGATGCGCGCCGTGTCGACCCGGTGCAGGTCGATCGACTCGGACAGGCAGACGAAGGAATCGGGGCGGTAGCGCTGGGCGTAGTCCGCGCCGCGCGCGAACAGGTATTCCTCGACCGGCAGCTCGAAACGCCCGTCCACCTTGCGCGCGGCGCCCGCGAACCGCGCCGCGAATTCCTCGGGGCTGCGGTACGTGGCCATCGCGAGCGCGCGCGCGAGCTCGAGACCCTGCGCCGGGTTGCCCGACTCGATCGCGAACTTGACGATGCGCCGCTGCACGACGCGCCACGCGCTCGCCATCGGGTGCGCGCGGTCGGCCGCGCTGATCACGAGGAGACGCGCGACGCGGTCCGGATACCGCTCGCCAAACGCGAGCGCCACCATGCCGCCGTATGAAGCGCCCGCAATGGCGCGCAAGGAGGCGACCCCAAGGTGGTTGATCAGCCGCAGCAGTAGTTCGGCCTGGTCGTAGGCCGAGATGCTCGGAAACGGTGCGCCGTCGCGCGGACCGGTGGAATCGGCGCTGGCGCCGAGATAGTCGAAGCTGAGGATGCGGAAGCGCTGCGGATCGAGCGCGAGGCCCGGGCCCACCACTTCGTGCCACCAGCCGCCGCGCGGTTCGTCGGGAATCCAGACGCGGCGCGACGCCGAAATGCCGCCGAGCGCCACGACCACCGGCGCGCCCGCGGGACCCGCGATGCGCCAGGCGATCGAAACGGACTCGAGGGTTCCGCCGAAATGCAGCTTGAGCTCGCCTGGGACTGCGAGGACACCTTCCCGGATCTGGATTCCAGATCCCTGGGTAGTTCCATGATCGGCCTCCGCGCCGATGCCGGTCGGACGGTCACTGAGTTGCTTGTTGTCGTTGCTCACCGAATGCTCCAACCACTCATCGGGCACTCGCGGAGCGGCCACGCGGGATGCGCGGCACCTCGCCCCCGGGGTTCGGGTGCTGAGGCTGCTCATCTGCCGGGAAACTCGCGCCTCGATGGCGTCGACGATATCCCGCAGGAGTTGGCACCTTTCCGCTTTTTGCGGCGGTTGCCCCGGCGTCTTCGGGCCCATCCCTCAGCCGGTCTCGATGAGTGGCGCGAATTCTACGGGGGCGTACATCACGCGCGCAAGCATCCGGCCTTGCTTTTGTGCCGCGGCTCGTGTCCAATGCGCCACCGTACTAGCGCGTTAATACATTAATTCAGTGGCAAGCGATTCGATGGAGCCTGGTTGAAACAGCATCGCAACATCACCGCCCGGCAGGAAGCGCTCTGCGAACGCAACCTGTTCGCGGCCATGTTGACCCTGAAATCGGTCGACGAATGCCGGGCGTTCTTCCGCGACCTGTGCACGCCGGCCGAACTGCAGGCCCTCGCGGACCGCTGGGCCGTGGTCGAATGGCTGCAGAAGGGCCTGCCCTACCGCGAGATTCACCGCCTTACGGGTGTGAGCGTCACGACCATCGGCCGGGTCGCCCGCTGCCTCCAGGACGGCAACGGCGGTTACTCGCTGGTCGTCTCGCGACAGCATCGCCACGCCTGACCTTTCCTCCCGGGCGCGCGCCCGGAACTCCCCATTCGCAACGTCCGATTTGATCTCATGACACCTTCACTCAACGACCCTTCACTCAAAGACTCAGGCCAGCGTCTCAAGCTCGCCATCCAGAAGTCGGGGCGCCTCACCGACCCGTCTCTGGAGCTGCTCAAGAACTGCGGCCTCAAACTCTCACGTGGCCGCGACCAGCTCATGGGCTTCGGCGAGAACATGCCGCTCGACGTGCTGTTCGTGCGCGACGACGACATCCCCGACCTCGTGCAGGAAGACGTCTGCGATCTCGGGCTCGTCGGCCGCAACGTGCTCGAGGAGAAGCGCCTCGAGTTGCAGTCGCGCGGGCATGCCGCCAACTTCACCGAGGTGTGCACGCTCGAATACGGCCGCTGCCGGCTCTCGCTCGCCATCCCGGAAGGATTCGGCTACGAAGGCCCACGTTCGCTCCAGGGCAAACGCATTGCGACTACCTACCCGTTCACGCTCGAGCGTTACCTGCGCGAGCGCAACGTGACCGCGGACATCGTGACGTTGTCGGGCGCGGTCGAGATCGCGCCGCGCCTCGGTCGTGCCGACGTGATCTGCGATCTCGTGTCGACCGGCTCGACGCTGCAGGCCAATCACCTGCGCGAGGTGGAGACCGTGCTCGAAAGCCAGGCGTTGCTGATCCGCACGCCGGTCGCGTTGTCGCCCGAAAAGCAGGAGTGGGTCGATCGGCTGCTGTTGCGCATCGACGGCGTCCAGCAGGTGCGCGAAAGCAAGTACATCATGCTGCACGCGCCGCGTTCGGCCCTGCCGGAGATCCGGCGGCTGCTGCCCGGCAGCGAATCGCCGACGATCATTCCGCTCGAGGGATCGCTGGACAAGGTCGCGATCCACGCCGTGTGCCGCGAGAATGTGTTCTGGGAAACGCTCGAAAGCCTCAAGAAGGCGGGTGCGAGCGCCCTGCTCGTTCTGCCCGTGGAAAAGATGCTGGCCTGAAGATGCAGCTCATCGACTGGAAAACCGCCTCCGTCGAACAACGCCGCGCCGCGCTCGCACGCCCGGCGGCGGAGTCTCGCGCGGACGTACAACGCGACGTCGCGGAGATCGTCGCCGCGGTTCGGGCCGAGGGTGATGCCGCCCTGCGCCGCTACATGCAGAAATTCAGCGGCACGACGCTCGACGACCTGCGCGTGGGTCCGGCCGAATTCGCGGAGGCGCGCGCGAGTCTCACCGGTGCGCAGATCGCCGCGCTCGAACGCGCGGTGGCGAACGTCACGAAGTTTCACGAAGCCCAGCAGGCGCAGCCGCTGTCCGTCGAGACCATGCCCGGAGTCGTTTGCGAGCGGATCGTGCGCCCGATTCGCAGCGTGGGCCTGTACGTGCCGGCCGGCTCCGCCCCGCTTCCCTCGACCGCGATCATGCTCGCGGCGCCGGCGCGCGTCGCGGGCTGCCCGCAACGCGCGATCGCCTGTTCGCCCAACGCGGACGGCAGAGTGCATGCCTCGGTGCTCGTCGCCGCCGAGCTGTGCGGAGTCGAGACCGTCTACAAGATGGGCGGCGCGCAGGCGATCGCCGCGTTCGCGTTCGGTACGGAGTCGGTGCAGAAGGTCGACAAGATCTTCGGCCCGGGCAGCGCGTGGGTGACGATGGCCAAGCAGTTGGTCGCCGCGGATCCCGCGGGCGCCGCGATCGACCTGCCGGCGGGCCCCTCCGAAGTACTCGTCATCGCGGATGAGTCCGCGAATCCGAAGTTCGTCGCCGCGGACCTGCTCGCGCAGGCCGAGCACGACACGATCGCGCAGGTCATCCTCGTCACGACGTCCGCGGTGCTCGCGCGCGCCGTCATCGTCGAGGCGGCCGCGCAAGCTCACAAATTGACCCGCGAACACATCGTCGACGAATCGATGCGCCACAGCCGCGTCATCGTCGTGCCCGACATCGACACGGCGATGGCCGTGTCCAACGAGTACGCGCCCGAACACCTCATCATCCAGACGCGCGATGCGCGCGCGCTGCTGCCGCGCGTCGAAAGCGCGGGCTCGGTGTTCGTCGGCGAATGGTCGCCGGAATCGATGGGTGACTACTGCTCGGGTACCAACCACGTATTGCCGACCTACGGATATGCACGCAGTTACAGCGGCGTGTCGCTCGCGGACTTCCAGAAGCGCATCACCGTGCAGGAACTGAGCGCGGCCGGATTACGCGACCTTGGCCCCACGGCCATCGCGATCTCGACGCTCGAAGGCCTCGACGCGCACGGCAACGCGGTGCGCGTGAGGCTCGATGCCCTCGCGGGGAAATCGTCATGAGCGACATCCTCGCGCTCGCGCGTCCCGACATCGTCGCGCTGAAGGCCTATTCGCACGCGAGCTGGGACCCGGCGTTCGATCGCCTGCACGCCAACGAGCTACCGTGGCGCGCGGAGACGGATCGTTCGCAAGCCGGGCTGAATCGTTATCCCGAGCCACACCCGCACGTGCTCGCCGAAAGGCTGGCGCAACTGTACGGCGTGCCCGTCGAGAATCTGCTGCCCGGCCGCGGCAGCGACGAATCGATCGACCTGCTCGTGCGCGGTTTCTGCCGCGCGGGCGTCGACAACGTGATCATCTGCCCGCCGACCTTCGGGATGTATTCCGTCGCGGCGCGCATCCAGGGCGCGGCCGTGCGCGAAGTCCCGCTCGTGCGCGAGCGCGGTTTCGCGCTGGACGTCGCCGGCGTGCTCGCGGCCTGCGATGCCAACACGAAGATCGTGTTCCTGTGCTCGCCCAACAATCCGACGGGTAATGCGATGGACCCGGCGGCCATCGAACAGGTGCTGACCGCGCTCGCGGATCGCGCACTCGTCGCGGTGGACGAGGCCTACATCGAATTCTCCGGCGACGCTTCCCTGGCTACCCAACTCGCGCACTTCCCGAATCTCGTCGTGCTGCGCACGTTGTCGAAGGCCTTCGGCCTCGCCGGCGCACGCGTCGGCTCATTGATCGCCGCCGCGCCGATCGTCGCGCTGCTCGGCAAGGTGATTCCGCCCTATTCCATTCCGCAGCTCACCATCGAGGCCGTGCTCGCGACGCTCGGCGGTCCGCAGCTCGCCATTCAGCGCGAACGCGTCAACCAGGTGCGCGCGGAGCGAGATCGCGTAACGGCCGCGCTGGCCGGTGCTCGTTCCGTGCGCAGGATCTGGCCGAGCGTCGCGAATTTCCTGCTGGTGGATTTCGAGGATGCCGAAGGCGCGCTCGCCGCCGCGCGCGACGCGAAGCTGCTGATCCGCGACATGCGCAGCGTCTCGCCGCAATCATTACGCATCTCGGTCGGCACGCCCGAGCAGAACGATCGCCTGATCCGGAGTTTCACGTGAGCAAGTCGAAGGTGTTGTTCGTCGATCGCGATGGCACGCTCATCGAGGAGCCGCCGGACGAACAGGTCGATTCGATCGAAAAGATCCGCTTCATGCCGGACGTGTTCACCGCGCTGCGCGCCGCGCGGGCCGCGGGCTTCAAGCTCGCGATGGTGACCAACCAGGATGGGCTCGGGACCGCGAGTTTTCCGCAGTCCGCGTTCGACGTTCCGCACGGCTTCATGATGGACGTGTTCAGCTCGCAGGGCATCGAGTTCGACGCGGTGTTCGTCTGCCCGCACCGCATGGACGACGGCTGCGACTGCCGCAAGCCGAAAACCAGGCTGGTCGAGGACTACGTGCGCAACGTCGACCTGGCCGCGAGCGCCATGATCGGCGACCGCGCGACGGACATCGAGTTCGCGCGCAACCTCGGCGTGCGCGGCCTGCTCGTGCGGCGCCACGGCGATGCCGCCGAAACCTGGCCCGCGATCGTCCGCACGCTGACCGAACGCAAGGCCGTGATCGAGCGCAAGACGAAGGAGACCGACATCCGCGTCGCGGTCAATCTCGACGCGACCGCGCCCGTGAAGATCGTCACCGGGATCGGCTTCTTCGATCACATGCTCGAGCAGATCGCCAAACACGGCGGGTTCGCGCTCGAGCTCGAATGCAAGGGCGATCTCGACATCGACGAGCACCACACCGTCGAAGATTGCGCGCTCGCGCTCGGCGAAGCGCTGCGCAACGCGCTCGGCGCGAAGCTCGGCATCGCACGTTATGGATTCCTGCTGCCCATGGACGAGGCGCAGGTGCGCGTTGCCATCGATCTCTCCGGCCGCGCCTACGGCGTGTTCGAAGGCAAATTTTCGCGCGAGGCCGTGGGCGGCCTGCCGACCGAGCTCGTGCCGCACTTCTTCCGTTCGCTGGCCGAGAGCCTCCGCGCCGCGCTCCATGTCACCATCACCGGCGAGAACACGCACCACATGATCGAAGCCTGCTTCAAGGGCGTCGGACGCGCGCTGCGCCAGGCGTTCCGTCGCGAGGGCGACGAACTACCTTCCACGAAAGGAGTGTTATGAGCGCCGTCGCAATCATCGACAGCGGCGGAGCCAACATCGCCTCGTTGCGCGCGGCGCTGTCGCGCCTCGGCGCGAACTCCGTCGTCACGACCGATCACGAGGTCATCAAGCGGGCCACGCGGGTCCTGCTGCCGGGTGTGGGCAATGCGCACAGCGCGATGCACAAGTTGCGCAGCGTCGGACTCGACCAGCTCATCCCGGCGCTCAAACAACCGTTGTTGGGCATCTGCCTCGGCATGCAGATCCTGTTCGATCACTCCGAGGAAGGCCCGGCGAACGGACTCGGTGTGATCCCGGGCCGCGTCGGCAAACTATCCGCCGCGCCGGGCCTGCCCGTTCCGCACATGGGCTGGAACCAGCTCGCGCAGACGAAGCCCGATCCGCTGCTCGACGGGGTGAGCGCGCTCGACTACGTGTACTTCGTGCACGGCTACGCGGTACCGGCGGGTGAGTGGACCGTCGCGACCACGGAGTACGGCGGCAACTTCACCGCGGTCGCGCGCCGTGACAACTTCTGCGGCACGCAATTCCACCCCGAGCGTTCGGGCGTGGTGGGCGCGCGCATCCTCGCCAATTTTCTGAAAGAAGGGGTTTGAAGACTCATGATTCTCATTCCCTCCATCGATCTGCGTAACGGCCGCTGCGTGCGTCTGCTCAAGGGCGACTTCGACCGCGAGACGCGTTACGACCTCGAGCCGCACGAGCTGCTGCAGCGTTATCGCGCGCTCGGCGCCACGTGGCTGCACGTCGTCGATCTCGACGGCGCCAAGGACGGTCTGCTCGCGAACCGCAGCGTCATCGTGCGCCTCGCCTCGCAGAAGGCGTTGAACATCCAGGTGGGCGGCGGCGTGCGCTCGACGGCCGTCGTCGACGACCTGCTGCGCAACGGCATCGATCGCGTGATCGTCGGCAGCGCCGCGGTCGAGAATCCCGCCGAGGTGCAAGGCTGGTTCAAGAAATACGGCCCCGAGAAGATAGGCCTCGCCTTCGACATCCGCCACGATGCCGCGGGCGTTCCGCGCGTACTCACGCGCGGCTGGACGAAGGAATCGAAACTCACGCTGTGGGAGGCGATCGAGTCCTACCTGCCGCATGGCCTCGAACACGTGTTGTGCACGGACGTAGAGCTCGACGGCGCGTTGCAGGGACCGGCGGTCGCGTTGTACGCGGAAGCCGTGAAGCGATATCCCCAGATCGCCTGGCAGGCGTCGGGCGGCGTGCGCAATGCCGCGGATCTCGCCGCCCTCGCCGCCACCGGCAGCGCCGCCGCGATCAGCGGCAAGGCATTGCTGGAAGAACTGATCAAACCATCGGAGTTAGCGCCATTCTTGCCAAACGCATAATCCCCTGCCTGGACGT
>JAEZCN010000121.1 GCA_023433515.1 Pseudomonadota bacterium
CGCCGGTTGTTCGACGAGCCTTCGATGTTCGCGATCGCATCCAGCTTGGCCTGCGCATCGGCGAGTGCCTTCTTGAGACGGGCGTTTTCCTCGCTCTCGGCGGTCAGGCGTCGCGTGAGTTGCGCGATTCGTTCATTCGCGGTTCTTTCGGCGCCTGTCTGCAGGCGCCGCACATCCGCTTGTAAGGATTGCTGGCGCTCGACCTGCTGCAGCTGCAGGAACGCGAGAGCGCGCTCCGCAGGAAGCAGAGTTTCCGGGCTCGCGAGCACTTCGCGCAAAAGTCGCTGCGCGCCGACAGGGTCATACCCTGCATGGCCTGGAGTAGAGAGCACCATGCCATAACGCAGGACGATGCTAGGCGTGGGAGCGGCGGCGTAGTCGTTGCTGGCCCGGGCCAGGATCTCCGCCTGCTCGGCCGGCGTGCCGCGCGCGAGGCGCAAAGAGGTGTCGAGATAGGAGGTGATGACCGTCGTTTCGGTCGAGCTGCGGTCCACCGCCGGGATCGTCTGGGAATCCCGCGAGCGCGGCGCGAGGCCGCTGCATGCGGCCAGGCCCGTCAGTCCGAGCGCGAGGATTCCGACGACGAAGTAGTTATGCCGCATGCGCCTGGTTTCCGACGGGCGAGGTGGCCGACAACACCGGCATGCGGATGCGGAAGTGCGCGCCGGGGTATTCGCCGTCCACGATCTCGATGGTTCCACCATGCGCGTGGACGAATTCGAGCACCACCGACAGGCCGATGCCGGTGCCCTTGACCTGCACGCCCGCGGGCGGGCGGCCGGTGTAGAAGGCTTCGAACACGCGGGCGCGTTCCTCCGGCGGAATGCCGGCCCCGGTGTCGGCGACGTCGATCACGAGTTGGGTGTCCTGTTTTCCGGCGTGTAGATAGACAGTGCCGCCCTTGGGCGAATATTTGATGGCATTGGATAGCAGGTTCTCGACGATCAGGCGCACCTTGCCGCGATCCGCCCGCAGCATCAAGTCGTCCACCTTAACCTCGAGTCGCACGCGTTGCGAGACTACCGTGAGTTGCTGGCTCTCGATGACCTGTTTGACCAGCGGGCGCAGGCGGAAATCGGACAGCTCGAGGCCGACGCTTTCCTTCTGCCACGCGCTGAACGACAACAGGTTTTCGATGAGCCGGTGCAGCTTGATGCCGTTATCGCGCAGGATGGCGACCACTTCGCGCTGGGAATTGTCCAGGGGTCCGACCGCGCCATCCATGAGCAGTTCCGCGCCTTCGCGGATGTTCGCCAGCGGGGTCTTGAGCTCGTGCGACATGTGGCGCAGGAATCGATTGCGTTCCTGCGCGAGATCGAGCAGGCGCTGGCGCAGCCACTCGAGCTGCGCGCCGAGACGTTCGAGGTCGCGCGGCCCGGCGACCTCGATCGGGCGGGAAAACGTGCCGCGCCCGAGCTCGCTGATGGCGCGGTCGATGGCGCGCAGCGGGCGGCCGATGGACAGCGTCAGCGCGAGGATCGCGACCAGCGTCAGCGGCACGAGCAGCGCCGACTGCCAGAACAGGCGCCGCTGCGTTCGCGCGGTCTGCTGCTGCAGGCCCGAGAGCCGCGCGTCCATCTGCCGGTTTCCCGAGACTGCGATCGTGTTCGCGAGATCGTTGAGTCGGTCGATGCGCGCGAGGATCGACGAGAAAGCGGGGCTGCCGGGCGGAGTCGCGCTCACGGCGGTCGCGATCTCGTTGTGCATCTGCGCGAATTCTTCGAGGCTTTGACGCGTCGGATCTTCGGTGAGCAGTGCCGCGAGTTGCGTGCGCGAGGCCGCGAGACGCTGGTCGGTGGTGCGATACGCTTCGAGCAGCTTGGCGTCGCCGAGCACCTGGTACAGACGCACCGTGCGCTGCAGGGACGTGATGTCGGCGAACAGGCTTTGCGAGAGCCGCGCGCTCTGCACGCCCTCGAGCACCAGCTCCTGGCTGGTTGCCGAGAGCCTGCGGATCTGCAGCGCCGCGTCGATGACGGCCACGAGCAGAGGGCCCGCGATAAGCGCGAGTCCCAGCAGCATGAGGCCACTCAGCGATTTGGGTCTCGGCCAGCGCATCTGTCCTGACTACCAGGGCTCACGTTGCAGGCGTTTTTCCCACTCCAGCGACGTTCGCACGATCGTGTCGATGTCGTCGAGCCGGGGAGTCCAACCGAGGATGTCCCGCACGCGGTCGCACTTCGCGACGAGTGTGGGAGGATCGCCGGCGCGGCGCGGTTCCTCGCGTATGTCGAGCTTGACTCCCGCGACCCGTTCGACGCTCTGGAGCACTTCCCGCACGCTGTACCCGTGGCCATATCCGCAGTTGGCGATCAGCGAATTGCCGCCCGCGCGCAGGTAGTCGAGCGCCTTGAGGTGCGCGGCCGCCAGGTCGTCGACGTGGATGTAGTCGCGCACGCCGGTGCCGTCGGGGGTCGGGTAGTCGGTGCCGAAGACCGATAGATAGGAACGCTTGCCGACCGCGGCCTCGCACGCGACTTTCACGAGCAGCGTGGCCTGACGGGTCGACTGGCCGATGCGGCCCTGCGGGTCCGAGCCGGCGACGTTGAAGTAACGCAGGACGACGTGACGCATCGGCGTCACGGCGCACAGGTCGCGCAGCATCCATTCGGACATGAGCTTGGAGGTGCCGTACGCGTTGATCGGCGCGGTGGCGGCGTCTTCCGATGCGAGACCCGATTCCGGAATGCCGTACACCGCGGCCGTCGACGAGAACACGAAATTGCGCACGCCCGCGTTCGACGCCGCCTCGAGCAGCGAACGGGTCGAGCAGGTGTTGTTGCCGTAGTACTTGAGCGGATTGGAGACCGACTCCGGCACGATGGTGTGCGCGGCGAAATGAATGATGGTGTCGACCTCGTGCTCCGCGAGCAGCGAATCCACGAGCGCGCGGTCGCCGACGTTGCCGACCACGAGCGGTACGTCGCGCACCGCCTGGCGGAACCCCGTGACCAGGTTGTCGAGCACGACGACGCGCTCGCCGCGCGCGACGAGCTGCAAAACCGTGTGGCTGCCGATGTAGCCCGCGCCGCCAGTGACCAGGACCGATTTCTTTCCCGCGGATTGCTGCGTCATTCGGAGTACTTTTCGCTCGAGGTTTTGGGACGCAGGATTTTACATTAATGTTCCCATGTGGCTGTGACGCAATCTGCACTGGCTCCGTTCGCGAATCTGACCCCCTTCGAGGTGGCTGCCGCCGCCGAGAGCATCGGATTGCGCCCGTCGGGAAGGCTGTTCGCGCTCAACAGCTACGAGAATCGCGTCTATCAACTGGGCGACGAGGATGGCGCGCTCTGGGTGCTCAAGTTCTATCGCCCGCGCCGCTGGAGCAATGCCGCGATCGCCGAGGAGCATGCTTTCGCGTTCGAGCTCGCCGACGCGGAGTTGCCCATCGCCGCGCCGGTGCGCCGCGACGGCCTGAGTTTGTTTGAACACGGCGACCAGCGCTTCGCCGCCTTTCCCTATCTGGCCGGTCGCGCACCCGAGATCGCCGATGCCGCGACGCTCACGTTGCTAGGCCGCACGCTCGCGCGGATGCACGCGGTGGGTGGCCGCGGCCGGTTCCAGCACCGGCCGTCGCTCGATCTCGAGCGTTTCGGCGTGCGCGCGCGGGCCGCGGTGCTCGCGAGCGGCTTCGTGCCCGAGGCGCTCGAAGAGCAGTACGCCCGCGTGAGCGAGCAGGTGATCGGACGCGTCCGACAGTGTTTCGAGAATTTCGGGCCGCTGCCACGCCTGCGCATCCACGGCGACTGTCACTCCGGCAACATCCTGTGGCGCGAAAACGGACCGCTGTTCGTGGATCTCGACGATTGCATGTCGGGTCCTCGAATCCAGGACCTGTGGATGTTCCTCGCCGGAGATGCCGCGAGCCAGCAGTCTTCCTGGGCCGCGCTCATGGAAGGTTACGAGACGTTCGGCGAATTCGACTACGCGGAGCTCACGCTCGTGGAGGCATTGCGATCGCTGCGCATCCTGCACTACGCATCGTGGATCGCGACACGCTGGCACGATCCGGCATTCCCACGCGCATTCCCCTGGTTCGCGGACGCCCGCTTCTGGGAGCGCCATATCGCGGATCTGTTCGAGCAGCTCGCCGCCATTGACGAACCTCCCATTCTTTCCAGATGAATCTTCACTGGATAGTCAGCCTGTTAGTATAGGAAGCGGAGGTCTCCTCGATGTTCAGCCGCCGCTGCGTTTATCTGGTCACCCTGATCGCCGGGGCCGGCATGCTCGCTGCCTGCGAGGACTCCGGGAAAGCGCCGGAGGTGAACACGACCGCGTCCGCTCCGAAGGTGCCCAAGCCGAAATCCGACGACTTGCCCGCCGACATGGTCGCCGCCGTCGCGGCGAATCCCACCAACAGTCCGGTCAGCGTGCACTTTTCACTGGGCGCGCGGCCGGAAGTGAACAAGGCGCTGCCGGTCGAGATCGCGATCGTGCCGGGCCAGGATTTCGAAACGGTGAGCGCGCACTTCCTCAGCCAGAACGGTCTTGCCGTGACCGTGGGCGGAGTCTATGGGCCAGTCACGACGCCCGCCGTCGGAAAGCCCCTAAGGCACCAACTCGTTCTGCTGCCGGGCAAGGAGGGGGTCTTCGTGCTCAGCGTGAGCATCGACACCCTCGACCGCCTGGGTGCGAATTACACGCGCGTGTTCTCCATTCCTTTACTTGTATCCGTGCCGGGCGTCGAGGAGGCTGCGGACCAGGCCACTACGGTTCAACCACAATCGCCGAACGCGTCGGAAACGAACTAATCTCGCGCTCAAAACCGGGAGCCGCTTCACGGGGGCACCTCGCACCCGGACATATCATGCAATTTGGTCCGCAGTTGCTCCGTTATGTCAAAACCGGCTGAAGGCACCCCCCAAGAAGCTTCCGACTCCAGCGCAGTTTCCGCCGGAAGCCCGCCTTTCACCGCGACGGGTACACGCCTCGAGGTCAACGATCTTTCGATGCGCCGACTGCATCCGCTGCTGCAATCGCAGTTGCGCGAGCTGCGCGCGCGCGTGACCGGCGGGCGCGTCAGCGCCCACGAATTGCTCGAGATGCTGAGCCGTTATTACGACAGCGTCGACGACGAGCGGCGCGCGATGGTGCGCTCCATGCGCCTGATGTCGGACGAAGCCCGCTCGCTCGGCGTGGAGATCGCGGAGCAGGGCGCCGCACAGCTGCAGATCATCCTCGATCACATCAAGGACGTCGTCATCACCGCCAACGCGGCGGGCGTGATCGATCGCGCGAACCCGGTGACGGAACGCGTGTTCGGCTATCCACCCGCGGAGCTGCTCGGGTTGCGCATCGACGCGCTGGTACCCGAGATCGCGGTCGACGACTCGATCGCCGCGGGACTCGACAAACTCGCCGGCACCAGCGACACGTTTCGCGGCCGTCGCGTGAGTCCGGAGGTCGCCGCCCGCCGCCGCGACGGGACGATGTTCCCGGCCGAGATTTCCGTGAGCCGCGCGCGCAACGGTCGCTCGGAAGTCTTCGTGATCTGCCTGCGCGACATCTCCGAGCGCCACATGACGCAGCAGGCGCTGCGCGACAGCGAAGCGCGTTACCGCTCGCTCGTGGACAACGCGCCGGAAGCCATCACGGTGGTGGATGCCGAATCGCAGCGCTTCGTCGAGGCGAACGAACCCGCGCTGCGTCTCTTCAGGATGACTCGCGATGAATTGCTCTCCTGCAATGTTCTCGACGTCAGCGCGGAGGTGCAGATCGACGGCGAATCCTCCAAGGCGCCGCATCGCCAGCAGCTGAAGCTGGCCGCGGCCGGTGACCCGCAGGTGTTCGAGTGGATTCACCGCGATTCGACGGGGCGCGACATCCCCTGCGAAGTGCGGCTCGTGCGCCTGCAAGGCGGCCACTCCTCGCTGGTGCGCGCCAGCATCACGGACATCTCCGAACGCAAGCGCGCCGAGAACATCATGGAGAACGAGCGTGCGTTCTTCGCGCTGCTCGCGTCGAACGCCGGACTGCCGGCGGTGCTCGACGTCATCTCCGGGCTCGTGCAGGCGGTGTATCCGCGTTATCGCTGCACGATCTCCGTGCTCGCGCCCGACGCGAGCTGCTTCTCCCTGACCATCGCGCGTCAGTTGCCGCCGTTGCTCGCCGCGGTGCTCGAGCGCACGCCGATCGAACCGCGGCGCGGCTCGTGCGCCGCCGCGGTCTATTCCGCGTGCGACGTGTACGTCGCCGATGTCGCGAACGACGCGCACTGGGCGGATCGTCGCCAGGTGGTGCTCGACTCCGGGTTCCGCGCGGTCTGGTCCATGCCGATCAAGGGTTCGAGCGGCAAGCTGCTCGGCGCCGTGGCTATCTACCGGCCGGAGCCCGGCCTGCCGGACGCGCGCGAGCAGGTCCTGCAATCGCACGCGACGCGCCTGGCGGCGCTCGCGATCGAACGCAATCTCGCCGAGGAGGCGCTGCGCGCGAGCGAGGCCAAGTTCCGCGGCCTGTTCGAGGGCGTGATCGAGGGCGTGTACCAGAGCACGCGCGACGGCCGGCTCGTGTCGGTCAACAGCGCTTTCGTCGAAATGCTGGGTTACGGCTCGGCGGAAGAGATGTACGCGTTGCCGAGCTCGGTCATGTTGTACTGGAGCCCGACCGACCGCGCCGATTTCGTGCGCAAGGTCGACGCCGATGGCGAAGTGCGATCCATGGAAGTCACGCTGCGCCGGCGCGACGGCACGCAGGTGGTCGCGCTCGAAAATGCACGCGGCGTGCGCGACGGTTCGGGCCGCATCGTCGGCTACGAAGGCACCGTCTCCGACATCACCGAGCGCAAACGCGCGGAACAGGCGATCTTCGCCGAAAAGGATCGCGCCGCCGTCACGCTGCAGTCGATCGGCGACGCGGTGATCACCACCGACGCGTCGGCGAACATCGATTACCTGAATCCCGTGGCCGAACGCCTGACGGGCTGGTCGGTCGACGAGGCGCGCGGCCGGCCGATCGGCGACGTGCTGCAGCTCATCGACGAATCCACGCGCAGACCAGTGGCGTATACGCTCGATCGCGTGCTCAACGAAGGCGAGACGTCCGTTCCGTCCGACCACAATGTACTCGTGAACCGGCGCGGCGAGGAGCTCGCGATCCAGGAAACCGCGACGCCGATCCGCAACCGCGAAGGCGTTGCCGTCGGCGCCGTCATCGTGTTCGGCGACGTGACGAAGGAACGACGTCTCAAGCGCGCGCTGTCTTACCAGGCGAGCCACGACGCGCTGACCGGTCTCATCAACCGGCGCGAGTTCGACGCGCGACTCGAGGCGGCCGTGACCGCCGCGCAGCGCGGCGAGGGCGAGTACGTGCTGCTGTACATCGATCTCGACCAGTTCAAGGTCGTGAACGATACCTGTGGCCACAGCGCGGGCGACCGGCTGCTGCGCGACATCACGAGTCTGCTGCAGACCCGCGTGCGCGCCTCGGACACGATCGCGCGTCTCGGCGGCGACGAATTCGGAATGTTGCTGGAGCGTTGCACGCTCGAGCAGGCGGAGCGCGTTGCCGACAGCATCCGTCAGGCCATCCATTCGTACCGCTTCCTGTGGGGCGCGAACAGCCTGTCGGTGGGCGCGAGCATCGGTGTGGTGCGCATCGCGCGCGATACGACCAGTGCGGCTTCCGTGCTGTCCGCCGCCGACATCGCCTGTTACGCGGCGAAGGATGGCGGCCGCAATCGCGTGCAGATCTACGAGCGCGAACACGGCACCAGCCGTCACCGCGAGATGCAGTGGGTGGGCCGGATCGCGCGCGCGGTCGAGGACGGTCGTCTCGAGCTGTACGCACAACGCATCGTGCCGATCTCGCGCAACCCGGCCGGGGCCGCGGCGGACCGCGGCGTCGCGCACGCGACCGACGCTCCGTTCTTCGAGCTCATGGTCAGGCTGCGCGACGAGGACGGCACGCTCGTGCCGCCCAACGAATTCATCCCGGCGGCCGAACGCTACAACGTGATGGTGATGGTCGACCGCTGGGTGGTGAACCGCGCCATCGAACTTCTTTCGTCCTGCATCGACCAGGGCCGGCGCCTGCCGGTCGTGGCGGTCAACCTGTCCGGCACTTCCATCAACGACGAGGATTTCCTCGAGTTCGTGCTCTCGCGGCTGCGCGACGAGCGACTGGCGCGCGCGCTGTGTTTCGAGATCACCGAGACGGCCGCGGTCGCGAGCCTGTCCAAGGCGACCTATTTCATGCGTGAGCTGAAGGCGCGCGGCTGCCGCTTCTCGCTCGACGATTTCGGCAGCGGAGTCTCGTCGTTCCTGTACCTCAAGACGCTGCCCGTCGACTTCCTGAAGATAGACGGGCAGTTCGCGGCGCACGTCGCGAGCGACCCGGTCGACCGCAGCATGGTGGAAGCGATCGCGAAGATCGGCGCCGCGATGCGCGTCGCAACCATCGCCGAAAAGGTCGAGAGCGCCGACGTGCTCGAGGTGCTCGAGTCCATCGGGGTCGACTACATACAGGGTTTCCACCTGGCCGAACCCTGCGCGATCGAGGATGTTTTCGGCTGCGATTGATCCGCGCGAGGCCGCTGCGGCTAGAATGGCCGCATGTCGACGCATGGGGGCTCCGAGCCGGCTTTCTCGCTCGGAATAGAAGAAGAGTACTTGTTAGTGGATCTCGCCACGCGCGATCTCGTGGCCGATCCACCCGCCGAGCTCCTCCAGCGTTGCATCGCCGAGACCGACGGACGCGTGAGTCCCGAATTCCTGCGTTCGCAGCTCGAGGTGAAGACCTCGGTCTGCGGATCCGTCGCGGCGATGCGTTCGCAGCTCGCCACCCTGCGCCGCAAGGTCTGCGAGATCGCGGCGGACTACGGCATCGCGCCGGTCGCCGCCTCGACGCATCCCTTCGCCCGCTCGCCCAACCGGCCCGCGCACACACAGGAGCAGCGCTACTCCTCGATCGCGCGCGAAGTGCAGGGCGGTGCGGGGCGCATGATCATCTGCGGCATGCACGTGCACGTCGGCCTGGAAGACGACGAGCTGCGCATCGACGTCATGAACCAGCTTTCCTATTTCGTGCCGCACCTGCTGGCGCTGTCGTGTTCGTCACCGTTCTGGCAGGGCGACGACATGGGCATGCAGTCGTTCCGGCTGATGCTGCTGTCGTCGCTGCCGCGCACGGGCCTGCCGGAGAGATTCGAAAGTTATGGCGAGTTCCGCCGGCACCTCGATGCGCTGGTGCGCAACGGACTCATCGAGGACACGACCAAGATCTGGTGGGACATCCGCCCGAGCTCGCGTTATCCGACGCTCGAAACGCGTGTGTTCGACTGCTGCACGCACCTCGACGACGCGGTGTGCCTCGCGGCTCTCACCCTGTCGCTGGTGCGCATGCTTTACCGCCTGCGCAGGGAGAACAAGACCTGGCGGCGTTACCCGCGCATGCTGATCGCCGAGAACCGCTGGCGCGCGATGCGCTTTGGCGCAGACGCGAGCCTGCTGGATCTCGCGCGCGGCGAACTCGTGCCGTTCGCCGAGTTGCTCGAGGAGCTGCTGTCGCTCACGCGGGAACACGCGATCGCGCTCGATTGCCTGCCGGAAACCGAACACGCGCGCACGCTGCTCAAGCGCGGCACGAGCGCGCACCAGCAATTGGCGGTCTACCAGACGGCGCGCTCGCAGGGCGCCACCGACGGCGAGGCGCTGTCGGCCGTGGTAGGCTGGCTCGCGAAGACGACCTGCGCCGTCTAGTTTGACGGGCGTATTCGCCCGGGGGAGGCGACGATGATCAGACCAGCCTGGTTATTGTGGACATTCGCGGCCGGTGTCGCGGTCGGCGCATTCGCGATGCGCGCCATGTACGGCACGTCTTCCGCCGCCGTGCCAACCGCTTCGATCGAGAGCTCCGCGACGCCCGTGGCCCTTCCCGTCGAAGTCGAGAAATCCGCTCCGCGGGAAACGGCGACGCCGTTGTCGGCCGTCTCCTTGCCGAACGCGCCCCGGAAGGTCGAGAGCGCTTTGCCCGTCGCGCCGGCCCCCGCCAACGAGGTGGCGCAGCCCGTCGATCTGGGCCCTGCCTTCGAGAAGGCGCTGGCGGACGATGCGCAGCCGGGTCACCACGACCAGGTCCGCGAGGCACACCGGGAGCTCGAGCGCGAGACACGCGACGAAGGCTGGGCATTCACCATGGAGTCCGAGCTGCAAGGCGCGATGATCAACGAGATCGCGACCAGCGCGTTCAACGCCGAGCACATCGAGTGCCGCGCCACGTTGTGCGAAGTGAGGCTATCGGGGAACACATCGCTGCAGAGCGAGGCCATGAAACGCTGGCACGAGAGTTTCATCGGCCGCGCCGATCCGACACTCGGTCAGCGGCTGTTGCTCAACTATTCGTCGTCGATCAGCGAAAACGACCGCACGGACCTGCTCATGATCTTCCGCAGGCCGCCGCCACCCGGATCGACGCCGGAATCCCCGCCGCCGCAGCAGTCGCAGCCGATCGAGAAGCAGATCCGGAAAGTCGCGCGCCAGGAAGGCGCGGTCTAGCTATTCGGCCCCGCAGACCGCGTCGCTCACAACCTGCGCGAGCGCGGTGCAGGCATTCACCGAGAGGAACGCGCCGTGCGTCGTATCGTGCCGGCGCGTGGACCGGGCGAGCAGGCTGCGCACCCGCTCCACGCCGAGCTTGTGGTTGCGCGCCAGCAGCAGGGCGACCACGCCGGTCACCTGCGCGGTGGCGAGAGAGCTGCCGGAGGCGAAATCGTAGTGCCCGTCGGGCACCAGGGTCACGATGTCG
The DNA here is from genome assembly GCA_023433515.1 of Pseudomonadota bacterium. Taxonomy (GTDB): domain Bacteria; phylum Pseudomonadota; class Gammaproteobacteria; order Steroidobacterales; family Steroidobacteraceae; genus CADEED01. Next base: position 10,747 of record JAEZCN010000121.1, read on the forward strand.
CGGGCCGGCGCGCGCAGCAGACCTTCTTCCGGGCGTTGCGCGTCTTCCGATTCGGCGACGGCCAGCACGTTCGGTAGTTTGGCGGGGAACCCGAAGCGCGGATCCGCGGACGCGGCCCCGACCACGATCACTCCCGAGCTCGTGGCCTTGTCGACCAGCGCCTCGAGCAGCGAATCGGCCGGTCCCACCAGGCTGAGGTTGATGACTTGAGCTTTCGCCGTGAGCGCGTCGGCGAGCGCCTGCGCGATCGTGAACGAATTGCAGCGGCCAGCCGCACTGGCTGTCGGCTGCCAGCAGGCCTTGTACGCGAACAGGCGGACGCCCGGCGCGACGCCGACGATGCCGATGCCGTTGTTGGCGGCCGCCGCGATGAGCCCGGCCACCTGCGTGCCATGGCGGTCGGCGCGGAACGCGGCGCTGTCGTCGTCGACGTAATTGCGGGTCGCCTGGGTGCGCCCCGCGAGTTCCGGGTGCGACGTATCCACGCCGGTGTCGATCACCGCGACGCGCACGCCGAGGCCGCGGCTCACGCGGTGCGCATCCGCGACGTCGAGCGCGCTCACGTTGGTCTGCAGTTTCGCGTAAGGATCGTCGAAGCCGGGACTGGTCGCGGACTCGAATTCGTTGAGCGGCTGGGCGATCAGCACGCGTTTGTCGGCCGAAAGCCGCTGCAGCATCGCCTCGCGCGTGGTGCCGGGCGGAATCCGGAACAACACGCAGTGCATGTGCAGCCGTTCGATCGGCCACTCTGACACCAGCGTGAGTAAGTGGGCGCGCGCCAGGTCGCGGATCACCGCGGCCGCGGTCGCGCCGATCCGATAGTTGGAGGCCGGGCCGTAGCCGTGCGCCGTACCGCCGACGGCGGCGGCTCGACCGGCGACGGGATTCGCCACGGCCACCACGATGAACTGGCCGGGGTCGGTGCGTACCTCGGGCGGCGTGAGCACGGGCGGAGGTGCGGCATGTCCGGTGTCGGGACCCAGCAGGCACGCCGTTACGAGCAAGGCCGCGAGCACCCATTCGCGAATGAGCGGGTGCGCGAGCGTCCGGGACTCAGCGCGCGACAGGTTGGGCGAAGTCCACATTCGGATCCTTCGAAATGACCGCCGCGACGGACTCCGCGGTCGCACCCGAAGCAACGGCGTCCGCCGAAAGCACCGCCGTGTAATTGCCGGCCTTGCCAGGGCCCTCGACGATCGTGAGGCCCTGGTGAGCGAGCAGGGTGTTGATCGTTCCGACCGACGCGTCGGACGCGAACACGACGCGCAACGTCGGCGCGATGCGCTCGCGTTCCGCCGTGGCCACCGTCGTGAAACCGCCGTGCGCGTTCGCGGCGGAAGGTTGCGCGCCGCCGCGCAGCGCGGTCGTCCCGAGAATGCCCAGGCCGATGGCCTGCACCACCACGGCGGCGGCCAGCCAGCGCACCGTGCGCGAGCTGCGTCCGCCGGACAACATCGATTCTGAGCCCGTGCCCTGCAGCGACGCGACCTCGGATGCCTCGACGCGCGCCCATAGCTTGTCGAACGACTGTTGCTCTTCCTCGGCCTCGGCGGGCATTGCGACGGCTCCGGCCTGGCTCATTCGCGCCGCGAGCTCGCGCTGCGAGATGATCTCGGCGCGGCACTCCGCACAGGACTGCACGTGCGCTTCGACCCATTCTCGGTCGGGAAGCCCGATGCGGCCGTTGGCAAGCCAGGGCAGTAGCGCCCAGGCCTCGGCATGCGTGTCGGGAATGCGGGGATTCATGAATGGTCTCCGGACATGCCCGCCAGCGGAGGCAGGACTTGTTTGAGGGTTTCACGCGCCCTGAAGAGGCGGGTTTTCACGGTGTTCACGGGGCAGCCGAGGATCGCGGCCACTTCCTCGCAGGAGTGACCTAGGGTGTAGGTGAGTTCGAGCGCCATGCGTTGTTCCACCGGCAAGCGTTCGAGTCCGAGGGACAGCCACTGCTGGTTGGTCTCCTCCTCCTCGGAGGACCCGACGCTCACGGAATCCTCGTCGAAAGGCTCGTCGGAAACGGGACGCAGCTTCGCGCGGCGCAGGACGTTCAGCGCGCGGCGGTAGGCTATCCCGATGATCCAGGTCGAGAGCTGCGATGCCCCCCGGAACTCGCCCGCCTTTGTCCATACGACCCAGAACGTGTCATTGACGACTTCCTCGATGTCCTCCCGACGCACCGACATGCGCGCCAGCAGGCGGGACAGCCGCTGGTAGTAGTTTGCGTACAGGGCGCGGAAGGCCGCCTGGTCGCGTCCGCGCACGATCCGGTCGAGCAGCTCCCGGTCCGAGACATCGGAAGTGGGGCCCGCGGGCCGCGGAGCGAGCGTTTCTACGGTCTTCAAGGCCACGGCATCGAATCTCCGGGGGGAGCGGCTGCCGGATGAGTACCGGGGGCCGGGCGCAAGGTTCCCGGACTGGCCTAGAGGGTCGTCGAAAAGCGCCACAGGGCGGTCAGCGCCACGCGGTCGCCGACCGAGTCGCTGGGGAAGTGTTCCTCCGCGCGGCCGTCGACCCCGAGGTAAGCGAGCTGCAGTTCGAAGGGCCGGAACGTCGCCGTGACGGTGGCGTTCCAGTAGTTGTAGCTGTCGTCGTAGACCGATTCGAGCCCGTAGTGACCGAAGCCGGCGGACACCGACCAGCGTTCGCTGAAGGCGTGCCGCGCGGACAACTCGAGCGCCCAGGTGTCGCCGTTCTCCTCGTAGCCGGGCGCGGTGCCGACGGCGTCCGTGTCGGGCGAGTAGATAGCCGCGAGAAAGGCGCGGTTGCGGAAACCGAGCGTCGTCGTGAGTTCGGTGCGATTGTAGTTCGCGCGCCGCGGATCGTCCGGGTAGACATACTGCGAGACGCGCAGGTCGAGCGAGTAATCCTCGGAGATGCTCCAGTACCTGCCGATCCATGCGTCGATCTCGACCGCGGGACTCGGGCCCGGATTCGGATCCACCGTCGCGACGAACGCGCCGACGTAGAACTCCCGCGGGAATTCGACATCGAGCGAACCCTGGGCCGCGGGTTTTCCGCGCGTCAGCGAAATCCCGCGGAACACGAAATCGGAGGTCGCTCCGAGGCTGCCCGAGAAGACGTAGACGGTCTCGGCCCTCGCCGCAGCGCTGCCGAGGAGGGCCGTGATGAGGGGCATGAACAGGAGCAAACGTGGCCGCGTGTGCGGTCGGAAGACATGCGTCACTGCCGGGGATTCCCTCAGGGCCTTCCATAGGCCGCGGCCAGTCTGCCGAGTCGATCCGGGGCTGGCAAGCGTGGATTCCGTTGCGAAACGTGACCTGTCTTCCTCGGGTCCGATGGCACTGTGAATGTCATCGGCGCGGTTTCGCCGACGTCTTGCGAGCATGGGCGTACGCAATGAGCCCGCGCATTTCCAGTCCGTTCGAACGACTCCTGCTACGGAACGCACGCGTGGTGACGTGGTGCGCGGCGACCTACGCCGGCCTGTGCTCGCTGGCGCTCGCGTTCCACCTGGGCGGCGACGGAGTCGTCGAGCTGCTCGGCGCCTGGGCTTCGTTGCCCATCATCGCCGCCATCTGCGCGCTGCTGTGGCCGGCCATCCGCGATCCGGCGCTGAGTCGCCGCCGGCGCGTCGCGTGGACGCTGGTGTTCGTGGCGCAGTTGCTCGACTTCGTGGCGAGCATGGGCTGGGGATACGGCGTGCTCTCGGGCAACGTGTCGGCCGGCGCGTGGCCCGACGTGCTGTACGTGTTCTTCTATCCACTCATCGCGACGGCGTGCGTGCTGTTGTATCTCGATATCGGCGGCCGGCTCGATACGACGCGCGCGCTCGTCGATGCCGCGACGATCGCGATCGGCTGCGGATTGCTGCTGTGGTTCACGGCGCTCGCGCCGCTCGGCGGCATGAGCGGCGAACAGTTCGCATCGCACTGGGCGGTCGCCGGATACGGCCTCGGGAATGCGTTCGCGCTCATCGCCGCGGCATTGCTCGCGATGCAGATCACGGACTGGCGCAACGAGCGCGCCATCGTCTTCATGCTGGTCGCGTTGGTGGTGACGCTGGTCGCCGACCTGCTGTGGGTGCATGCGGAGTTGCGCGGCGAATACCGTCTCGGCGGCGCCAGTGACATCGTCTACCTGGGTTACTACATCTGCTTCACGTTCGCCGCCCACCAACTGTTCGAGCGGCGCGCGGTCACGCCTTCACACGCCGCCCAGGGCGACCTGCGCGGCTCGTTGCCCGTGGTCGCGCTGATGGTAGGGATGGTCGCAATGCTCGACGATCAGCTTTCCGTGGCGACCGCCAATTCGACGGTCGTGATCACGGCAGTCGTGCTCGCGGTGCTGCTCGTCATCGCCGGACAGGCATTCGCTTCGCGGGAGATGAGCGCGTTGAATCGCGAAGTCGCGACGCGCCGGTTCGATGAGCGGCTCACCGAGCTCGTGCGCCGTTCGAGCGATCTCATCGCGATCTGCGATCCGGGCGGCCAGGTTCGTTACGTCAGTCCTTCCTGTGAGGCGGTGCTCGGACTCTCGTCCGCGCAGATCACGGGCCAGCGTCTCGAAGAGGTCCTGGGTCCGGATGCGAAACACGTTCGCGCCGTGTTCGACGAGGTGCTCGAGATTCCGTATGCCGAGCGGACCACCGCGTTCTCCCGCACGCCGCCGGACGGCGAGCTGCGCTCGTACAAGGTGGTCGTCGCGAACCTGACGCACGTCGAATCGATCCGCGGCATCACGCTCAACATCCGCGACGTGTCGGATGCCGCGAAGCTCAACGAGCAGCTGCGCACGCTCGCGTTCCACGATCCTCTCACCATGCTCGCCAACCGCAGCCTGTTCGCCGACCGCGTGCACGAGGCGATCAAGCGTTTTCCCGAGGGCATGACGCCCGCGGTGCTGTTCATCGACCTCGACAATTTCAAGACGGTCAACGACAGCATGGGCCACAGCGCGGGTGACCTGCTGTTGAGGGAATTCGCGCAGCGGCTCGTCAGGTGCACGCGCGCGGGTGACTCCGTCGCGCGTCTCGGCGGCGACGAATTCGCGGTACTGCTGGATCACGCGCCGGACGTCGAGGCGGCCCTGTCGGTGGCGCGCCAGGCCATCGACGCGTGCCGCCAGCCGTTCGAACTCGACGGCCAGCAGGTGCGGATCGGCGCGAGCATCGGCGTCGCGATCTCGGATCGCGCCAGCAACGTCGAGCGGCTGCTGCGCAACGCGGACGCCGCGATGTATGCGGCGAAGGCGCGCGGCAAGGGACACGCGGAAATCTTCGCGCCCGAGATGCTGCGCGAGGCGCGCCGCCGCATGCGCATCGAGAACGAACTCGCCGACGCACTCGAACTCGACCAGCTCGAGGCTCACTACCAGCCGATCGTGGACCTCTCTTCGCGCCGCATCGTGGGCGTCGAGGCGCTGATGCGCTGGCGCCATCCGACGCGCGGACTCGTGCCGCCCGGTGACTTCGTGCCGCTCGCGGAGGAGACCGGCCAGATCGTTCCGATGTCGCGCTGGATGCTCGAGCGCGCCTGCCGGGATCTCGTGCGCCTGCAGCGCGAGCTGTCGCACGTATCGGGCCTGCGTGTTGCCGTGAACATCTCGAGCCGCTACCTGAATCACGGGGACATCGTCGACGACGTGCGTTCCGTGCTGGCGGCGTACGAACTGCTGCCCGAGTGCCTGATCCTCGAAGTCACGGAGAGCCTGCTGCTGGAAAACTCCGCGCGCCTCGATCGCACCTTCCAGGAGCTCAAGGCAATGGGCGTGCGGCTCGCGCTCGACGACTTCGGTACGGGGTATTCATCGCTTTCGTACCTTCATCGCTTCCCGATCGACATCCTCAAGATCGACCGCTCGTTCGTACAGCGGCTGCAGGGCGGCAAGGGCGAGGGCGAGAGGCAGGACGCGGTGGCGCTCGCCAAGGCGATCCTGTCCCTCGCGGCCGCGCTCGGGCTCGAAACGGTGGCGGAAGGAATCGAGGTGGAGGCGCAGCGTTCGACGCTGCTCGCGCTCGGATGCCGCACGGGGCAGGGTTATTCGTTCGGCGCCGCGATGGCGCTGAGCGAGCTGATCGCGATGCAGTGTAGTTTGTCGGCCACGCCGCAGATGCCGGCCGAAATCGCCCTGACGACGGAAGCGCGCCGCCGCGGCTGACCAACTACTCGCCGGCACTCGGGCATGGGATTTCCGGCCAACCGCGGGCCCGCACCGCCGCTGGGCACGCCTTACCTGACATAACACGAAGAGCGGTTCTCATAATCGAAGGCGTCGAAATGCGCTTCACGGAACCGCGGAAAAGATGCGAAGTGCGTGGGTATCGGTGCGGTGGGGCTCGTCTAATCTCCCTCCGCGCCACGCAGGCGAGAAGAACAATATTCGGCGGAGAAACTGGTGAAGTCGGCGGAAGTAACCTCGCTCGATGCGGGCGCGAATCCAGGGCGAAACACGGAAAGCGTATTGCGGGCGGTATGCCTGCGTCTCGGCTGCACGGCGGCCGCCGCGGTGTTCCCGCGCGACCAGAACCGCATCGTGTGGGGCCGTTCCGGCGCCGACATCGAGTTCGCGAACGCGCAGACGACGGTCGCCGGCGACGAACTCGCGCGCCGGACCATCGAGACGCGCAAACCCGTCGCGACGAATCGCCTTCGGCACCAGCGCGGCGGCGACGTCGCCTGCAAGCTGGTCGCGGTGCCGTTGATCGCGCGCGGCGGTCCCGCCGGCGCGCTCATCATCTTCAATCGCCCGGACGAGCCGAGTTTCGACGAATTCGCCGTGCGCCGGCTCGCCCGTTTCGCGCGGCTGCTGGCCCGCAACGCGACGCAGGATCTCGACTCGCTCACGGGGCTGCTGTCGTGGGACGGATTCAAGAACCGCGTCGACACGTGGCAGCGCGCGAACGCGTCCGGCGCCATGGTTTCGATGCTGTATGGCGATATCGATCGCCTGCACGTCATAAACGATCTCGCGGGCTTCTCCGATGGCGACAAGGTGATCCGCCGCTGCGGACTCGCGATCCGTCGCGCGTTGATCGGCTCCGAGAGTTTCGCGTGCCGCCTGTCGGGCGACCGCTTCACCGTGTTCATTCCGCACATGAATCTCGCGCAGGCGCGCCAGCTCGCCGAGCGCATCTGCCGCGAAGTGAGCACGGCCCCGGCGAAGGGGGAGACGGATCACCCGATTTCGATATCGTGGGGCGTGGTTTCGACCCAGGTCTCCGACCTGCATCTCGACCACCGGATCGCGGAGGCGGAGATCGCCTGCAAGACCGCCAAGGATCGCGGCCGCGGCCGCGTCGAGGTCTACCAGGACACGGACCAGAGCATGATCCGCCGCCATGACGAGATCGGGCTCATCGGCGCCGTGCGCGAGGCGCTGCGCCTGCAGCGCATCGTCGTGTTCGCACAGCCGATCACGCCGCTGATCAACCACAACCTTCCGACCACCTACGAACTGCTGGTCCGCATCGTCGATGCGAAGGGAAACATCGTCGAGGCGGCCGACTTCATGTCCGCCGCGACGCGTTACCAGATCCTGCCCGAGATCGATCGCGCGGTGTGCGAACGCGCGTTCGAGCAGCTTTCGAGAAATCCAGCGCGTGGTCCGCTGCGCGTGTCGATCAACTTGTCCGGGCCGTCGCTCTCGGATCCCGAATTCCTCGAGTGGTTGCTGTCCGCGATGGCGAAGTACCGCATCGACGGCACGAGCCTCGCCTTCGAGATCACCGAGGCCGCGGCGGCCGCGAACCTGCAGCAGGTGCAGGAGTTCATCCGCCGTCTCACCAGCCACGGCGTACGCTTCGCGCTGGACGACTTCGGCACGGGTGTGAGCTCGCTGGCCTATCTCAAGAACCTCGATATCAACACGATCAAGCTCGACGGTTCGTACGTGCGCGACGTGCTGACCAATCCGCGCTCGCAGGCGCTGGTACGCGCGATCGTGCAGCTCGCGGAAGCCATGGGCATCACGACGGTCGCGGAGTACGTGGAGACGAACGGCGTGCGCGACCGGCTCGCGTCGCTCGGCATCCAGTTCGGACAGGGATTCGCGCTCGGCCGCCCGGGCCCGTTCGACGACGTGTTAGCCGCGGTGGTCGAACAGGCGCCGCAGGGTCGCGACCGGCCGTTCAACGACACGTCGTTCACGACGGTCTCCGGCATTCCCATCATGTTCAAGCATGCGTGAGTGAGGTCGGGCTCGATTTGCCTGGCAAATCGGGCCTGACCCCATTTATCCTCGCGCGCGATGCTCAAACTCTCGCGTTACCAGTGGACCGTCTTCATGGCGGCGTGGCTCGGCTGGGGCTTCGATGTTTTCGACGGGCTGTTGTTCAACTTCGTCGCGCCGAACGCCATTCCCACCTTGTTAGGCGTGCCGATCGGCGGTCCGGAAGCGCGCGCGGCGTTGCCGTACTGGATAGGCATCCTGAATGCGCTGTTGTTGCTCGGCTGGGCCGCGGGCGGCGTGTTGTTCGGTCCCATCTCGGACCGCTTCGGCCGCAAGCGCGTACTCATGATCACGATGCTGCTGTACGCGTTCGGCACGGCCGCCTGCGCGTTCGTGACCGAGATGTGGCAGCTCATCATCTGCCGGATCATCGCGAGCCTCGGGATCGGCGGTGAGTGGGCCGCGGGTTCCTCGATGGTCGCCGAGGTCGTTCCCGAGGATCAGCGCGTCGAAGCGGGCGCCTTGCTCTACACTTCCGCGCCACTCGGACTGTTTCTCGCGATGTTCGTGAACGCCGAAGTCGCTGGTGACTGGTTCGCGCACGATCCGGCGATGTCGTGGCGCTACGTGCTGCTCTTCGGCCTCATTCCGGCGGGCATCGCGTTCATCGTGCGCGCCTTCGTGCGCGAGCCCGAGCGCTGGGCCACGGCCACGGCCAACGCCGCCCCCGCGCGAGTTCGCGAGATCTTCGCGCCCGGGGTGCGCGCGCGCACCGCGAGCGCGCTCATCGTCACGCTGGTCGCGCTGATCACCTGGTGGACCTGCAACGCCTTCCTGCAGGCCCTCGCGAACACGCTCGCGGGCGCGGAAGCCGCGAATCGCGGCCTCGATGCGGTCGCCACGGCCGCGCTCAAGCAGGAATGGATCAAACTCGGAACGGCCTGCTTCAACTGGGGCGGCCTGATCGGCACGTTGCTCACGATCCCGATCGCCAAACGTCTCGGCCGCCGCAAGCTGTTCGCGATCTACTTCACCGGGAGCGCGATTGCCGTCATGGCGGCCTGCGGTCTCGACATCCCGTCCGAGACGCGGCTGTACCTGTGGTTCTTCATCGGGCTCACGGTGTTCGGCGTGTTCGGCAGCTTCCCTTTCTATCTACCCGAGCTCTTCCCGACCCGATTGCGCGCCACCGGCAGCGGCTTCTGCTACAACATCGGCCGCGTGATAACGGCCGGCGGCGTGTTCGCCGTCGGTGCGATCGCGCAGAGCGCGCAGGGAGATCCGCACATCATCCTGCAGACGCTTTTCGCCATCGGGTTCGTGCCGATCGTGGGTGTCGTGCTCCTGCACCGGATCATCGAGACGCGCGGACAGAAGATACCGGATTAGTTCGTCAGGGCTGGTACGTCAGGAAGTTGTCGTACTCGGCCGCTGCCTTGAACGTCACCGCGCCCGATTGTCCGGTGGCGTGCGACGTGTCCGTTGCCTGGACCACCAACGTGCCGTTCACGTATCCGCGCACCTGGGTGCCGATGGCTTCCAGCCGCAGGTCGTACCACGTACCCGGCGTCACGTTCACGGATGCGCTGCGCAGCACCGTGATGTTTCCATTCACCAGTTTGCGCAGCGACACCTCGTTGGAGCTGCGCAGCGACAGGTAATAGTAGTTGCCGTCATTGTGATAACGCGTGGCCAATCCGAACCAGCGCTGCTGTGTACCGCTCGGCGCGGCGAACGAGGTTGCGCGGACCCGCGCGCTGACGACCTGGTCGTCGGTCGGCACTCCGGTGACCGCACGGGCATCGCCTGACAAGGACGTTTGCAGCAGTGGGCCGCCGTCGCAACTCCAGTCGCCGTCATTCGTGGTCCATCCCGAGTCGATGCGGAACTGCGTACAGGCGTTGCCCTGGAATTCATAGATGGAGCTCTGGCCGATGTGCTCGACGAGCACGTTGTCGAAGTCGGCGCTCGTGCGATATCCGGCGAGGGCGACTCGGCCGGTAGTCAGGGCATCGTCCTCGCCAAACAAGACCAGTCGACCGTCGAGGTACACGCGGAGATTTTCACCCAGCGCCTGCAAGTGCACGCGATAGTTGCGACCGGCGACGACTGATACCGCTCGCTGCGCGATCGTCGAGAACTCGCCATCCACCATGCGGCGGAGCTGGATGGAACCCGAACTACGCAATGTGACGTAGTAGTGGTTGGACGCATCGACGTAACGCACCGCGAGGCCAGCCCAGCGATCGTTGCCGGAAAACGCGGTCGGCCGGATGTCCGCCTCGATGGACTGGTCGGTTCCCTCGCTGGTTTCGAGCACGGAGCGCGCATCTCCCGCGAGACTCGCTTGCCGATACACGCGATTGCCGCCGGCGTTCACCACCGAGAACCGGCTTCCGGCCGAGGGCGTCCAGCCATTCGCGTTGCCCGATTCGAACGTGTGTTGCCGGATGGGGTCCGGCTCGAAACTCGTCGGCAGGTCGAACGCATACACCGCGGTATTGCTGGAGAGGAAGTCGAAATATCCTCCGGCAAGCACCCGCCGGCCGCTGGCGGCGAAAGTCTCACCCAGCGAGCCGTTGTCGCGGGGCATGAGGATCGCGGCGTGTTCGTAGCGCCCCGTGCCGTTCTTGCGCCAGGTGTGGATCACGAGCCCGCGGTCGGCGTCATCCATCCGCTGGTGGATCGCGTCGCTCGTCTTGCCGAACTGGATCGCCCGACTGGAATCCAGGTACAGCGCGCCGACCGCCCTGAGCCTGTCGAGCACGGTCCGCGAACCGTCGGTGCCGTAAACCTCCGTGCCGTTCCGGTCGCCGGTGGCCACGAAGATCTCGTCTCCGCGAACGGCGACCTGTCCGTCTTTGCCCGGCAGCGTGAACGAGGGCTGCCACCCGGCCGTGGTCCTGCGGTAGACGCGAACGGGAGGAGTCGGATCCAGGTAGTCGCTGGGTGCGCTCGACAGGGCGAGGACGTTTCCATCCAGGTCCAGGCCTGCCGGCAGCTCGCGCGCGCAGGCGACGTCGCCGCTCGAAAGTCGCTGCGGCGCCGGCCAGCTTCCGCCGGACGTGCGCGTGGCGACGAGCACTCCCCAGTCGAACCCGAACGGTCCGCCGTCCGCGAAACACGAGCCGTCGCCGACGACGGCGGCAAGGGTCGTGCCCGACCACTGCAGCAGATTGCCGCTCACCCAGTTCGCGGTATTGCGCGGCGCCGTGAACGGATGAGAAATCTCCGTCCATGTGCTCCCGCTGCGGCGGAAGATGCGCAGCGACGTGAACGAAATCGCCGCATACCCGTTCGCCATCACGACGCGATTGGCCACGTAAGGGTTGGATCCGTCCACGCGATCACGGAGCAGCTCGCGCACGAAGCCCCAGCCGGAGCTCGTGCGCCGATAGAGCAGGGCGACCTGGTCGTGGACCTCCGACGACTCGGAGGGATACGAGACCGCGGTGATGATGGCCCAGTCGCCATCGATGGCGACTTCGGTACCGAAGTACCGATACGCGGGATCTGGTGCGAGCAGTTGCTGGGATTCGTGGATCAGGACCGGGCGGGCGAACGCGGTGGACGCGGCCACCAGGGCCGTGAGTACGCACAGGATCTTCATGACTGCCCCCCATCGAGGCGTCGGATGACGCCGTCGTTGTAGTTAGTCACGGCAGTGCAATTAGCGGGCCAGGCGCTCGACCGGCAAACTACCCGCACGGCGTCATCTTAGGAGCGCAACCGTTTCAGTGGGTGCGGAAGAATTTTCCGTGGCGGCAAGATGCGGAGCGGCCCTTACAGCTGCGCGGCCAGTTCGAGGCTGTACGTGCGCCGAGAGTAAGGGTGAAACGCCCAGTAGCGTTCGTTGCCGAGATTGTCGATGCCGAGCGCGCCGCTGAAGTGCGCGCCGAATTCGCAGCGTATCCGCGCATCGACTACCAGGTATCGGCTCGTGCCCGTGTAGCTCGTGCCGTGAGGGTCCGAGTTGTCGAGCGTGTTGTACTGCAGGCCGCTGTAGCGCGCGCCGAGCGTGGCGCTGATCCGGTCGTTCGGCCGCCAGGTGGCAAGCGCATTGCCTCGCCACTCCGGCACACGCGGCTGCCGCGCGCCTTCGCTCGCGGGGAAATTGCCGTTCTCGAGGATGCGTGAATGCGCCCAGGTGATGCTTCCGGCGAGCTCGAGCGTCGCCAGCGGCTGCGCGCGGGCCACGAGCTCGACGCCGCGCGTGCGGATGCGATCGACGTTCTGGATGGTCGTCACGGTCGAGCCACCCGCGACGTTCACCTGCGAATACAGCGCATCACGCGTGTCTTCGAAAAACCATGTGGTGCGCAGATCGCCGTGGTCGAACATCACGATCGCGGAAAATTCGCCGGTCCAGGACGTCTCGGGCTCGAGATCCGGATCGTTGTTCACGATCGTGTTCGCGAAGATCGAACCCTGATAGAGCTCGGCGACGGTGGGCATTCGCACCGCGCGCCCGAGCGATGCCTTGAGCGTGAGATCGGGCGTCATCCCCCACGCCAGAGCGAGTTTAGGAGAGACGTGGGTCTCGGTGCGCCCCGGAAAGGGCAGCGGCTCCGTTCGGCCCGCGATCGACCCCTCGTCCGCGTGCCAGTGTTCGATGCGCGCGCCGAGGGTCGCCTGCCAGTCGCGCGCGAATTCCCAGGTGTCCTGCGCGTAGGCACTGAGAAGCTGCGTGTCCCCGCGAAAGGCAGAGAAGCGGTCAGCCACCGGGCCGCTCATCCAGTTGGCGGTGTCGCTGACCTCGGTGCGCAGGACGTAATGATCGTGCTGCACCCCGAGCTCGAACGTATGCGACGAGGCGCCGCCCGATTGGCGCACCGCGCGAATCGCGAGCGTCGTCCACCCGGTGCCGGATTGATCCGCAATGCGGCCCGCGCCACCGGTCGCGGCGATGGGCAGCGCGACGAGTGGCGAACGGGATTCGTCCGAGCGGTACTCGTAGCGGCTCGCGGTCGCTTCGAGATTCCATGCGCCGAGGTGGCTGCGCCGCATCGACAGACCCTGCATGACGTGGGTGAGATCGCCCTTCGAAGGAACGATCTCGGTCGGTCCGATCGTGAAAACGCGGCCTTCCATGTTGACGCTACCCGAGTAGACGGGCGCTCCGACCGCGTCGCGCAGCCAGGTGTTCGACTCACGAGTCGCTTCATTACGCCAGACGCCGAGCGTGTAACTCGCGCGCCAGTGCTCGCCGAAGTCCCGCGCGAGCTTGAGCTTGCCGTGATCCTGGATCGTGCCGATGGTGTTGGTGTCTCCTAACAACCACCAGTCGCGATTGCGCGGATCGCGCCCCGCGATCGCGCCGGTCACGGGGATGCCGCCGGTTCCCTCGGAGCCCGCGGAGAGAAGTTTGTTGGCGAACGAGATCGGATGACTCTCGCTGTCGAGCCGGTTGAAGTTCACCCACCATGCGGTCGAGCCGCGCCGATCGCCGTAAGACGCATTGGCCTGCCAGCCGCCGTAGCTGCCGTGGGCGCCGTGGACGTCGAAGTCCTCGGTGAAGGTAGTGAGGCCGGCGCGCACTTCGAGCAACTCCGGCATGCGCGTGACGTAGTCGACCACCGCGCCCACCGAGTTTCCCGCGTATGCCGCGGAAAACGGCCCATACAACACGTCCACGCGCTCGATTTCCTCGGGCGTGACCATGCCCCAGCGCGGCGTGAACGTCGCGCCGTTGCCGAGCAGGTTGGACAGCAGTATCCCGTCGGCGAACACCAGCGAGCGCGCGCTGTTGCCGGTGCCCGATGCGCGGCTCGCGAGCACCGCGTGATCGTAGTCGCCGATGTAACGCTTGCGCACCGTGAGACTGGGCAGGTACTTGAGCGCGTCCTCGGCGTCCGTCGCGTTGATGACGCGTTCCACGGCCTCGCCCGAAATGCCTTCGATGGTCGTCGGGATCTGCGTGGGCAAGGAGCTCGGCCGCCGCGCGACCACGGTGACCACGCCGAGCGACTGGGTCATCGAGCTCTCCGCCGCGGGCGGTGAGGCATCGCGCGCCTCGATCGCGAGCTCGACCGTGATCTTTCCCGCCGCGCGGAATTCGAGCGTGAGCGGAACGGACTTGCCGAGCTCGAGCGGTGCCTCGAGGCCCACCAGCATGAGGTGAATGCCGCCCGGCTGGATCTTCACGGTGGCGCCCGGCGGAATGTCGATCTCAGACAGCGGGCGCATGCGTGCCATGCCGTCGGCGACCCGCGTTTCGTGGAACTCGACTTTCGTCGCGGCCGGCGTGCTGGCCGCGATCAGCGCGTCCGCCGCCTTCGACCGATTGGTGATGGATAGATAGGCGACTCCCATCGACATGCCCGGCATGGTCGGACGCGACCATGGATGGCCGATGGCGAGATCGCCCTGCGTGTAATCATGCGCGCCCGCGGCCTGCACGAGCAGGCATGCGGCAAGCGCCAGCAATGTTCTGGACACTTTGGAACTCCTGACGAACGCACGCGGCTTTACACGTGCGGATGCGCGGGAACGAGCCCGGCGCGTTATCGGATGTCAGGAGAGGGCGGGAGGCGCGCGCGCGGTCTGTGCGCGTCGCAGCGGGGTCGGGATCGTCTGGCTATCCAGTTCCGGGAGCTTCGACGTCGCGAGCGGCGTCGACAGCGCGGGCTGGATCATCGCGAGTGGCGCGCCCAGCAGCGGCGCGACGCAGTAGGCGCAATGCGGCGCCGTCGATGTCTCGCCCGGGATCTCGATGGTCTCGGTCTTGCCGCGGTCGTTCGAGCAGACCCTGGCCTGCACCTGGAATCCTTCCGCGGTCGGCACGACGTCGGACGGGATCAGCACGCGCAGTGTCAGCGCCGCGAGCAGCAGCGGGAAAACGAGACTCCGGAAGCGCATGGATCGCAGGCGTGTCACGCCGCGGATTCTAGCCCAAAGGCCTGCGCGAGGGTGTTCGTCGTGACGCGGTCGCCAGGTGCCGCCTGGCGGTCTCGAGAAAGCGGCGCCGCGCGAAATCGTGTTCGACGACCGGTCGAGGGTAGTTTGTCCCCAGGCGCACGCCCGCATGGGCGAGGACGTTGGCCGGGGCTTCCCAGGGCGCGTGGATGAAACGTCTGGGCAACGACGCGAGTTCCGGGACCCAGGTGCGCACATAGGCCCCTTCAGGGTCGAACTTCCGGCCTTGCGTGACCGGATTGAAGATGCGGAACCAGGGTTGTGCATCGCAGCCGCACCCCGCCGCCCATTGCCAGCCCGCATCGTTGTTCGCCCAGTCGCCGTCGACGAGCCGGTCGAAGTAGTGGCGTTCGCCGCGCCGGAAGTCGATCAACAGGTGTTTGGCGAGGAAACTCGCGGCGATCATGCGCGCGCGATTGTGGACGAAGCCCGTGGCGAGCAACTGGCGCGCCGCCGCGTCGACGACTGGATAACCCGTATGTCCCTCGACCCAGGCTTGCCATGCCGCTTCGTCGTCGCGCCAGGGAAAATTTCGCCATGCCGGGCGGAAGGGTTCTTCCAGCAATCGCGGCCGGTCGAACAGGGTCGAATGCGCGAACTCGCGCCACAACAGCTCGTTGTGGAACGCGCGCAGTGCGTCGGGCGAGAGGTCCGCGAGCGCGCGATCCGCGGCGTGCCACACGGTGCGCGGCGACAGAGTCCCGAACTTGAGATCCGCGGACAGGCCGCTCGTGCCTTCGAGATCGAGCCGATCTCGCAACTCGTCGTAGTCCTTCGCGTCGCCCGCGAGCCAGTCCGCGAGCCGCCTGCGCGCCGCGCGCTCGCCGCCGCGAAGCACGCGCGGATTGCAGGCGAGACCGAGCGACTCGAGCGTCGGCAGGTCGTCGGCCCGCGTCCGGACATCGGCAGCCACCATTGCCGGCAGGGGCGGCAGCGATTTCGGCGCCGGCAAGGGCAGGGCGACCGGCGCTTCGCGCCAGAACGCGCGCGCGAACGCGGTGAAGACTGAAAAAGGTTCGCCGCCCCCGGTGCGCAAACTACCCGGCGCACGCAGCGTCTCGGTATCGAAGCGCTCGAACGGAACGTGCAGCGCCGAGGCGACGCGCCGGTCGCGTTCGCGACCCAGCGGCGCCACCCAGCTCTGCGCCACGACCCGATCGACCCTCCACTTTCTCGCGACGCGCGGCACCACCTCGACACTGCGGCCGCGAACGCAGATCAATCTCGAGCCCAGATGCTCGAGATTCGTGGCCAGCGACGACAACGACTCGAGCAGGAACTGGATGCGAAAAGGTGTGCGATGCGCGGCCTCCGGCCGCAGGAAGTGCTCGTCGAGCACGAACAGCGGAACGACTTCGGCGCCCCTGCCGGCGGACAGCGCCGCTCGCAACGGCGCGTGGTCCGCGACGCGCAGATCCTTGCCGCGGAACCAGACGAGCGTGCGCAGCCGGCTACCGAACTACTTGGAAACGACGCGCAGTTTCCGCAGCAGCTGGCGATCGGCGTAGGTGCGGCAATCGAGAATCAGCCGATCCTGGAACTGCTGCAGCTGGTGCATCCAGAACATCACGACGATGCACGACACCAGCGCGACGAGAGTCGCGTTGAAGGTGATGCCGAGGCCCATCGTGACGCCGGAGATGTCGCCACCCATGGCGCCCTGGGCTTCCTGCAGCGCGGCGCCGATGCCGCGCACCGTGCCGACGAAGCCGACGGCCGGAATGGCCCACGCGGTGAACCGGACCATCGAAAGCTTGGTGTCGAGGCTGGCCGCTTCGAATTCGCACTCGTCGCGCACGGCTTCGGCGGCGTCCTGCACGCTGCGGGTCGCGCCGAAACGGTTGTACGCGACCATCAGGAGGCGCGGCAGGAAACTCATCTGCTCGTCCTTGGGCAGGGCTTCGAGCGGGCGCGAATGCACCCGGGCATCCTCGGGCAAGACGACCTGCGATTCGGCGACTTTCACGTAATCCCGGTCGAGCAGCGCGCGGGCCTTGCGTGTCTCCTGGAACTGGCGGGCGAGCAGCAGCAGCGCCCACATGCACAGGGTCACGCAGAGCTGTTGTTCGTGGTCCTTGAGGATCACGTAGATCGAACGCAGCTGGAGAACCTGGGTTCTCACGTTGGACGTGTTGGTCACCGTGACCCGCTGCGACAACACCGCCTCGGCGCGCGGCCGGATGATCAGCGTCCAGATGCTGTGGATGACGATCAGCGAGAGCAACAGTGCCGCGATGCTGTAGATCGCGTCGTCGAGGGCCCAGTTGGCACGGCCTTTGCGCCGCTCTCCGGCGGCCTTGTCGATAGCCGTTCTGTCGAAGGAACCGGGGGCGTTGTTCTCGGTAGCCATGCAGTGGACCTGGATGTTGGCAGGGAGAGGAAAAGTGTATGCGTTAGTCGGGGGCCCGACAGCTTAAGTTCCTTGCCATTGTGACCGGATTGTAACCGCCGTGATATTCGGGCGGCCACCGCCGGCTGGTAGCATCTCCGGCGGTTTTCAGCCCCACGGCCCATACATGTCTATTGCGCTCGACCAAGTCACCAAGCGGTACCAGGAACAACCCGTCGTCAACGACGTATCGATCGAAGTGGGAGAGGGCGAATTCTTCGTGCTCCTCGGCCCCTCGGGCAGCGGCAAGAGCACCCTGTTGCGGGCCATCGCCGGCCTCACCGGCATCGACCACGGGCGCATCTCGCTGCACGGGAAGGACGTCACGCACGTGCGCGCCCGCGATCGCGGCGTCGGCCTCGTGTTCCAGAACTACGCGCTGTTCCGGCACATGACGGTGGCCGAGAACATCGAATTCGCGCTGCGCGTCCGGAAGATGAAATCGGCCGACCGGCGCGCGCGCCGCAAGGAACTGCTCAAACTCGTGGCGCTCGAGGGCATGGACGAGCGACTGCCGGGGCAGCTTTCGGGTGGTCAGCAGCAGCGTGTCGCGGTCGCGCGCGCGCTCGCACACAAGCCGCAGGTCCTGCTGCTCGACGAGCCCTTCGGCGCGCTCGATCTCAAGATCCGCGAGGAACTGCGGCGCACGATCCGCGCGGTTCAGCGCGAGCTCGGCATCACGACGGTGCTGGTCACGCACGACCAGGAAGAAGCCTTCGCGCTGGCCGACACGATCGGTGTCATGAATCACGGCCGCCTGCTCGAAGTCGGCCATCCGAACGACCTTTACACCCAGCCCGCGACGCGTTTCGTCGCGACGTTCCTCGGCGCGGCCAACCTGTTGCTGGCGTGCCAGACCGTCGACGGCGTCCGTTTCGGCGCGACTCCCGTCAATGCCGAGGGCAACGAGCCCGTGCAGGCGGGACGCGAACATGAAGTGGTCGCGGTGCTGCGTCCCGAGGAAGTCGAGGTCGCGTCGGCGCGCGAACAGCTGACGTCCGATTTCATCGCGCGCGGCGCGGTCGAGGAAATCGTCTTCACGGGCGCACTGGAGCGGTTGCGCGTCAGACTGCTCGACGAACCCAGCGCGGCCCAGCTGCTGGGCTCGGGCGCCGCCGGCGAAGCGCGCGTCGAGATCACGCGCACACAGCCGGAGCGTCGCGACCTGCCGTTGCGCACGGGAGCGCAGGTCGCGTTGGGCGCTCGCCGCCTGCACGTGTTGCCGACGCCGATTTCCAGTTTCCTCGCGTGCGCGCCCACCGAAGCGCAGGCCGCGGAGATCGCCCGGGAGCCGTTGCTGGAAGGCCTGTCGACGCGCATGAAGACGCGCGTGGGACTGCGCGCCATCGACGGCCTGGTCGGAACACCGGCGCCGTTCGCCGGCGTCGCCGCGATCGCCGGAGGACCGGATGCGGGACCCACCGTCGAATGGCTGCTCAAACACGGCGCCGCCGAAGTGCTGGTCCTGCCGCGCAACGCGCCGAGCCCGACGCGGGTGTTCATCCACTGGACCGACGAGGCCGTGCGTCGCGCGACGCTCGCGGTGTCGGCGAGCCTGCTGCGCCACGTCTCGGCGGAAGCGGTCTATCTCGGCATCGTTCCCGTCGAGGACGCGACGACGGGCCGCGCCGCGCCGATGCGCCAGCTGCTCGATGCGCGCTCCGAGGCGCATACCGATCACGGCCTCGAGATGCGCACCGAACTCGCGATCGGCGAGACGGTGAGCGCGCTCACGCGCAATCTTTCGGCGGGTGCCACACAGATGCTGGTACTCGGCATCACGGAGATCACCGAAGCGGGCAGCGCGTATCGTAGTCTGCTCAACGCGCAGCCGGGCTGGCCCGTGCTCATCGTGTATCGTCCGGGCGAGGCGCGCATCACGCCCGAGATTGCCGCATGAAGAAGAGGGCGGCATGAAAAACGTCGGGCAGCGCGAGCCCAATGTCATCCCGGGATTCGGGATCACGCTGGGATTCACCACCTTCTTCCTGTGCGCCATCGTGCTCATTCCGCTGGCGGCGCTCGTGCTCAAGGCGGCCGGCATGGACTGGGATCGCTTCGTGGGCGTCA
>JAEZCN010000188.1 GCA_023433515.1 Pseudomonadota bacterium
AGGTCGACTTCGCGCGGGAGGATTTCCGAGTAAGCCGGTACTAAAAGAACGTCGTCGAAGGTCAACGCTTCTTCGAGAATTCGCATGGAGTGTTCGGGGGGTAGCGAACGATGCGGGATTGTACGCATGTGGCCGCGGTCGGTAAACATCGGGAACGGCCTGCCCCGAGGGAAAGCCCCGATCGGCGGAAATCGCAGGATGACCCCCGTTACACTCCAACCCGTGAGCTTCAATTTCGATCCACCGCCGCCGGCCCGCGCACCGATCGACCGCGACGTTTACACGGTCTCCCGGCTCAACCGCGAGGTGCGGCTGCTGCTCGAGTCGGGCCTGCCGATGTTGTGGCTCGAAGGGGAATTGTCGAACTTCGCGGCGCCGGCCTCGGGCCACTGGTATTTCTCGCTCAAGGACGCCAACGCGCAGGTGCGCTGCGCGATGTGGCGGCAGCGGAACTCGAACCTTCGGTTTCGTCCCAAGGAAGGCATGCATGTCATTGCCCGCGCACGCGTCGGTCTATACGAGCCGCGCGGCGAATATCAGCTCATCGTCGAACATCTCGAGGAAGCGGGCGAAGGCGCGCTCAAGCGGGAATTCGAAAAACTGAAGGCGAAACTGTCCGCGGAAGGGTTGTTCGCGGTCGAACGAAAACGTCCGCTGCCCGCCGTGCCGCGCCGGATCGGCGTCGTGACCTCACCCACCGGCGCGGCGATTCACGACATCCTGAGAGTGCTGCGCGCACGATTTCCTGTCGCGGGCGTGATCGTCTATCCGACCGCGGTCCAGGGAGCGGCCGCGGTGCCCGAAATCGTGCGCGCGATCCAGGCCGCCTCGCGGCGCGCGGAGGTCGACGTGCTCATCGTCGCGCGCGGCGGTGGTTCGCTCGAGGACCTTTGGTGCTTCAATGACGAACGCGTCGCGCGCGCGATCGCAAGCTGCGGGATTCCGACGGTCTCCGGCGTCGGCCACGAGGTCGACGTGACCATCGCGGACTTCGTCGCCGACGTGCGCGCCCCG
The DNA here is from genome assembly GCA_023433515.1 of Pseudomonadota bacterium. Lineage (GTDB taxonomy): Bacteria > Pseudomonadota > Gammaproteobacteria > Steroidobacterales > Steroidobacteraceae > CADEED01. Next base: position 1,015 of record JAEZCN010000188.1, read on the forward strand.
ACGCCTTCGGCGGCCGCGCTCGTGGCGGCGCCGGACAAGTCGACCTGGCTCGAATCGCTCGCGCTGCTCGAAACCCGTTTCCGCGGCGCGATGAACCGCTACCTGCGCTCGCGGCAGCATTCACTGGCCGTGATGGCGCAGCGCCTGCAGATTTCCCATCCCGGCGCGCGCCTCGCGCAGCACGCGCAGCGACTCGACGATCTCGAGCAGCGCATGCGCCTCGCGTTGCAGGCTCGCGTGCTCGCCAATCGCCAGCGGCTCGAGGCCGCGAGCGTGCGGCTGTGGCGCGAGAATCCGCGCCACCGGCTCGAGGCGATCTGCGCCCACGCGGCCGCGCTCGGGAAGCGTCTCGACGCGGCGGTGGCGGAATTGCTCGGCCGGTTCGATCAACGGCTTACTCTCGCCGCACGCACGCTCGACGCGGTGAGCCCGCTCGCGACGCTCGGTCGCGGATTCGCCGTGGTCACGCGCACCAGCGACGGCGCGCTGCTGCGCGACGCCACGGCCGCGCCGCCCGGAACGGAAATCGAGGCAAGGCTCGCGCGCGGCCGGCTGCGCGCCCGCGTGACCGAAACGGAAGACGACACGGATGACTAACTACCTTCGCATCGCCCTGCTGCTCGCAATCGCGCCGTTCGCCGCGCGCGCCGAACACCCGGTCCTGCCGCGCGCGTCGGCCGTGCCGGGCGGCGTCGTTCACCTGCAGATACCCGGCGAGGCGCACGAGAAGCCGGTGGTGAACTACGACGGCTCGCCCGTCATGGTCCTGCGCCAGCCGTCGGGCTGGGTTGCGGTGGTCGGCATCCATCTCGATACCCGTCCCGGCGCGAAGTCGGTCGACGTGCAGCAGCCCGGTCGGGACCCGAGCAAGATCAGCTTCCAGGTGTTGCCAAAGTCGTATCGCACGCAGCAACTCAAGGTGGCGCCCGGCCAGGTGAACCTGTCGAGCGAAAACGAGCAACGCGTCGCGCGCGAGCAGGAAAAGATGCGTGCGGCGATGACCACGTTCTCGCCGGAGGCGCCACCGACACTGCGACTCGCGCAACCCGTCAACGGTCCGCGCTCGAGCTCGTTCGGTCTGCGGCGCGTGTTCAATGGCGAGGCCCGCAGGCCGCACAGCGGCATGGACATCGCCGTGCCGACGGGCACACCCATCAAGGCGCCGCTCGCGGGGCGCGTCATCGACGTCGGCAGCTACTTCTTCAACGGCAACAACGTGATCGTCGATCACGGCCTGGGGCTGATGACGATGTACTGTCACCTTTCGAAGATCGGCGTCGCGCCTGGACAGGAACTGAAAACGGGCGACGTGATCGGCGAGGTCGGCGCGACCGGGCGAGTCACCGGCCCTCATCTGCACTGGGGCGTGATGCTGAACGGCAACTCCGTGGATCCCGCCCTGTTCCTCGCGCCGGCCGAAAAACCCGCGGGCTGATCCTCAGCGAACCGCCCGGCGTCCTTCTCCGCGTTCATTGGCGCCGCCATCTTCAGTTCGCGCCCGCTTCCCACAACTTGCGTCGTGCACGTCTGGTTCGACCGGGCCGCTTCTGCCTTCAAAGTGCCGTGAGGATCGTTGGATCGCTTCGCGCAGATGACCACCTGGACCATTGGGCACTCGAACCGGACGCTGGATGAATTTCTCGCTTTGCTTTCGCAGCATGAAATTCAAGCCATTGCGGACGTGCGCCGCTTTCCGGGCTCACGCAGGCAGCCCTGGTTCGCGCGCGACGCCTTCGCGGACGCGATGACGGGTCTCGGCATGACGTACCGCTGGATTCCCGCGCTCGGCGGACGGCGCCGGCCGAAGCCGGACTCGGTGAATACCGCCTGGCGCAACAGCTCCTTTCGCGGTTACGCGGACCATCTCGAGTCCGCGGAATTTGCCGGCGGACTCGGCGAATTGCTCGATCTTGCCGCGGGCCTTCGAACGAGCCTGATGTGCGCGGAAGTGCTCTGGTGGCGCTGCCACCGCGCGCTCATCTCGGACGTGCTGACGGTGCGTGGAGTGAAGGTCGTGCACATCATGGATGCGAAACACACGCAGCCGCATCGCCTCTCGTCCGCCGCGCGCATCGTCGACGGAAGGCTGAGCTACACGCTTCCCGGCGCCGGCTGACGGCGTGATTCATCCGGCGCACGCGGTAATCAGTCAACCGCGACTCGTTCGGCGCGTTCGCCAGGAAGTCGATCTGCCGCCGGGTTGTCGAGGACCGGGTCTTCGCGACGCAGGTCGTCGCCGACGAGCCGCCGGCATGGATTCGCAAGGCGGCCCGATCGGGTGGAGTTTCCCGCAAGTCATCGTTCATAATGCCCGCGCAGCCGCGCGCATCGACGATCGCAACCGAGGGCTTCCATGAACCTTCAGCAGGCAATGAAGAATCCGAATGTCGTGTTCGCCTCACCGGAAGTGCTCGAGGCCTCGGCGGAATTCACGCCCGCCCAGAAGCGCGCCATCCTGACGCAGTGGAAGGATCAGCTGGAGAAGCTTCTCATGGCCGACGAGGAAAGCATGCTGCGGGCTGACGCCAAGGCCGGCGCGAACGCCGAATGCCTGAGGCGCGTGACGAACATCCTGTCACGCCTGCCGCTGTAACGAGAGAACCCGGCTCGTCGCCCGGCGCGCGGGACGACCTATCTACTTCTTCTTCGCCGGCCGCTTGGCGCGATCCTTGCGGATGCGCCGTTCGCGCCTTTCCTTCTGCGAGGTCTTGAGGCCGCGCTTTTCCTTGGGCTTGTCCTTGAGGAACGGATTGATGTCGCTGCGGAATTCCACCGACACCGGCGTCGCGAACAGGTCGAACCGCTCGCGGAACACGTTCGCGAGATAACGCTTGTACGACTCGGGCACGTGCGCGGCCTGGCTGCCGTGCACGACGATGCGCGGCGGATTGCGGCCGCCCTGGTGCGCGTAGCGCAGCCGGATGCGGCGGCCGCGCACGATGGGCGGCTGGTGCTGAGCCATTGCCGCCTCCATCGCCTTGGTGAGCGCCGGCGTCGGCATCTTGCGCATCGCCGCCTCGTACGCCCGGATCATCGAGGCCGTGAGGTCGCCGACTCCCGTGCCATGCCGCGCGCTCACGAAGTGCACGGGCGCGAACGGGATGAAATCGATCTTGAGCGTGAGCAGCCGGCGGATCTCCTCGCGCTGCTCCATCGGGATGTTGTCCCACTTGTTGACCGCGAGGATCAGCGCGCGGCCGCGACTGAGCGCCAGACCCAGCACGCTCGCGTCCTGCTCGCCGATCGAGTCCTGCGCGTCGACCACCATGACGACGACGTGCGCCTCGGCGATGGCCTGCAGTGTCTTCGATACGGACAACTGCTCGATCTCGTCGTCGATCTTCGCGCGGCGTCGTACGCCGGCCGTGTCGATCAGCATGAACTCGCGACCATCGCGCTCGAACGGCACGAGGATGCTGTCGCGCGTGGTGCCCGCGATGTCGCTCGTGATCACGCGTTCCTCGCCGATGAGGCGGTTGATCAGCGTGGACTTGCCGACGTTCGGCCGCCCGATGATCGCGATGCGGATGCGGCCGTCTTCGGACTCTTCGTCTTCGGGCGGCGCGGGCGGAAAACCCTCGAGCACGAGGTCCATGAGCTGCTCGCAGCCATACCCGTGCGTGGCCGCGATCGCGTGCGGTTCGCCCAGGCCGAGCGAATGGAAATCGGCCGCCGCGATCGCCGCTTCCAGGCCCTCGGCCTTGTTGACGGCGAGATACACGGGCTTGCCGGACTTGCGCAGCTCGCGCGCGAAAAACTGGTCCTGCGGAGTGAGCCCGGCGCGTGCGTCGGCGACGAATACCAGGCGGTCGGCTTCCTTGATCGCGTGTTCGGTCTGGATGCGCATGAGCGCGTCCATGCCACTGGGATTCTCGACCAGCCCACCCGTGTCGATGCACACGTACTGGACCGGACCCAGCCTCCCGTAGCCGTACTGGCGGTCGCGCGTGACGCCGGGCACGTCCGCGACGATCGCGTCGCGCGTCTGCGTCAGCGTGTTGAAAAGCGTGGACTTGCCGACATTCGGCCGCCCGACGATGGCGATGACCGGCAGCATCCCGGAACTCTGACTAGTGCCGCCGCGGCGGCATCAGCCGCCCGCCGGCTGCGCGGCGGGCTCCGCGGCTTCGGCATCGCGCGAGCGATTCCGCGCGGCGACCGGGACGCCTTGCAGCGCGGTGATGTCGCCCTTGTCGTTGATCACGTAGAGCACGCCGTCCACGACCAGCGGCGCGTTGTTGATACGGTCGCCCGAGGTCTTCGCGCGGCCCACGGCGGCGCCGGTCGCGCGATCGAACCAGTGCACGTAACTCTCGAGATCCGCCACCACCACGTAATCGCCGACTACCGCGGGTGCCGAGAGGCTGCGGAACTTGACCGATTCGTTGCGCCAGACCTCGCCGCCGCTGCGGCGGCTCAGCGCGAGCAGCTCGCCGCTGGAAGTCGCGACGTAGAGATGATCGTCGTCGACGTCGACGCCGCGGTAGCTGGAAACCTCGCGCGCCCACCACACCTGGCCGGAATCGAGCGCGAGCATGCCCGCGCGGCCCTGGAATCCGGCGACGAACACGTCGTCGCCCACGACCTTGACGGCCGAGTCGATGTCATTGAGCCGCTCGAGCTCGGTACGTCCTTTCGATGGGGACACGGCCGCTTCCCAGACGGTCGTGCCGTCTTCGAGACTCACCGCGATCACCCGGCCATTGTCGAAACCCGAAAGCGCGAGGTCGCGCGCCACGACCGGCGTGGACACGCCGCGCAGCGTGAGACGCGGAATGTTCTGCTCGGCTTCCCAGAGCGGTTTGCCGTCTTCGAGCGAAAGCGCGTGCAACCGGCCGTCGACCGTGCGCACGACGATCTGGTCGTCCGCGACCGCGGGCGCGGACAACACTTCGCCGCCCACGTTCGCGCGCCAGCGCTCGGCGCCATTGTCCGCCCCGAGCACGATGACCACTCCGTCCGCCGAGCCGACCGCGACCACGTTGCCGTTCGTGCCGGTGCCGCCCGCGAGCGGCAGATCGGTCTTCGTGCGCCAGATCTGCCGGCCGTTCTTGAGGTTGAACGCCGCGACGTCTCCATCGTGCCCGGCCGCGAACAACCGGTCGCCGCCGCTCGAGAGGCCCAGGCCCAGCCGCAGCTTCTTGCCGCCGCCGCCCACGCTCGCGCTCCACAGCCGGTTCACGCGCACCGTCGGATTGGCGATGTCGGTCAGGTCGACCGGCTGATCGACCTTCTTGCTCTTCGAATCACAGGCCGCGGCGAGGATACCCAGCGCCGCCAGCAGCAACAGTCCGCGAACTTTCATCAGGACTCCTCTTCTCTCGGCGGCGGATTGCCCCCGAGATCCCGTATCTTGAGATCGAGCAGGTCGAGATCGACCGCACCCTGCGTGCCCGCGACGCGCGCCGCCTGGTATTCGCGCAGCGCGCCGTCCCGGTCGCCCTTGGCGAGCAGCACGTCGCCACGCGTTTCGGCGAAACGCGGCGCGAACGCGCCGACATCCTCGACCTTGAGCGCCGCCAGTGCCTCGTCGTGTTTGCCCTGCGCGGACAACACGCGCGCGAGTCGCGTGCGTGCGATCAGCTGCACTTCCCGGTCGTCGGCCGTGTCGACCACGGACTTCAGACTGGCCGCGGCCTTGTCGAGTTCATTGGCCTCGACGTGCACGCGCGCGGCGACCAGCTTCGAGAGCTGCGCATAGGGCGTCCACGCGTATTCGCGGTTGATCTCCTCGACGAGCGTGAGTCCGCGCGTGCGATCGTTGCGCTGGAAGGCGTCCATCATGGCGCCATAACGTTCCGCCGCCGTCTCGGCCTGTGTCTCGCGGCGCTGCTCGTACCAGCGGTAACCGCCGAGCCCACCCACGCCGATCACCACACCGATGACGATCCACAGGCCGTTCTCCTTGAACCAACCTTTGACCTGTTCAAGCTGTTCAGCATCGTTCAATTCGCTCACGTCGCTCTCCTCAGAAACTCTTCGACCTTCGCGCTCACCTGAGCGAGAGGATGTTCAACCTGTGTGGTCTCGGCGCCGCGCAGCGGCTTGAGCGCGACCACACCGCGCTCCAGCTCGTCGTCGCCGACGATGAGTGCCATCCGCGCCCCGGATTCGTCCGCGCGGCGGAACTGTGTCTTGAACTTGGCGGTACCGCAATGGACCACGACGCGGCAGCCCTCGATGTCGTCGCGCAGCTGCTCGGCCAGCGCCAGGGCCTTGCGTTGGGCGCGCTCCCCCTGCGCCATGACGAACACGTCCGGAACCGGGAGCGCCGGCACGGCCCCGGCGAGTTTGACCAGCTCGACGACGCGTTCGACGCCCATCGCGAAGCCGATCGCGGGGGTCGGCTCGCCGCCCATCTGCGCAATCAACCCGTCGTAACGGCCGCCGGAGCACACCGCGTCCTGGCTGCCGAGCGCGTCGGTGATCCACTCGAACACGGTGCGGCTGTAATAGTCGAGGCCGCGCACCAGCCGTGGATTGACGACGTATGGAATGCCGAGCTCGTCGAGACCGGCGCGCAGCTCCGCGAAATGCGCCTGCGACTCGGCGTCGAGGTGCTCGGTGAGCACCGGCGCGTTCTTCACGATCTCCTGCGTCGGCGGATACTTGCTGTCGAGGATGCGCAGCGGGTTGCCCTCGAGTCGCCGCTTGCCGTCATCGTCGAGTTTGTCGAGGTGCGCGCGGAAAAAATCCTGCAGCAGCGCGCGGTAGGCCTTGCGCGATTCGGGCGTCCCGAGCGAATTGATCTGCAGCTTCACCCGCGTCAGGCCTAACAACTTCCAGAGCCGCGCGGTGAGCGCGATGATCTCGACGTCCACGTCCGGGCCCGCGAAGCCGATGGCCTCGAGATCGATCTGGTTGAACTGCCGGAAACGTCCCTTCTGCGGTTTCTCGTGCCGGAACATCGGTCCCTGGCACCATAACTTGAGCCGCGCACCGCGCAGCATGCCGTTGGAAATCGTGGCGCGCACGATGCCGGCGGTCGCCTCGGGCCGCAGCGTGAGGCTGTCTCCGCCCTGGTCCGTGAAGGTGTACATCTCCTTCTCGACCACGTCGGTGAATTCGCCGATGGCGCGCTTGAAGAGCTCGGTGTGCTCGACCACCGGCACGCGCATTTCCTGGTAGCCGTAGGCGTCGAGGACGGCACGCATGGTCGACTCGACGTGTCGCCACACGCCGATGTCTTCCGGCAGGACGTCTTTCATGCCGGTGACCGGCTGGATGTTGCGGGACATGTTGTTCTTGCGGAAACGGTTTTCTTGTTAGCGGGCCCGCGACAGCGAACCGGATCGATTCACGACGAAGCGCGCGCCTTCACCGTCCATCGCACTTGCAGGTATTTCACGGCTTCGACCATTGACTTCGATCGCGACTCCCGCCGCGTTACCTAACGTCACACGTAAGGGAGGCAGCCCTTCAACACTCTGTACGCTGCCCGCGCTCGCGACGTCGTAAAACAGGCGCTCGCCGCGCGAATCGTAGACTTCGACCCAGCTGTCATTCGTGAGTTGCAGCGTGAGCCGCGCAGGCCGCGCGGGCGGCGGCACCTCGCGTTGGACGGGCGCCGGCGCCGGCTCGGGCGCCGGCCCGGGTGCGGATGCCGCGGGCTCCGCAGTCGTTTCCGTCCCGGTTGCCGCGGGTGCGGGTGTGCTCAAGCCCACCGGCGTTGCCTGGGGTGCTGCGTCGGACACGGAAGTGGTCTCGGCAACGGGAGAGGTCGACTCCACGCCGCGGTTCGATCCCGCGAGCACCCACCAGATCGCCGCCAGCAGTGCGAGTCCGCTCCCCACCACGATCAACGGCGGAACGAGCCGGCGCGGATCGGCGCGTCGATCGGCATGCGGGATCTGCGTGAGATCGGGCGGCACCGGACGTGCTTCGCGCGCGCCGTATGCATCCACGAGCTCCCGTCCCTGCTCGCCGACGAAGTCGCCGTAGCGGCGCAGGTGGCCGCGCACGTACACGGATGCGCCGAGATCCGCGAAACGGTCGGCCTCGAGCGCCTCGATGACCTTCGGGTCGAGGTGCAGCTTTTCCGCGGCGGCGGCGACGGAGTATCCGACGCGTTCGCGCGCGGCGCGCAGCCGCTCGCCGATCGAACGCGGCTGTTCCGGCTGGCCGGTAGCGGAGGTCTGCGAGTCGCCCATCACTTGCCCGGGGAACGGCGCCTACGGACTGCGCTTGAGCGCGCGCGCCTGGGCGGAATCGGGGAACTCGAGGCGCAGTGCGCGCGAGTATTTTTCCTCGGCCATGCGGTCCTTGGCGGCGCGCGCCACGCTGACCGCGGACAGCAACACGTCCGGGTTGGGCTTGAAGGCGTCGATGTAGGTGTCCACCACCTTGCGCGCCTCGGCGACCTGGTTCCGCTCGAGGTGCAGGCTGGCGAGCTGCACGGTCGCTTCGCTGTAGTTAGGCCGCGCCCTGACGGCGCCGACGAAACTCGCCTGCGCCTCGTCGAGGCGCTTGGCGCTGCGCAGGCACACGCCGGCATTGGTCAGCGCGACCTCGGGCGTCTGGTAGAACTTGCTGGCCGCCACCGCCCTGAAGCGCTCGACGCCCTCGTCCACGCGGCCGCTCTTGCACAGGTAGACGGCGTAGTTGTTGATGACGGCGGGCTTTTCGGGCGCGAGCCGCAGCGCCTCGCGGTAGTGCCGGTCCGCGAGCTTCTGGTCGCCGGTGCGGTCGTACAGCAGCGCGAGGCTCGTGTGCACGTCCGGGTCGCGCGGGTTCTGCTTGAGCGAGCGCTCGAGCTTTTCCTTCGCGAGCGGGTAGTTGCCCTGCTGCAGGTAAGCCGTGCCCAGCTGGACGTTGTACTTCGCGGCGGTGTGCTGTGGATCCTCACCCTTGAGCGGCTTGCCGCCGTCCTTGGTATTGGTGACGCACGCGGCGAGCGTGCAGGCCAACAACATGATCGCCAAGCGAAGCGGATGTTTCATGCGCGTACCTGCAATCCGAAGGTTTTCGAGCCGAGCCGCACGATGGTGCGGTCCGTGACCTGGCCCGCGAGCTGTCCGCAGGCCGCATCGATGTCGTCGCCGCGAGTCTTGCGGATGGTGGCGATCAGTCCGCGAGCATTGAGCTCGTCGCGGAACGCCTCGATCGCCGCCTGCGGCGAGCGCCGGTACTTCGTACCGGGAAACGGGTTGAATGGAATGAGGTTGAGCTTGGCGGGCTTGCCGTGCAGCAGTCTGGCGAGCTCGCGCGCGTGACGGGGCTGGTCGTTGACGCCGTCCAGCATCACGTACTCGAAGGTCACGCTGCGCCCGTTCTGTTCGTCGAGGTAGTGCCAGCAGGCTTCCAGCAACTCGGCGATGTTGTGCTTGCGGTTGATCGGCACCAGTTCGCTGCGCAGTTCGTCGTTCGGCGCGTGCAGCGAAACCGCGAGCGCGCAGTTCGTTTCCTGGGCGAGCTTGTAGATCTGCGGCACGAGGCCGGACGTGGAAAGCGTCACGCGGCGGCGCGAGATATCGAAGCCGAGGTCGTCGAGGAAGATGCGGATCGCGGGCACGACGTTGCGGAAGTTCGCGAGCGGTTCGCCCATGCCCATCAGCACGATGTTCGTGATGATGCGGCCACCTTCGTTTTCACCCGGGCCGGCCTTCCATCCCAGCTCGCCCGCGAGCTCGCGATTCGCGAGCCACACCTGCCCGACGATCTCCGCGGTGGTGAGATTGCGGTTGAATCCCTGCTGCGCCGTCGAGCAGAACGTGCAGTCCAGCACGCAGCCGACCTGCGAGGAAATGCACAACGTGCCGCGCTCCTCCTCCGGGATGAACACCATCTCGAAGGCCTGGCCGTTGCCGCCCGACAGCAGCCACTTGCGCGTGCCGTCGGATGCGACCTGCGTCTTCACGATCTCGGGTAGTCTGACTTCCGCGCGCTGCGCGAGCTGCGCGCGGAAGTCCTTGGCCAGGTCGGTCATCGCCGAGATGTCGCTCTCGCCGCGCTTGTACAGCCAGTTCATGATCTGACGCGCACGGAAGGGCTTGCTGCCGAGCCCGCCCACGAACGACTCGAGGTCCGTCTTCTGCAGACCCAGCAGGTTGATTCGTTCGTCGGCGACTTGGGAATCGGCGGTACTCATGCGATCAGGCCCGCGGGCAGATCTCCGTCTCGCGGAAGAAATACGCGATTTCCTTCACGGCCGTTTCCGGGGCGTCGGATCCGTGCACGGTGTTCGCCTCGATGCTCTCGGCGAAATCGGCGCGGATGGTGCCCGGCGCGGCCTTCTTCGGATCGGTGGCGCCCATGATCTCGCGATTCTTCGCGATGGCGTCTTCGCCTTCGAGTACCTGCAGCAGCACCGGACCGGAGGTCATGTACTTCACGAGATCCTTGAAGAACGGACGGGCGGCATGCACCGCGTAGAAACCCTCGGCTTCCCGCTGCGACAGATGCTGCATGCGGGCGGCGACGACGCGCAGGCCGGCCTTTTCGAAACGGCTCAGGACCTGGCCGATGAGGTTACGGGCTACGCCGTCGGGCTTGATGATGGAGAAGGTGCGCTCGAGCGCCATGAACGTGATTCCTCGTGGGGGCTTAGAGGCGCGCGATTGTACCGGCAGACCGCTCGCCCTGCGAGTAACTCGCTGAAATTTAAGGACGGCGACTCACCAGGCGCTGCGCGCCATGCAGGAAACGTCGCCAAGGGCGCCGTCCGTGAATGTGTCAGACGTTGAATGACTCGCCGCAGCCACATTCCCCTTTGATGTTCGGGTTGTGGAAGCGGAAGGCCTCGTTGAGACCCTGTTTGACGAAGTCCACCGTGGTGCCGTTGATCAGCGGCAGGCTGTCCGGATCGACGAAGACCTTGACCCCGTGTTCCTCGAACACGTGGTCGGTCTGGGAGGCGTCGTCCGCATAGTTGACGACATAGGCAAACCCCGAGCAGCCGGTCTTGCGGACTCCGAGGCGCAGGCCGAGGCCCTTGCCGCGCGAGGCGATGAATGATTTGACCCGGTCGGCCGCAGCCTGCGTGAGCGAGATAGCCATTTCGAACCGTTTCCTTGCGCGAATTCTAGCGGCCCAGGGCCGCTCGCAATGCATCTTCGACGACCAGCAGTCGCCCGAGTTTCTCGGGCGGAACCGCGAATTTTTCCGCCCAGTCGACCGGGGTCCCCACCGCGAGATTGTCCGTCCGGGCGCCTTCGAGCGCCTCGCACAACCACGCGGTGACGGCCAGAGTATGGGGGCATCCATAGGCACTGAAACGGGCGCTATTCACAATGCCACCGGCGATTTGCAGCTCGAACGTGACGGCTGCGCCATCGGCCACCCGCCCCGCCTGGCCATGTCGGATGTCACCGTCTGGAACGTCTCCCTGCCGGGGAGGCGCCGGGCGCGGCGCTGCCCGGAAATAGCGTTGGGCCAGGGGGCTCAGCCCACGCCCGAACAGAGTTCCCGGCACGCGATCGGTTGCGGGCAGGTCCGCGCTCGCGTCCGGAATCGCCGGACATCCCGCGATGACACGCAGCCGCGAGAGCTCGCGGCGGATCGCAGCCAGGGCGGCATCGATGTCGGCCGGTCCCGTGAAACGCCCGAAGCTCAGGCGCAGCGAACTCTGGGCAAGTTCGGTGTCCCGCCCCAGCGCGCGCAGTACGTAACTCGGCTCGCGTGTCGCCGAGCTGCAGGCCGAGCCGGTGGAGACGGCGATCTCCGTGAGGCCGGTCACGAGGCTTTCCCCTTCGACGCCTTCGAAGGACACGTTGACGATCCCGGGCAGCGACGCGGGTCCCGCCAGCGTGTTGAGATGCGCGCCCGGCAGGTTCGACAGGCCCACCATGAGTTGCGCCTTCAGCGCGTCGAGCCGCTGTGCCTGGGTCGGCAGTTCCTGCCGCGCCAGCTTCGCGGCCGCGCCGAAGCCGGCGACCTGGTGAGTGGCGAGGGTTCCAGAACGCAGTCCGCGTTCGTGCCCACCTCCGAACACGATCGGCGCGATCCTCGGACGCGCGGTCTCGCGCACGTACAACGCGCCGATTCCCTTGGGGCCGTACAGCTTGTGCGCGGTGAGCGAAAGCAGGTCGACCTGCGTGCGACGCACCGATATCGCGCGCTTGCCGCAACTCTGGCTCGCGTCGGTGTGCGTGAGCACGCCGCGCTCGCGGCAGATCGCGGCGATCGTATCGACGTCGTTGATGCAGCCGATCTCGTTGTTCGAGTCCATCACGGACACGAGCAGCGTGTCGTCACGCAGCGCGACGCGTACCGCGTCGACCGGCACGCGGCCCCACTCGTCCGGCTCGAGCAGCGAGACGGCGAAACCTTCGCGCTCGAGCTGGCGCAGCGCGTCGAGCACGGACTTGTGCTCGGCGCGCGCGCTCACGATGTGACCTCGCCCGTTGCCCGCGCGGCGCGCCGCGTGCGCGGCGCCGATCAGCGCGAGGTTGTTGGCCTCGGTCGCGCCCGAGGTGAAGATGATCTCGCGCGGCTCCGCGTCGATCAGCGCGGCCACGTCGGCGCGCGCGCGCTCGACGGCATCGTGCGCCGCGAGGCCGAAGCCATGCGTGGCCGAGGCGGGATTTCCCTGCAGATCGGCCGAGGTCAGGCACTCGGTCATGGCGGTGGCCACGCGCGGATCGACGGGAGTCGTGGCCGCGTAATCGAGGTAGATAGGCACGACGGTCATGGTTTTCCGGCGGTGCGTCTCTTCGACTGCACGGCCGTCAGGATCCCGCGCAGGATGTTCACCTCGTTCTGGTCCATCTCGCAGCGCTGGAACAGGCGGCGGATGCGCGTCATGAGGTGGGTACCGCCCGTCGTGCGGTCCTTGAAGTCGATCTCGTCCATCACCTGCTGCAGGTGCACGTAGAAGCGCTCCATCTCGGCGCCGGGTGCGAGCGGCACGGTCGCCTCCGACAGCGGACGCGCGCTCGCGGGCGAACCGGCGGCGCGGAACAGCTCGTAGGTAGCCAGTTGCACGGCCATCGCGAGATTGAGCGACGGGTAGTCAGGGTTCGCGGGAATCCGGATCAGCAGGTGCGCGAGCGCGAGTTCTTCGTTGGTGAGTCCCGTGCGCTCGGCGCCGAACAGCACGGCCGCCGGGCCGCGCGCGCTCATCTCGAAGATCCGCTGCGCGGCATCGTGCAGGTCGAGCGCACGGAAATTCTGGTCGCGCGGCCGCGAGGTCGTGGCCGCCACGAAGCCGCAGTCGGCGACGGCCTCGGTGACGCTGTCGACTACGCGGGCGCGCGCGAGCACGTCGTCGGCGCCCGACGCGCGGGCAGTGGCTTCCGCATGCGGAAATGCCTTGGGTCTGACGAGCACGAGCTCCGAGAGCCCCATGTTCTTCATGGCGCGCGCCACCGCCCCGATGTTTCCGGGGTGCGAGGGCTCGGCCAGGACTATGCGAATGGCGGACAGCGGCACGGGCTGTATGATAGCGGCCCTTTTTCGAGCCCTGACCTTCGCATGCAGCCCCTATTGAACATCGCGGTCCGCGCGGCGCGCCGCGCCGGTGACATCATCGTTCGCGCGATCCCGCGTCTCGAAGCCGTGGAAGTCCACAGCAAGGGCCGTAACGACTACGTCACCGAGGTGGATCGGGCCGCCGAAGCCGACATCATCGAGACCGTCCGCCGGCTGTATCCCGACCATGCGTTCCTCGCCGAGGAAAGCGGCGCGTCGGGCAACAGCGAAGTCGTCTGGATCATCGATCCGCTCGACGGCACGACGAATTTCATGCACGGCTTCCCGACGTTCGCGGTCTCCATCGCCTGCCAGATCCGCGGCCGCCTCGAACACGCCGTCGTGTTCGATCCGATGCGCCAGGAGCTGTTCACGGCCTCGCGCGGCGAAGGTGCGCAAGTCGAGGGACGCCGGATGCGTGTGAGCAAGCAGGCGACGCTCGAAGGCTCTCTGATCGCGACGGGATTCCCCTACCGCACCGACTCGCCCTGGCTCGACGAATACCTCGCCATGCTCAAAACCGTGATGACGAAGGCCGCCGGCCTGCGCCGACCCGGCGCCGCCGCGCTCGACCTCGCCTACGTCGCCGCGGGCCGTTGCGACGGATTCTGGGAGATGGGCCTCAAGCCCTGGGACACGGCGGCCGGCACGCTGCTCATCACCGAGGCCGGAGGTCGCGTCGGCACGCTGACCGGCGAAGACTACAAACAAGGTGGCCACATCATCGGCGGCACGCCGAAGGTGTTCAGCGCGCTGGTCGCGGCGATCGCCCCACACGTCCCCGCCAACCTGACGTAATGACGTAATGGGGACATTCCTCGTTTCCTAGCAAACGGGGACAGACCTGACCCGCCGCTCGTGCCCCCACGCCGTCGAGTCTTGCGGCTCTTTGCTCAGGCTCTTAGCCACAAGGCGTAGCGGATGTTTCGTGCCATCTACCAGCGAGCCTGGCGATAGCGTCGGTGCGCAGCTCGATGAGTCCCGGCGATCACCGCTTCCCGTGCACGGCATGGACGGCGCACATGCGATGGGGTTGAGCGCATGCGGCATCTGGCGGACGAACCCCGTGTGAAGCCGGCACGCGTTGACCGAATTTCCCGCTGGCACGGCCGGCGGCCAGCGCACTGGCGATCCCAAAGGGTAATCGGCGCCGCAAGAGCGACTCCCCATCGCGTGGGCGACGGCCATGCCGTTGCGCAGACGCCAGACGATCGCCGGGGCTCATCGAGCCCCGAATCGAGGTCTGTCCCCGTTTGCTAGGAAACGAGGAATGTCCCCATTAGTTCGTTAGCTGGTGGACTTTGCCTCTTCGGCGGGTTTGTTCCGCAACGGGCTGGCCCAGAACGCGTATGCGAAGTACAGCGCGATCGCCACCGTCAGGAAGCCGGCGAACCACCAGCGGATGTGCACCGTCGCGCCGTCATACGCGAGCCAGAAGCAGATGATCACGCCCACCGCGGGCAGCACCGGGAACAACGGCACCTTGAAGTGACGCGGCAGGTCCGGGCGCTTGAAGCGCAGCCAGAGCACCGAGAAACACACCAGGCCGAACGCCACGAGCGTGCCGACCGAGGTCAGGTCGCCGAGCGCGTTGATGTCGAACACGGCCGCGAAAATCGAAACCACCACGCCGACGATCAGGGTGTTGATCCATGGCGTCTTGAACTTCGGGTGCACCTTGGCGAGCACCTTCGGCAACAGGCCGTCGCGCGACATGGAATAGAACACGCGCGTCTGGCCGAACATCAGCACGAGCACGACCGAGGACAGGCCGGCGATCGCGCCGATCTTGATCAGCTTGGCCAGCCAGCCCCAGTCCGGACCGAAGTTGTCGACGGCGGTCGCCACGGGCGCGGCCACGTTGAGCTTCGTGAACGACACCACGCCCGTGAGCACCGCGGCGGTCAGCATGTAGAGGATCGTGCAGATGATCAGCGATCCCAGGATGCCGATCGGCATGTCCTTGCGCGGGTTCCTCGCTTCCTGTCCGGCCGTCGAGACCGCCTCGAAACCGATATACGCGAAGAACACGATCATCGCCGCGCGAATGATGCCGTCGATGCCGAACTGGTCCTCGACGCCGGTCGCTTCCGGAATGAAGGGCTGCCAGTTCGCGCTGTCGATGAAGAACGCGCCCACGCCGATGAACAGCAGGATCACGGTCACCTTGATCGCGACGATGACGTTATTGACCGTCGCGGACTCGGAGACGCCGAGCACGAGCAGCGACGTACAGGCCAGCGTGATGAACACCGCGGGCAGGTTGAACAGCGAGGTTGCGATGGACGCGGCGGGAATCGCCACGACCGTCGAGGCCGGGAGTTGCACGACCGATTGCGCCGGCACGTTCACCAGTGTTCCCGCCGCCAGATCGCGCAGCGAAGCGGTCGAGGGATCGAGGACCTTCGTCGCCGCCGTGAGCGTCGCCTGCGCACTGTTCGCCACGTCGATGTCGAGCGCGTTGATGAGCGCGAAGCCGCCGGTCGCGGGCTTCACGACGTCGTATTGCGCGAGCGAAGCGGTGAAGTCGCCCGCGATGGTCGCGACGCCGCTCGAGAAGAATTGCACCGTCGATCCGTCGGCGAGCGACGCGGTGACGCCGTTCAGGCTCACCGCGGGATCGCTGAGCGGGATCGTGTACAGCGAATTGACGACCAGCTCGCCATACGGCTGGGTGAACATCGCCGGGAGGTGGATGCCTATGTCATTCAGCAGACTCACCGCGTAGCCGGACCATCCGACCGCGACCACCGACGCGGCAAGTGCATATTCGAGAAGGAGCAATGCGCCCATGATCCAGGCGCCGAACTCACCGATCGTCGTGTACGCGTAGGTGTAGGCCGAGCCGGATACCGGGAGCATCGAGGCAAGTTCGGCGTAACACAGTCCCGCGAATGCGCAGACGATGCCCGCGATGACGAACGAAAGGATGACGGCGGGTCCGGCGTATTGCGCGGCTGCCGTGCCGGTGCGCACGAAAATGCCCGCGCCGATGATGCAGCCGATGCCGAACAGGACAAGGTGAATGGGACCGAGCGTGCGTTTCAGCTCGCCGTGGTCGAATTCGGATTGGACCTGATCAACGGACTTCTTGCGCCAGTTCCAGCTCATCGCAGACCCCGCATTTCTTGTATTGCCCGTAGTGTAGGCAGCCGACCCGCGTAAAAGCGAGAGTGGCCGCGAGAATGGGGACAGGCTTCAAGTCTGTCCCTCATGTTCGTCCCTTCTCGCCCTTCAGCCGCCTTCCGTATCTTCGTTGTTCTTTTGCCGGCGTGAGTCGATCCGGCGCCGCAGGCGGATGTTCACCATTTCCACGCCGACCGAGAAGGCCATCGCGAAGTACAGGTAACCCTTCGGTACGTCGAAATGGAATGCATCCGCGACGAGCACGACACCTACGAGAATGAGGAAGGCGAGCGCCAGGATCTTGATGGTCGGATGCCGCTCGATGAATGCGCTGATCGATCGCGCCACCAGAATCATCACGACAATGGCCAGGACGATGGCGGCCACCATGATGGGGATCTGCTCGGGCGTCGCGAGACCCACCGCGGTGAACACCGAATCGAGTGAGAACACGATGTCGATGACGCCGATCTGCACGACGATGGCCGTGAAGTTCGCGTACGTGCGCGTGGTTCGGTGCTCTTCCACTCCCTCGATCGTGCCGTGTATCTCGGTGACGCTCTTGGCAAGCAGGAACAGGCCGCCGAGGAAGAGGATGATGTCGCGCCCCGAGAATTCGAAGCCGAAGACGCCGAACCAGGGTTTCGTGAGCCGGGTCAGCCACACGATGGAAAACAGCAACGCGATGCGCGTCAGCATCGCGAACGCGAGACCCGTGACCCGCGCCGCCTCGCGCCGCTCCGGCGGCAGGCGGCTCACGAGGATCGAGATGAAGATAATGTTGTCGATGCCGAGGACGATCTCGAGCGCGGACAGCGTGACGAACGCTATCCACGCCTGAGGATCGGTCAGCAACTCCATCATGCGACGATGTCCGTCACCTTACGGCAGTTCGTCGATCGGATCCTTCCTCACGGTCGGGAACACGTGCTCCGCCTTGAGGCCGCAGGACAGCGCAATCGCGCTCGATATGTAGATCGAGGAGTACGTGCCGGCGACGATACCGATGAGCAGCGCCTCGGAGAAACCGCGCAACGCCGAACCACCGAGGATCAGCAGCGCCACGATCACGATCGAAGTCGTGAACTTGGTCATGATCGTGCGCGACAGCGTCTGATTGATCGCCTGGTCGAGGGTGATC
Source organism: Pseudomonadota bacterium (assembly GCA_023433515.1). GTDB lineage: Bacteria > Pseudomonadota > Gammaproteobacteria > Steroidobacterales > Steroidobacteraceae > CADEED01. Next base: position 18,689 of record JAEZCN010000188.1, read on the forward strand.
GACGGCTCCTGGCGCCGGTTCTTCTCGAAGTTCTCGCGGATACGGTCGAACACGACGATCGTGTCGTTCAGCGAGTAACCGACCACGGCGAGGATGGCCGCGACCACGGCGAGATCGAACGGGGTCTGCGTGATCGAGAACACGCCCAACACCAGGATGGGATCGTGCATCACGGCGAAGATCGCGCCGAGCGACAGGCGCCAGGTGTGGAACCGAAGCACGATGTAGAGGCCGATGAGCACCAGCGTCACCGACAGCGAAACGATCGCCGCGTAGCGCAGTTCGTCGCCGACCTGCGGTCCCACGACCTCGAGCTTGGTGATCCGCGCCGCCGGATCGATGTCCTTGAGCAGGCTCTCGAACTTCGGCCGGAGCTGTTCCGCGTTTTCGCCCGTTGGCGGCAAGCGGATCGCGATGTCGCGCACCGATCCGAATCGTTGCACCTGGGGCTCGTGATAGCCGGCCGCTTCGACGGCCGCGTGGATCCTGTCGAGCGGGGCATCCATCGTGAACGACGCCTCCACGCTCACGCCGCCGGTGAAATCGATCGCGAAGTTCAGACCCTTGACGTAGAACGACGCGAACGAGGCGATCATGAATACCGCGGAAAGCGTGTACCACACCTTGCGCGTGGCCATGAACGGGAAGTTGGTCTTACGGTGGAAGAATTCCATGACTGTTTACCTCGATTCCCGCTCAGCCGATGGCCAGCTTGGTGACCTTGCGCTTGCCGCCGTATATGAGCGTCAACAGCGCGCGCGAACCCATCAACGCCGTGAACATCGACGTGAGGATGCCGAGCGACAGCACGATCGCGAAGCCCTTGATCGGGCCCGTGCCGAAAACGAACAGCACGATACCCGCGATGAGCGTCGTGAGATTCGAATCCATGATCGCGGAGAACGCCCGCTCGAAGCCGGCCTTGATCGCCGCCTGCGGTGATACGCCGTTGCGCAGTTCCTCGCGTATGCGTTCGTAGATCAGCACGTTCGCATCGACCGCCATGCCGACGGTGAGGATGATGCCCGCGATACCAGGCAACGACAGCGCGGTGCCCAGCATCGACAGCAACGCGGTCAGCAGCACCACGTTGGCGATCAGTGTCAGGTTCGCGACGATGCCGAACAGGTGGTAGTACAGGATCATGAAGGCGAACAGCGCCGCCATGCCGACCAGCAGCGCGGTCACGCCCTTGCGGATGTTCTCCTTGCCGAGCTGCGGACCGATGGTCTGCTCGTTCGCGATCGAGATCGGCGCCGTCAGCGCGCCGCCGCGCAACAGCTTCGACAACTCGCTGGCTTCGGTGGCCGAGAGTCCCGTGGTCTGGAAGCGCGAGCCGAACACGCCCTGGATGGTCGCGACGCTGATGACCTTCTCGTCCTTGATGTCGCGCACGACTTCCTTGCCGTCGACGTTGGCGATCTCGCGCCGCTGCTCGATGAAGATGACGGCCATCGGCTTGCCGAGATTCGCGCGCGTATTGCGCAGCATCTCCTCGCCGCCGGCGCTGTCGAGCGTCACGTCGACCTGCGGGCCGGACTGGCCCGTGCTCGGCGACGCGTTCAGGAGCTGGTTGCCGGTGACGATGATGTCGCGCTTGACCATCACCGGGTTTCCATTCTTGTCCGGAACGATCTTCGCGCCGACCGGCGCGCGGCCACTCGGCGGGATCGGACGCGGATCGACCATGCGATATTCGAGCGTCGCGACCTTGCCGAGCAGGTCCTTCACCTCGGCCGAGTTCTGCACGCCCGGAAGCTGCACGACGATGCGGTTCAGGCCCTGGCGCTGCACGATGGGCTCGGACACGCCGAGCTCGTTCACGCGGTTGCGCAGCGTGGTGATGTTCGCGGTGATCGCGAAATCCTGGCGCTCGCGCACCTGCTGCAGCGTCATCACGCAGTCGACCGCCGGACCCGTGCTCACGTCGGCGTCGCGGCAGGAGATGTCGGCCTGCGCCTTGTTGAGCGCCGTGCGCACCTGGCCGCGATCCGCGCCGGGCGGCAGCAGCACGCGCAGGCCGTTCGGGATGTCCGAGTCGACGGTGAGCGTGTTGATGTCGGTGAACGGGATGTTCCCGGTATTGAGCGCGCGCCGGAAATCCTGCTCGTAAGTGTTCAACAGCTGCGCGACCGCGCCGTTCACGTCCACTTCGTACAGTAGATAGAGTCCCCCGCGCAGGTCGAGGCCCAGCGGCATCGCGCGCAGACCCAGCCACGTCACCCAGCGCGGAGCGCGCGAGGCGTAGGACATCGCGTTGACGTAGTCCTTCGTGAGGCCGTTGGTCTCGTCCTTGACGACGTCGCGCGCCTTGAGCTGCTGGTCGCCGTCCGGGAAACGGATCATCACGTTGCCGGCATCCAGGTAGATGCGATTGAACGTGACGCCGGAGCCCTCGAGGACGTTCTCGACCTTCGTGAGCTCCTCGGTGGTCATCGCGGCGCGATCCTTGCGCGCCACCTGCAGCGCGTAGTCGTCGCCGAAGAAGTTAGGCATCGCGAAGATCAGCGCGACCAGCAGGACTGCGGAAACGAGGATGTATTTCCAGCGCGGGTACTCGAGCACGAATCAGGCCCCTTTCAGTGTGCCTTTCGGCACCAGCGAGGTGACCTGGAAGCGCTGCACCTTGATGCGCACGTTGTCGGCGATCTCGAGCGTGAGGAACTGGTCGCCGATCTCGACGATGCGGCCGAGGATGCCGCCGGCCGTGATGACCTCGTCGCCCACCGCGAGCTTGCCCAGCATGGCCTGGTGCTCCTTCTGCTTCTTCTGCTGCGGACGGATCAGAAGGAAATAGAAGATGACGACGAAGACCGCCATCATGATGAGCGGCATGGCGCCGCTGCCGGCCGGGGCGCCGCCTGCGGCCTGGGCCATCGCGTCGGGGATCAATGAATTCATGGTGTTATCTCACACGTAATGGACGGGCCACCGCGGCGAGGGGCCACGGGGGCCGCGTATTTTGGCCGAAAAACAAATCTATGCCACAACGAGTTGTTCCGGGCCTTCCGGGCTCCGGCAATACCGCCTGATCACCCCTTCCAGGGAGCCCGATTCGATGCCGGCGCGCAGCTGCCGCATGAGCTCGAGGTAGTAATGCAGGTTGTGGATGGTATTGAGCCGCGCACCGAGGATTTCGTTGCAGCGGTCGAGGTGCCGCAGGTAGGCGCGCGAGAAGTTCCGGCAGGTGTAACACGCGCATTCCGGGTCCAGCGGCCCCGTGTCGGCCAGGTGGGCGGCATTGCGGATGTTCACCACGCCCTGCGACGTGAACAGGTGTCCGTTGCGCGCATGCCGCGTCGGCATGACGCAGTCGAACATGTCGATGCCGCGCAGCACCGCCGCCACGATGTCCCGGGGACGGCCGACGCCCATCAGGTAACGAGGCCGGTCGGCGGGCATGTGCGGCACGAGGCCTTCGAGGATCCGCAGGCGTTCCTCTTCCGGCTCACCCACCGCGAGGCCGCCGACCGCGAAGCCTTTCCAGGGCAGCTTCGACAAGGTTTCGAGCGATGCCAGGCGCAGCGACAGGTGCATGCCGCCCTGCACGATGCCAAACAACTCGCCGGGAGGTCCCTCTCCGGACGATGAGGGCCGGTAATAGTGAGCGTGGCTGCGCGCTTCCCAGCGCATCGAGCGCTCCATCGAATCGCGCGCCTGCTTCTCCGTCGCCGGATACGGCGTGCAGTCGTCGAGCGCCATCGCGATGTCGGAGCCGAGCGCGAGCTGCGTATCCATCGAGTCTTCCGGCGTGAGGCGCACGGCGCTGCCATCGATCGGCGAGCGGAACATCACGCCCTCTTCCGTGATCTTGCGCAGGCTCTCGAGGCTGAAGACCTGGAAGCCGCCGGAATCCGTGAGGATCGGACGCGGCCAGTGCATGAATCCATGCAGCCCACCGTGCGCGCGCATGATCTCGTTTCCCGGGCGCAGCATCAGGTGGAACGTGTTGCCGAGAACGATGTGCGCGCCGAGCCCGACGAGTTCTTCCGGCGTCATCGCCTTGACCGTGCCATAGGTGCCCACGGGCATGAATGCCGGCGTCTCGACCGTGCCGTGCGCGAGCTCGAGGCGACCGCGACGGGCAGCACCCGCGGTGCCTGATAACGTGAAACGGGCCGTCATGTGGCGAAAGAAGAATCGCGACGCGCGAGCGCGTCGAGTGTCGGGTTCACGAACATGGCGTCACCGTAGCTGAAAAAGCGGTACCGCGCGTCGACGGCGTGCTGGTACGCGGCCAGCACGGCCTCGCGGCCCGCGAACGCGCTCACCAGCATGAGCAGCGTCGATTCGGGCAGATGGAAATTCGTGACCATCGCATCCACGACGCGGAACTTGAATCCAGGCACGATGAACAGCGACGAATCGCCGACGTGCGGCGCGAGTTTTCCATTCCCGGCCGCGCTCTCGAGCGCGCGCACCACGGTCGTGCCGACCGCGATCACGCGGCCGCCACGCCCGCGGGTCCGCGCGACGGCCTCGCACGCCGCCTCGCTCACCTCGACGAACTCCGCGTGCATGACGTGCGCGCCGACCGCGTCCGTACGCACCGGCTGGAACGTCCCGGCGCCGACGTGCAACGTCACGAACGCGCGTTCGACGCCGCGCGCCTCGATCGCCGCGACGAGTTCGTCGTCGAAATGCAGGCTCGCGGTGGGCGCCGCGACCGCGCCGCGTTTCCTGGCGAACACGCTCTGGTATCGCGTGCTGTCGGCCGCATCGGGCTCGCGCCGGATGTACGGCGGCAACGGCATCTGGCCGTGGCGTTCGAAGAAATTGAGCGCGGGCTCGGGTAGTTCGATCACCCACAGGTCGCCGCGCCGCTCGATCACGCGGATCGGGCCACCGCGGCTCGACAGCACCATCGACGGCCTGAGTGGCTTGCTCGCGCGCGCATGCACCAGCGCCCGGGCGCCGTCGAGCGGCCGCTCGAGCAGCAGCTCGACCTTGCCGCCGGATTCCTTGAGCGCGTACAGCCGCGCGGGAATCACCCGCGTGTCGTTGAAGACCAGCAGGTCGCCCGGCGACAGCAGTTGCGGCAGCTCGCGGAACTGGCGATCGGCCATCGCGCCGGTCGCACCGTCGAGCGTGAGCAACCGGCTCGCCGATCGCTCGGCGAGCGGTTGCTGGGCAATGAGGTTTTCGGGAAGTTCGTAGTGGAAGTCGGCGCGGCGCACGGCGGCGAGTTTACCGC
>JAEZCN010000202.1 GCA_023433515.1 Pseudomonadota bacterium
CCGATTTGAGGTCGATCCGGACTGCATACGGCGTTAGGCTGAACTCGAGCCAACTAACCGCTTCGTCTCCGAAAGCCCGAGCAATGAAAGCCGTCGTGACCCTGTTCCGGCTGGTCCATGGCCTGACCGCGGTGCTGTTCACCGCCGCCTCGCTCGTGCTCATCACGATCGCCGTACGCCTCGGCGGACTTGCAGTCATGGGCGAATTGGATCGTGGAGCCGCGCAGATGATCATCGAGGCGGTGGGGTTGCTGGCGGCCGCGGTCGTCGCGCTGCAAATCGCCGAGACCATCTTCGAGGAGGAGATCATTCGCGATGCCAACATCGGCGCGCCTACACGCGCGCGCAGATTCGTCTCCAGGTTCTTCGTCGTCGTCGTGGTCGCGCTGGCGATCGAAGGTCTCGTGGCGACTTTCAAGGCATTGCATGAAGATCCGACGCAGCTCTGGTTCGCGGCGGCGCTGCTGATCTCGGTGGCGGCGCTGGTCGCCGCGTGGGGCTTGTTCATTCACCTCAATCGTTCCGCCGAGCAGCTGGAGCCGGAGGCGATGGCGCAGGCCAAGGCGGAAGACGAAAAACTCGAGTAGAAGGTGGTGCCTGGCACGGATGATCCCCTCGGCCTATACTGATCGCGGCTGATCCAGGGGAAGTCTCGAACTATCTACCGTTCATGTCGCTGTCGACCGCACTTCTGCATCCCACGAATGCATCGTTCATCGTTTTCATGGTGGCGATTGCCGCGGAGTCCTGCATTCACTGGCGCTTTTCCGAGGGGCTCAGGGCGGATTTTCCGGAGTTGTGGGAGCGATCCAGGAGGGGAACGAAAGATGTCTGGACCGACCTCGATCCCATGAGTGCTTTCCCGACCTATACCTTTCTGCGGACACGCCAGTACGTAGCAGGTTCGGGCGAAGCCGCGATTGCATTCTGTGATGCGTACAGAGTGAGGCTGCTGACTTCGTGGCGAGTGGCGGCTACTGCCGCGGTGGCGTTCATGGTTTTCTGGTTCCTGCTCGGGTTCCCTTTGTTCGAGTAAGCGAGGGAGCAGATGTTATTGACGACGCTCGCCGTGTGCGCCTCGCTGGTTGCCATTGGAGCGCTTGCGCTTCGTGGCATTCACCGGAAGGCGAGTCGCGAGAAGTACATCCGCAGCTGCATGTTCCCCGATGAAATGTTCGAGAAGTTCGCGAATGCGCGGCCCGGACTCGGCGCAAAGGAACAGCAACTCGTCGCGCGCGCGCTGCGGCAGTTCTTTCTGGCGTATCTCAAGAGCGGATTCCGCCGCGTGTCGATGCCTTCGCGCGTGGTCGACGACATGTGGCACGAGTTCATCCTGTTCACGAGGACGTACGCCGCGTTCTGCGACCACGCGTTCGGCCGCTTCCTGCATCACACACCCGCGGTGAAGCTGGGCCCGGTCGTGGACGACAACGAAGGCCTGCGCCGCGTGTGGTGGTTCTGCTGCCTCGAGGAGAACATCAGTCCGTTCAAGGCGACCCGGCTGCCACTGTTGTTCGCGATCGACCGCAAGCTCGGCATCGCCGATGGGTTCGTGTACGACCTGCAGTGCCGGCGCCGGCTTGCGCAAGCAGCGGGCGCGTCAGCGGGTGCGGTGGCGGGTGGAGAGGCGAGCTGCGCCGATCGATTCAACGATGCCAGCATCGATGGTTCCACCGCCGGATTCGGCGATGGCGCGGGCGGCGGCGACGGTGCAGCGGGCTGCTCGGGCGGTGGCTGCGGTGGCGGATGTGGTGGATCGTGATCCGCCCCGCGACATCACAGCGCCGAGGCAGCAATCTCGGGCGGCGCCGGCAAGATCTTCGGGGCCGGCGGGTTGCGCGGCCCGAGCCGCCCCACGATCGGTAGTTTGAGCGACAGGCTCTTCGGATCGACGCCGAAATTGAGGCCGAGCACGTTCACCTCGAGTCCTTCCTCGACGCCGGCGGCGACTCCCACCACGCCAAACAGGCTCGCCTGTCCACCCGTGCCGCTCGGCGTCTTGTGCACCGAGCGCCAGCCGAGGTAATCCTTGCCGATGGCGGTCGGTGGCAGATCGACGCGCAGCTCCGGCACCCTGCGCAACACGAATGCCGTGAACGTATTCGAATTCGGGCCCGGCCACACGTGGTACCGGTCGGGGTAGGGGTACTCGGCCACCGCGGTCTCGATGCGCTGGATGATCTCGTCCACGCCCGGGCCGCGTATGTCGCCTAACAACTCGGGCTTCGCTCCATACCAGCGCCCATCCGCCGGCCGGTTGCGCGCGACGAGCGCGGTGCCCGTGCGTTTGAGCCGCCAGCCCATGACCTCGTGCACCGTGAACTCGCTGGCATCCGCCGGCTTGACCGCGATCCAGGTGTGCACACCGAACCAGCCCCGCCAGCTCACGGCCCGCGCCGAGTAGACCTGCACGACCGCCTCCGGCGTGGTCGCCGGGTCGGGCGCGAGGCCCACGGGTTCGCGCGACGCGGTGCGCCAGTCGGCCGCGCCGAGCTCGCCGCTGAAGGTCAGGTAGAGGATCGCGACGGGGACGTAACCCAGGATCACCGCGAGTGTCAGTCGGCGCTTCTTATTGGCGGGCATGTAACACGGACACTAGCAGCTCCAGATGAGTTCCGATTGGGGGATTCCCCGGGTGTCGGCGGCCGAAGACATTCGAAGCAGCGCACAGTTTCGGGCGCGCGAGATTGCTCATGCGGGACCCGGCCATTAGCGTGAAAAGTCATGATTTTCCGCGGCGGAATCCTATTTTCCCTGGTGGCCACGGCGCTGCTCGCGACCGCTCCGTCCGCGCGCGCCGACGAAACACGGATCCAGGACATCGTCGACCGAGAGGTTCCGACGCTCAAGGATGGCACCCGGATCCCGATCGGAGAGGTCCAACGCGCACTGCTGCAGGCGCTTCTCAAGCACAAGTTCGATGCCACGGCCGTCGCGCCCGGACACATCGTCGCGCGGTACACCCAGCGCCGACGCTCGTTCGAAGTGGACATTCATTACACCGAGACGGCCTATTCGGTGCGCTACAAGACCGGCCAGCGCGTGAAGTTCGACGACTACAATGAGCGCCTCGTGTTGCTCGGGGAGCAGGTCGACGAACAGTTCGAAGTCGCGATGCAGCGCATGAAGCGTATCGCGCTGAAGCAGACGCGACGCAGTCTCAGGGCGTGAGCCCGTCGCGGTATCGCTCGCGGAGCGTTTATGCTCCGCGCCATGCGACGCCCCGATCTGAATACCCTCCGGATCGAAACCCCTCGTCTGATCCTGCGCCCGCCGCGCATGGAGGATTTCGATGCGTGGGCGGAATTCCAGGCCGACGAAGAGGCGACGCGTTTCATCGGCGGCCCACAGGTGCGCGCCACCGCGTGGCGCACCTTCATGGGCATGTGCGGCTGCTGGCACATGACCGGCATCGCGATGTTCTCCGTGATCGAAAAATCCTCCGGCCAATGGGTGGGACGTCTCGGCCCGTGGTTTCCGGAGGGCTGGCCGGGCGCGGAAGTCGGCTGGGGCATCGCCCGCGCGCACTGGGGCAAGGGATATGCGAGCGAAGGCGCGGCGGCCGCAATGGATTACGCGTTCGATGTACTCGGCTGGACCGAGGTGATCCACGCGATCCACGAGGACAACAAGGCCTCGCAGGGCGTTGCGAAAAAACTCGGCTCACGCCTGCTGCGGCGGGTCGCCATGCCATTTCCGTTCCAGGACATGCCCGTGGACGCCTGGGGCCAGACCCGCGAAGAATGGAAGCGCCCCGAAAAATGGGGACATTCTCCGTTTCCTAGCAAAAGGGGTCAGACCTGACCCTGAGCCGTCAGCCTGATCGACGGCGTCTCGTCAGCGCCCGCCGATTTCGCCGGACTTCCGAAACGCCCATCGTGTGCTCGTCATTCACAGAGTGGCCGCACGGAGTCTGCCATGTTGCGAACCCCCGACGAGACGCTCCCCATCTGGCACGAGGCCGTGCCCGCCGACGCCGTCTCCCGTCCGCCCGATGACGCGGCCGTCTGCGTGATCGGCGCCGGCATCGCCGGCCTCACCACGGCCTATCTACTGCAGCGCGACGGGTACGACGTGCAGGTGCTCGACGCCTACGCCCCCGGCGCCGGCGAGACCGGCCGCACCACCGCGCACCTGACCGCCGTGCTCGACGATCGCTTCTCGCGCCTCGAACGGCTGTTCGGCGTCGAGGACACCCGGCTCGCGGTGGACAGCCACCGCGCCGCGATCGACCAGATCCAGTTCATCGTGCAGGAAGAGGGCATCGCCTGCGACTTCGAGCGCGTCAACGGCTACCTGATCAGCACGAGCCCCACGCAAGACCGGTTGCTGCGCGACGAGGAAGTCTCCGCGTCGCGGCTCGGCCTGGATCCCGAGCCGATCGACGCATTGCGGCTCGACAGCGTCTCCTTCGAAAGCCCCGCGCTGCGATTCGCGAACCAGGCGACCTTCCACGCGGGGCGTTACGTGCGCGGACTCGCGCGCGCGTTCGCTCGCCGCGGCGGGCGCATCGCAACCGGCACACGCGCCGTCAAGGTGACCGGCGGCGAGAACGCCACCGTCACGCTCGAGTCCGGGGCGACCGTGCGCGCGATGCACGTCGTCGTCGCGACCAACACGCCGTTCAACGATCGCGTCCGCATGCACACCAAGCAGGCCGCCTACCGCACGTACGTGCTCGGCTTCGACATCCCCAAGGAATCCGTGCCACCGCATCTCTACTGGGACCTCGAGGACCCATACCACTACGCACGCCGCGTGCGCGGCGACGCGCGCGACACCCTCATCGTCGGCGGTGAGGATCACAAGACAGGCCAGGCGAACGACGCGCCGCTGCGTTTCCAGCGGCTCGAGGAATGGAGCCGCACGCACTTCAAACTACTCGGCGAGGTCACGCACCGCTGGTCGGGCCAGATCATGGAGCCCGTCGACGGACTCGCGTTCATCGGCCGCAATCCGCTCGACGACGAGAATGTGTACATCGCCACCGGCGATTCCGGCAACGGCATGACCCACGGCACGCTCGCCGGCATGATCCTGTCCGACCTCATCGTCGGCCGGCTCAATCCGTACGAGAAAATCTACGACCCCGCGCGCAAGAACGTGCGCGCGGCCGCGACCTATCTGGGTGAGAACGCGAACGTCGTCGGCCACATGATCCGCGACTGGACGCGCGGCGCCGAGGTGCGCGACCGCCGTGACATCCCGAGCGGCGAGGGTGCGATCGTGCGCGATGGCGCCTCGCTCGTGGCCGTGTATCGCGACCAGGATGGCTCTCTGCACGAGCGCTCCGCGGTGTGCACGCATCTGGGCTGCGTCGTGCAGTGGAACTCGAGCGAGAAGAGCTGGGATTGCCCGTGCCATGGTTCGCGCTTCAGCGTCGATGGCGCGGTGCTCAATGGACCGGCCAAGGCAGGGCTGGGAGAGTCGGCCGGCGCACATCACGCGCGCAAACGCATTGCCTGACCCAATCTAATAGATGCGCGGCACCAGGCGCTTCGTGCGCCGCATGTAGCTCGTGTACGGCGTGCCGAGTGCGTTCGCGAGCGCGTGTTCCTCGACGTTCATGCGCCGGCGAAACGCGAGCATCGTCGGAATGACGATCACCGCGAGCGACACCCAGTTGTCCAGACACAGCGCGAGTCCGAGGAACGCGAGCAGCGCGCCCGCGTACGACGGGTGTCGAATCCGCTTGTACGGACCCGTATCGATGATCTCGTGACGCGAGTGAATCGCGACGTTCACCGTGAAGTAGCGGCCAAGGTAGTAGATCGAATACCAACGCAGCACGAGGCCGGCCGCGAACAGGTGCGTGCCGATCCAGAAAAGCGGTTGCGCCGCGCCGATGGCGGCCTGCGGCAGGCGGTATGACGCGACGATGCCCGCGAACACCACGACGGTATTCGTGATCCACAGCAGGCGCAGCGAGCGGCGGTCCGCGTCGACGCTGTCGTCGCGCGAGCGCTTGAAAAAGCCCAGCGCCGCTTCGGAAAGAGCGAAAGCGATACCCAGGAGCGCCGTCAGCGGAAATTGCACGACCCGAGTCTAGCGTGCCGTCCCGGGATTTGCTGAAGCGAACCCCGAACCGAACTGCGCTCCAGGTCACAATCAGGCACTTGCGTGCGCCGGCGTCACTCGCAGGTCGCGCAACGTCCGAAGTGCGACCCGTGCCCGAGTGGTACCGGCTCGTGCGGATCGGCCTCGTGGATCGCCAGGAAGCGTCGTTCGCCATTGCGCCGGATGAAGACCATCCCGCCCGAGGCGCCTTCGCTCCGCCAGCCGTCGCGCTCGAGCGTGGCGAGGCCGTCGGCGAATGCCTGGCGCAGGTCCGTGCCCGGAGCGAGTTCGGTGGAGTCCAGCACGTTGTGGAACATGTCGCGGAGCACGAGCCAGCGCGTCTGGCCCGAGGTCGCGAGCGGATCGTATTTGCTGCGTTTGGTTGTCATGGGCCAAACGGTAGCGGCAGAGGAAATGAGGAGTCCAGCCAGTAGTCTGCGGCGCAGCAAGCTGGATATGTTTGTGGTTGATGGAGCGATGCAGGAGCGACTGTCATGAACTACGCGACGGCCGAGATCTACACAGAGCTTCGATCCCAGGCACTCGGCTCCACCGCCGCGGCACTGGGGGTGAAGAACCAGACATTCGGCGTGATCATGGAAACCGGCTATCCAGAGGCAGTAGTGACTCTGGTAGCGATTTGCGACGGCACGGCCAGTCTGTACTTCAGCACCGGCGGCGGAATGGTCGGCCTCGGTGACCACGAAGGACCGGCGGTGGCTGCGCGATCACTCGTCGCATTCGCGGATCACAACCTGGAACAACTCGAGCCCGCGGCGGATACCTCGCTGCCGAGGCCGGGTTACACGAGGTTCTTCGTGCTCACACAGCGCGGCACGTTGACCGCGGAAGCGAAGGAGGAGGATCTGGGCGAGAATCGCCACGTGTTGTCGCCGCTTTTCTACTCCGCGCAGGAACTCATCAGCGAAATGCGGGACGTCGAGGAGGCGGCGGAGTGACGAGCTCGGGCAACTGCCCGCCTGCGGACCGATCGCGACGGCCCATATGCCACGGCGAGAGGCGACTGGCGCGCACCCCACATCCATTTCGATGTTCACGGATCCGTGGATCGAAAGGTCACGCGCTGTTCTTTCCGGTGGGCGCGAGTGGGTTGACTGATCTCGCCACGCCATCCATCGCTAGCTAGACGTCGCCATCTGCCGCGCGCGCAAAAAAATCTTCGCGCGTAATCCGATTCCTACAAGCAGACTCCGCATCGCGAGACGTCGCCAATTACCGTCACGCTCGATGATGGACATCACGCGCATGCATTCGGTGCGCTGAAAGCAGTTAGACCGCACCGCGCGCGTGCAGCGATTCGCCGACGATGCGCGCATGTCAATACGTTCTGGCGCGTCGCGAAAGATAAATTTCGCGGATTTGCTCGTGAATAGCGGTGTATTCACGCGGCGACATTCAAAAAGCGACAGTTGCAATCCGCGCGTCAAACTACTTAAGTAGCGTCCCATGGTCGCCGCCCGTAATGGTGCGATCACGGGGAACGGAACTTGCATTGCTTCGCTTGTCGATATTCCTTGCATGGAGGCGATAATGATTCTTAGAAAACTGCTGATCTGCACGATGCTCCTCACCGGCTCGATGTCGGCGGGCGCGGGGACTCACTACACCAACCTCGGCACGCTCTCGAACAACGATTTCGGCCTCGTGGCCGGCCTGTTCACGCGGCACGAGAGCTTCGAAGACGTCATCAACTTCACGCTCACCAGCACTTCGACCATTTCCGGCTTCTTCACGCCATTCCGCCTGCAGACGGCCAACTGGAGTCTCTCCTCGGCGAGCGGAATGCTCGGCGGTGGTGCGCTCTCGCTCGGCCAGTACTCGTTCGCGGACCTGGCGCCGGGCAGCTACTCGCTGTCCATCTTTGGCGACAGCAAGCCTTTCGGGTTCTATGCCGCGTCCTACCGCGTCGCGGTCTCCGCGGTGCCGGAGCTCGAAACCTGGCTGATGTTGCTCATCGGGGCAGGGCTGGTCGCGTTCCAGCTCCATCGCAAGCAGAAGTCGCTCGGACAAATCGTGCCTGACGGTCCGATGACGGCCGCATAACCAGCAACGGGCCGTGCAGGCCCGAGAAAAACGGGGGTAGTTAGCGACGGTTCCCACAGGGAAGGGTTATGGTTGTCCGAAAGAAGAGTCATCGGACGGCGGGCCTCAGTGCCGCCGACCCCTCCTCGGTGTTCGTCATCAAATCGCTGCTCAACCCGGTGGTGGCGGTGCTGGTGCTGGCAGCCTGCCTCGCCTGGCGCGAGGAGCCCCTGCGGGGACCGTATTTCCTCATCGCGGTGCTGGGGTTCGCGGGCGCGGCGGAACTGCTCGGCGTGCCGCAGATCGGCGAGCGGGGCGGGTGGCGTAGCGCGCTGCAGCAGCTCGTCGACCTCACGCTGCGCTGGGCGTTGTTCGCCACCTGCGTGTGGATGCTGATGAACCTCTCGGCGCTCGGCGATCACTTCGACGACCGGGTGCTGCTGAGCTGGGGTCTGCTCACGCCATTCGCGGCGTGGACGGCGCAGTGGGCCGCTCACCACGTGCTGCTGCGTCCCGCGCAGCCGTTGCGTCGCGCGGTGATCGTCGGCGTCACACCTCTCGGAGTGCGGCTGCAGAAGACGCTGAGCGACGACCGGCTGCTGCGCATCGAGGTCGTGGGGTTCTTCGACGATCGCATCGACGGCCGCGTGACGCCGCTCGCACCGGGTCAGCTGCTCGGCAAGTGCTCCGACGTGATCGACTACGTACTGCGCAACGACATCAACGTCGTCTACGTCACGCTGCCCATGAACCACGATCCGCGCGTGCTGACACTTCTCGATGGCCTGCGCGACTCGACGGTCTCCATCTACTTCGTCCCGGACCTGTACTCCTTCAATCTGATCCAGGCGCGCTTCGATCTCATCGGCGGGATTCCGCTGGTCGCGGTGCGTGAATCGCCGTTCTATGGCGTGCGCGCATTGGCGAAGCGCCTCACCGACATCGCGGTGGGCGGGGTGGCGACGCTGATATTGGCGCCGGTCCTCGCGTTCGTCGCGATCGGCGTGCGGATCACTTCGCCGGGGCCGGTCATCTTCCGCCAGAAACGTTACGGCCTCGATGGCAAGCCGATCACGGTCTACAAGTTCCGTTCGATGACCGTCACCGAGGACGGTGACCGCAGCTACACGCAGGTGAGCCGTGGCGACGCGCGGGTCACGCCGTTCGGCGCGTTCATCCGTCGCACGTCGCTCGACGAGCTGCCACAGCTCTTCAACGTGCTCGAAGGCAGCATGAGCATCGTCGGTCCGCGGCCGCACGCGGTCGCGGTGAACGAGCAATACCGCCGGCTCATTCCCGGCTACATGGTCCGCCACAAGGTGAAGCCGGGCATCACCGGCTGGGCGCAGGTGAATGGCTATCGCGGTGGCGACGACCTCGGTTCGATGACCAAGCGCATCGAGTTCGATCTCGAGTACCTGCGTCACTGGTCGCTGTGGCTCGACATCATGATCCTGTTTCGCACCGCAATCATGGTGCTCACCGACAAACGCGCTTACTGACCGAGGGGAACGACGATGATCCACCAATCGAAGAACACGACCTTGCGACTGGCATGCGGGCTCGCGCTCGTCGCGTCGCTCGCGGCCTGCGGCTCGTCGTCGCCCGGCGGCAAGGGATCGCAGGTCGTCGCCACCGTCAACGGCCAGGAAATCACCGTGATGCAGCTCAACCGCGTGCTCGAGCGCAGCGGCGTGCGCGAGGTGACGCCGGAGGTGCGCCGGCGCGCGATCGACTCGCTGACCTCCGAGGAGCTGCTGGTGCAGGCCGCGCTCGCGGCGAAGATCGATCGCGACACCGCGTTCGTGCAGTCGCTCGAAAACGCGCGCCGACAACTGCTCGCGCAGATCTTCGCCGAGCGCGTGGTGTATCCGAAGTCCGTGGTCACCGCGGCCGAGATCGAGGACTACTACAACCGCGAGCCGCTGCTGTTCGCCAACCGCCGCAAGTTTCGCGTGACCACGTTTCGCGCGGCCGGCGCGGACGTCACGCCGCAGGTGTCAGCGGCGCTGAAGGACGTCAAGTCGGTGGACGAGGTGCGCGGCATCCTCGATGCGCGCGGTATCAAGTACGAAACGCAGCTCGCGAGCATCTCGCCCGAGCAGCTGCCGGTCGACGAGCTGCCGACGTTCGCGAAGGCGAGTGTCGGAGACCTGTTCATCAACCCGGTGGAGAACGGCAGCGTGTTGCTCATGTCGATCACGGGCATCGACGACGACGTGCCGCTCACGCTCGAGCGCGCGAAGCCGATGATCGAGGAGTTCCTGCGCAACACGCGCAATCGCGAGGCCACCGACACGTATCTCGAACGTGCACGCGCCACGGCGGAGATCGTCTACGCGTCACCGGCCGACGCTCCCGCCAAACCGACGCTGAGGGCGGATACCGCGAGGGCCGCGGAATGAGCCGAGTGTCGAAGTACTTCGTGCTGTTGACGCTCGGGATCGCCGCGTGGGCGGGCGCGGCCACGACGCGCGGCGGCGAGGACTATCGACTCGGCGCGGGTGATCTGCTCAAGATCTCGACGTTCGGCTACGCCGATCTCGTGGCCGACGTTCGCGTCAGCGAGTCCGGCAACATCACGTTTCCGCTCATCGGTCAGATCGCGGCGGAAGGCCTCTCCACCCGCGAGCTCGAACAGGTGATCGCGCAGCGCCTGCAGGAAGGCAACTTCATCCGCGGGGCGCAGGTGTCGGTGCTCATCGTCGAATACCTGAGCCAGAAGGTCTCGGTGCTGGGGCAGGTGGGCAAGCCGGGGCAGTACTTCCTCGATGGCACGACCCGCGTGCTCGACCTGCTCGCCAAGGCCGGCGGCGTCGCGGAAGACTCGGGTGGCGACCAGGCCGTCCTGCTTCGCCGCAACGGGTCGAGCCAGACACTCGATCTCGCGGCGCTG
This sequence comes from Pseudomonadota bacterium, assembly GCA_023433515.1. Taxonomy (GTDB): domain Bacteria; phylum Pseudomonadota; class Gammaproteobacteria; order Steroidobacterales; family Steroidobacteraceae; genus CADEED01. The sequence goes on from JAEZCN010000202.1 coordinate 10,997, forward strand.
TTCCGCGGCGATGCCTCGCAGAACCCGATGGTCAGCGACGGCGACACGGTCAACGTGCTGCGCGCGCCGCGTTTCTACATCTACGGCGAAGTACAGAAGCCCGGCGCCTATCGACTCGAACGCAACATGACGCTGTCGCGCGCCATCACCGCGGGCGGCGGTCTGACGCCGCGGGGCTCGGAGCGTCGCGTGATCGTCAAGCGGCGCGATGCGCAGGGACGCGAACTCGCCAAGTCCATCGGCAGCGCCGAACTCCTCGAGGAAGACGACGTGGTGTACGTCAAGGAGAGCCTGTTTTGACGTTCGCCCAACTGCTGCGGATCCTGCGTGCGCGGCGCGGTCTCGTGCTGACCGTGCTGGTGTCGTTCTTCGTGCTCGTCACGGGTGTGAGCCTGCTGCTGCCGGAAACCTACGTCGCACGCACGACGCTGGTGGCCGAGATCAAGGACGTCGATCCCGTCACCGGCAACGCGGTGCGTTCGCCGCAGCTCGTGAGCTACCTCAATACGCAGGCCGACATCGCCTCCAGCCGCAGTGTCGCGCTCAAGGTGGTCGATCGTTACCGGCTCGCCGACAGCCGTGCGTTGCAGGAAGAATTCCAGACCCGCGCCAACGGCGGCGCCGAGCTGCGCGAGTGGCTGGCGGACCGGTTGCTCGCCAATGTCGAGGTGGAGCTGTCGCGCAACAGCAATGTGTTCCACGTTTCGTACGCCGCGCCTCAGTCGGGCGATGCCGCGCTGATCGCCAACGCACTGGCCGAGGCGTACATCCAGACGACCATCGAGCTCAAGCTCGATCCGGCCCGGCGGCAGTCGCGCTGGTTCGACGAACAGCTGGTCGACCTGCGCGCCAAGCTCGAGGAGTCGCAGTCGCGGCTCGCGCAGTTCCAGCGCCAGAACGAACTGGTCACGACCGACGGCCGTCTCGACGTCGAAACCGCGCGGCTCGCCGGCATTTCGACCGAGGCACTGGCCGCGCAGACCGCGGCCACCGACGCGCAGACCCGTCGCCAGCAGATGAAGCAGGCGCTCGGGAAGGGCCGCACGGCGGAGCTGCCCGACATCCTCGGCAACACACTGCTGCAGAGCATGAAGGCCGATCTCACGCGCGCCGAGAGCAAGTTCGCGGAAGTCGCCGAGCGGTACGGAGCGAGCCATCCTAACTACATCAGCGCCGCCGCGGAGGTGGAATCCCTGCGCCGCCGCCTGGCGGCGGAGCTCGAAACCGCGCGCGGCTCGATCGAGCAAACCGCGCAGATCGCCACGCAGCGCGCGAGGGAGATGGAAGCGTCGCTCGAGGAACAGAAGCAGCGCATCCTGGAACTCAAGCGCGTCAACGACGAGCGCGAGGTGCTGACCCGCGAAGTCGAAAGCGCGCAGCGCGCCTACGATGCGGCCACGCAGCGCGCGAGCGCCGTGCGGCTCGAGAGCCAGCTCGACCAGGGCACGGTCGCCGTGCTGGTGCCCGCCACGCGGCCGATCGCGCCCGCGCGTCCACGCGTCATGCTGAACGCGATCGCGTCGCTGTTCTTCGGCGCGCTGTTCGGCATGGCGCTCGCGGTGATGATCGAGTGGCGCGACCGGCGCGTGCGTGACGGCACCGACATCACACTGGCCACCGGCGTCGTGCTGCTGGCCGAAGTGCCGCGACCGCGGCGTCCGCCCCGGATTGGCCGCAAGCGACGCGGCATGTTCGCACTCGCGCCGCGCGGCGCCTCCGCCTGACCACACGAGGTTCACGCCGCATGGCCACCGTCATCCACAAGCAGACGAAACTCGACTGGTCGCGCGTGCCGGAGGCGGAGCTGCGCGACGGACTGGCGCAGCAGTTCGAATACGCCGTCGCCGAATACGGCTCCTCGGATCTGGATACGGCGTTGTACGCCGCGTACGAGCCGCTGAGCCCGGCGGCCGAAGCACTGCGACAACTGCGCAGCGAACTCAAGATGCGCTGGTTCTCGGAGCAGCGTCGCTCGCTCGCGGTGCTCGAGGCGCGCGCCGGACGAAGTTCAGCGCAGCTGGCGGCCAATCTCGCGATCGCGCTCTCGCAGACCGGGGAGCGCACCTTGCTCGTCGACACGAACCTGCGTACGCCACGCCAGCGGGAGTTGTTCGGATTGACGGAGGAGGAGGGCCTCGCCCAGATACTCGCGGGCCAACTGCCGCTGGCGGTCGGACTCGTTGGAGTGCCGGGTTTTCCGCAGTTGTCGGTTCTGTGCGCGGGCGCCGCGGTTCCCAACCCGCAGGAATTGCTTGCGCGCGCGACCTTCGCGGATCTCATGGAGGTGCTGCCCGTGAGCTTCGACGTGGTGATCGCCACGGCGCCGCCGCTGCTCGAATGTGCCGATGCGCAGCTCATCGCCGCACGCTGCGGCGGCTGCCTGCTGGTCACGGAGCGTGACGCGACGCGCCTGGCGGACATCGAGGCGGCCAAGGCACGCCTGGCGCCCACGCGTGCGAAGCTGGTCGGCGCGGTCATGCTCGGAGCGTGATCGGGCATGCGCGCGCCGGCATCTTCGACTGCGCGATGGCACTGGGCCTGGGTGTCAGTGGGCCTTGCCCTGCTGTTCGTGCCGACATACGTGGATCTCTATCGCGTCTTCTGGCGGCTCGAGCAGAACGCGCAGGGGCCGATCATTCTCGCGATCGTCTTCTGGCTCGTCTGGCGAGAACGCGCTGGGCTGCGCGCGGACGCGAGCGCACCGGCGGCGCCCGGCGCCGCGCTGGTTTTCTCCGGTCTCGTGCTCTACGTGCTGGCCCGGTCGCAGTCCATCTACCTGTTCGAGGTGATTGCGCAGATTCCGATCCTGCTCGGAGTGGTCTGGCTCACGATGGGTCGAGAGGGCCTGCGCCGCCTGTGGTTTCCGATCGCGCTCGTCGTGTTCATGGCGCCGATCCCCGGATCGCTGCTCGACCAGGTGCTGCTGCCACTCAAGGGCTGGGTCTCGGCCGTGGTCGACACGACGTTGCACGTCTTCGGCTATCCGATCGCGCGTGACGGCGTCGTGCTGACCATCGGCTCCTACAGCCTGCTGATCGCGGACGCCTGTTCGGGACTGAATTCCATGGTGGCGCTGTCCGGCATCGGTCTGCTCTACGTCTACCTGGCCGGTCACCAGAGCCGCGCGCACAACGCCGCGCTGCTGCTCAGCATCCTGCCGATCGCGTTCCTCGCGAACATCATTCGCGTGATCCTGCTGGTGCTGATCACCTACTACCGCGGCGAGAGCAGCGGCAAGGCGTTCCACGATCACGCGGGCCTGCTCGAAGTGGCGATGGCGTTCGGTGGCTTCTTCGCGTTCGATCGCCTGTTGATGCTGTTCAGTCGCACGCTGCGCCCGCCGCCGCGGCTGGTTCCGGCGAGGCCTACACCATGAGCGCGTCGCGTCGTCACGTGATGCTCGTCGGCGCGTTGATGCTGGCGGCGGGCGCCGCCTGGTATCTCACTCCGCGCGCCGCGGCTGCGTACGACGCGACGCCGCTCGCGGATGTCGTGCCACGCGAGTTCGCTGGATGGCGCGAGCTCGACGGCCCCGTCACGGCGATCGACCCGCGCGGCCAGCGACCGGGCGAGACGGATCCCGAAGCGCCGTACGACGACGTGCTCATGCGCAGCTACGTCAACGCGAATGGCGACGTGGTGATGCTCGCGCTGGCCTACGGCCGTCACCAGCGCCAGGAGGTCAAGATTCATCGCCCCGAGCTCTGCTACACGTCGCAGGGTTACTCGGTGCTGCGCAAGTCCGACGCCACACTTTCGGCGACCGCCGTCCCGGGCGCGCGCATGCTCGTGAGCGCGCCGGGCCGCAGCGAAGCGGTGAGTTACTGGATCCGCATCGGTGGTCTGTACAGCACCAACGCGTGGCGGACTCGTGCCCACATCTTCAGCGAAGGCATGCAGGGCAGGGTGGTCGACGGCATGCTGGTGCGCGTCTCGCAGATCGTGCCGGACGCGCGCGCGGCCGACTCCACGCACTTCGAACTACAGGAAAGATTCCTGGGCGATCTCGTGCTCGCGATGCCGGCGGATGCACGTCGCCTGCTGACCGGCGGTGGCGCGCCATGAAGGCGGCCTTCCTGAGCCACACCGCGATGGGCGGCGACTTCGTCGTGGGCTCCCACCACCTTGCGAAGGCATTCGCAACGCGCGGCCACGAAGTACTGCACGTGAGCGCGCCCGTCACTCCCGCCCACCTGCTGCGGCTGAGCGACACATTCGTGCGGCGCCGATTCGCGCGCTGGTCGCGCGGTGGCAGCGACATCGCGGGTGTGCGTGACATCGTGCCGTTTTCGCTCCTGCCGTGGATGCTGGCCAGGCGAAGCAGATCGCTGATGGCGATGCACGTCGCCACGATGCTGACATCTCCTTCGTCCGCAACCGGTTCGCTGCGGCTGCACGAAGCCGATGCCCTGATCGTCGACGAACCGCGGCTCGCGGGACTCGTGGTGCGTTCGCCCAAGGCGCTCGTGTATCGGGCCACCGACTTGTACGCGCAGATGCGCGGCGACGAGCGGATCGTCGACCTGGAACAGGAGCTTTGCCGGCGCGCGAATGTGTTGATCGGCACGTCGGAAGTCGTGGCCACGCATCTGCGCGCGCTGAGCGGACGCACGGTGCACGTGATCGGCAATGGAGTGGACTACGAGCATTTCGCCGCGGCTCGTGCCGGCGAGGATCCGCCGGGCCTGCCGGGCGAACGTGCGACTCGCGCCATCTACGTCGGCGCGTTCGATGGCCGTTTCGGCACCGACGCGCTGCGCGCCGCCGCACGCGCGATGCCTCGCATCCATTTCCTGCTCGCGGGCCCGGGAGGGGATCGCGTCGCGGGCGCGCTCCGCCTGGCCAATGTCCTCGCGCTCGGCCCGGTCGACTACCGACGCCTGCCGGCACTGCTCGGAGCGTGCACGGTCGGTCTGCTGCCATTCTCGAAGGACAGCGCGAATGCGGGCCGCAGCCCGATGAAACTGTACGAGTACGCGGCGGCGGGCCTGGCCATCGCGGCGACTTCCACGTTGCGCCCCGGGGCATCGTTTGCACCGACGCTGTGCGTTGCCGCGGACGAAGACGCGTTTCCAGCCGCCGTCGCCCATGCGTTTGTCCTGGCCAGCGATGAGTCACGGGTTCAGCGCGCCCGCGAGCTCGCGCGTGCCGAGGACTGGAACGCAAAAGCCGGCGAGTTGCTGCGGTTGCTCGAGCCCGCGATGGCGCGGGGCGATGAACGCGCCGCGCTCGGCCTTGCGCCCCCGTGGGCGACAGGAGGCACATGGAGCTGACCGCGTTCGCGCCGTTCTTCCTGGTCCTGGTGCTCGTGGCGTTGCGCAGTCCGTTGCACTGGCTGGCCGTCACCGGCTTCGCGTGTTTCCTGCAGGGCGCTTCGCCGTTCGTCCTGACGGCCGGCGGACGCCTGGCCGGCATGGCGCCCGCCTATCTACTGACCGCCGTCGGATTCGTTCACTGCCTGCGCGAACGGATGCGCGTGGGAGCGAATGGTCCGGCGGCGGCCGGTGGGTGGACCGCGCCGCAACTGTGGCTGATCGCATTCACGGCCATCGGGTTGCTCGGCGCGGTGTTCCTGCCGCGGGTCTTCGCCGGCATCGCGCACGCGATGGGCAGCCGCGGCTCGATCAACGAGGCCGCCTTCACGGCGGTCTCGCCTTCGGGTACGAACATCATCCAGGCGTTCTATCTGGTCGCGAACTTCATGTTGTTCTCGTTCGCGAGCTACCTCGTGGCCACGCAGGAGCAGGGGGTGCGCTGGGCGCTGAAAGGCGTCGCGTACGGTCTCGCGTTCGCGTGTGTACTCGGCCTGTACCAGCTCGTCGCGTATTACGCCGGCCTGCCGTGGCCGACCGAGATCATCAACTCCAACACCGGCGTGGGCCAGTTCCCGGACCAGATGGCAGGTCCCATCAAGCGCATCACCTCGACGTTCTGGGAACCTTCACTGCTCGGCTACAACTTCGTGGGCTGCCTCGGTTTGTTCCTGCTGGGCGGTCGCGCACCCGCGCTCGGCGTGTTCGCGTTGTGCGTGCTCATGTTGTCGACCTCGTCGCTGGGTTACTTCGGACTGGTCGCGCTCGTGGGGGTGTGGCTGCTGCTCGACCGGCGCGTCGCGGGAAGCCTCAAGGTGCGGGTCGCCGCGGCCGTGGCGTTCACGTGCCTGGTGTTCGTGGGCGTCGACTACCTGGTGCTCGACTCGCAGGCGCTCCAGGACCTGGTGCTCAACAAGGCCGACAGCTCCTCGGGCGTCGGTCGCAGCACCGCGGACATGCTCGCGCTGCAGACCTTCATCGAGAGCGCCGGCCTCGGTGTCGGTGTCGGCAGCACGCGTGCGTCGAGTTTTCTCGCGACGCTGCTCGCCACCACCGGTCTGCCGGGCGTGTTCGCGTTCTGCGCTTTCGCCGGCTCGCTGGTCATGGCCTGTTATCGACGCACCGATGCCGAGTCGCGCCAGCTGTGCTTCGGGCTCATCGGGTTCCTGATCGTCTGGTTCATCGCCATCCCCGACCTCGTCCAGGCCACGTTCTGGCTGATCGCGGGCGTGGCGTCGGGCCACCTGCGCCGCGAGGCGCGCGCCACCGTCGTCGAACAACCGCAGGGGACCTTGCCATGCCCCGCGCGCTGACCATGCCGGCCGACCGTGACGCGTCGATCGACGTCGCGCGCGGCATTGCCATCGTGCTGGTGGTGCTCGGGCACAACCGCGCGCTCAGCATGGCGTGGCCGCCGCTCGTCGCGGCGATCTTCCTGTTCCACGTCCCGTTGTTCTTCATGCTGAGCGGCCGCGTGATGCATCCTGGCGATCCGCTGCGTGCGCTGCCGAGACTCGCGCGCCGGTTGCTCGCGCCGTTCCTGCTCGCGGCCCTCGTCATCGGCGCGATCAAGTGCGTGACACGTGACGAATCGGTATCCGGCATGTTGTCCGGCGTCGCCTGGGCGACCGGCGAGACGCTGCCGTGGTCGCATTTGTGGTTCCTGCCCTCGTTGTTCTTAGCGTTGTTCGCGACTCATGCCCTCGCGCTCGGCGTGAAGAACAGCGCGGGGTGGGCGGCCGCGGCAGTACTCGCCGTCGGAGCGGCGGCGATACTGCCGATGGCCGATTACATCGGCTGGCCGTGGAGCCTCGATCTGCTGCCGTTGTGCGCGGCCTTCGTGTGGACAGGGCAGGCACTACGCACCAGCAGCGCCGCGCGACGGGCCGTCGCGCATCCTGCGACGTTCTTGATCGCCGCGGTTGTGTTCGCGCTGTCGCTCGGAACCTCCGAAGTCGATCTCAACCTGCGTGTATTCGAACCGTTCGCGCTCGCATTGTCGGCCGCGCTCGCCGGTTGCGTGCTGACGCTCGCCATGTCGCGCGGGTTGCGCCGTTTCGCGGCGATCGCGCGCCCTCTGGCGCTGATCGGCCGTCACACGCTGGTCATCTTCATCCTGCACGTTTCCGTGCAGAAAGCCCTGTTGATGGTGTTTCCGGGCGAGACCCTGTCGCGGACCGGTCTCGGAATTCTCGGCCTCGCTTCCGCCGCGCTGACGATCGCGCTCACCCTGTGCGTGTCGATGCTCTTCGATCTCTTCGGTGCCCGTCACGCCACGCAGCGCGACGCGACACCCTCGGAGGCGCGATGAAGCACATGCCCGGCCTGCTGCTCGTCTTACTACTCGTGTCGCAAGACGCCGCGGCATTCCAGTTCGGCGTCTGCGTGCACCTCGCGATGGCGCGCTCGGACGCGGCCACCGTGCTGCGGCTCGTGGACGAGGGCGGCTTCAACAGCATCCGCGACGACGCGTACTGGAGCGGCGTCGAAAAAAGCGCGGGCGTGCTCGAATATCCCGCGCGGTATGCCGAGTCGCGGCAGGCGATGCAGAAGCTCGCGCAACGCGGTCACAGTCCGGTCGTGATCCTCGCGTACGGCAACAAGTTTCACGACGGCGGTGGCTTTCCCGTAACCCCGGCGGGCATCGCGGCCTATGCGCGCTACGCGGGATTCGTGACGAAAACCCTGCGCGATTCGGTGCGGCAGTTCGAGGTGTGGAACGAGTGGAACAGCGGCTTCGGCTCGAAGCCCGCCGCGAAGAGCGGCTCGGCCTCCGACTACGCGCGCATGCTCGCGCCCGCCGCGGCCGCGATCCGCGCCGCCAATCCGGACGCCGAGGTCATCGCCGGCGCGACCGCGGGCGTCGATCTCGAATGGTTTCGCGAGTTCATCGCGGCCGGCGGCCTCGAGCACGTCGATGCGGTCTCCGTGCACAGCTACACGCTGTTTCGTTATCGCGTGAATCCGGAGGGCGCGATCCTGAGCCTGGACCGTCTGCACGCATTGCTGAAATCCGCCGAGCCGGCGCGCGACATTCCGGTCTACGTCACCGAGATGGGCTGGCCCACGAACCAGGGACGCCACGGTGTATCGGAGCGCGAGGCCGCCCGCTACCTGGTCAGATTCATGTTGCTCGCAAGGTCGCGCCCGTGGATCGCGGGCGTGTGGTGGTACGACCTCATCGATGACGGACCTTCGCGGACCGACGCGCAGCATCGCTTCGGGCTGGTGCGTACCGACCTGACGCCCAAGCCTGCGTTCGAGGCCGCACGCACCGTGGCGCGCCTGGTCTCGAGCGACGTCGCCGCTTATCGCATGGGCTCGCATCACTACGTGGCGACCGGCACCGATGACGCCGGCGAGTGGGCGGTTGCATGGACGCTGGAGCCGCAGTTCCGCGGATGGCAGGAGGGTGCGCCGACGCTCGCGGAAGCGCCGGCCGGGTTCCAGTCGCTCACCCCGCACATTCCCGCGGAAGGCGATCCCGTGTTGTTCCGCAAGACACAGGGCAAATGGCAGGTCGAGGAGAAATTGTGACACGCGTGATTCTCAACGGACGTTTTCTCGCGCAGCCGCACACCGGCGTGCAGCGCTACGCGCGCGAAACCGTGCTCGCGCTCGACGCGCTGCTGGCGCAGCAGTCCGCCGGACTCGAGCTGGTGCTCGCCGTGCCGGGGGATGCACACGAATTGCCGCTGCGGCACATCCAGGTTCGCAAACTGCCGTGGCTGAGCGGACACGCATGGGAACAGGTGACCCTGCCGCTGTTCGCGCGCGACGACCTGCTCGTGAACTTCAGTTACTCCGGTCCCGTGGCCAAACGGCACCAGGTGATCACCGTGCACGACGCGACCGTGCGGGCCGTGCCGCGATGTTTCTCCGCGCGATATCGCTGGTGGCACGACGCGCTGCTTTCGCTGCTGCGCAACCGCGTGGCCAGCGTGATGACGGTGTCGGAATTCTCCGCGCGCGAGATCCGCACCCGATACGGTATCGCGAATCGCGTGGTCGTTGGACGCGAGGGGTGGAGTCACGCGCTTGCGCGGGGCGACGTCGCGGAAACCCTTGCGCGCTACGGGCTGGACGCCGGTCGATACCTGCTGCTGGTCGGCAGTCTCAAGCCGAACAAGAACCTCGAGGTCGTCGCGCGAGCGCTGTCGAGGTTGCGCGATCTGCCGTGGACCATCGCGGTGGCCGGCGCCGCGGACGCGCGCATCTTCCGCTCCGCGGGCGCCGCCGATCCGCGCATGAAGTTCCTCGGCTTCGTGCCCGACGAACACCTCGGCACGTTGTACGCCAACGCGGCGTGGTTCCTGTTTCCGTCGTTGTACGAAGGCTTCGGACTGCCCGCGCTCGAAGCCATGGCGAACGGTTGTCCGGTCATCTCCGCGCGCGCGGCGGCGCTGCCGGAAGTGTGCGGCGACGCGGCGCTGTACTTCGATCCGCTCGATCCCGCGGGACTCGCGGCCCTGTTGAGCGGGCCCGCGCGTGATGCACGTATCCGCGAGGCCTTGCGGCGTAATGGTGTGGGTCGCCTGGACCACTACACCTGGACCGCGAATGCGCAATGCGTACTCGCCGAGATCCGCGCGAGGGCGGGGCTTTCGGAACCGGTCACCGTCGAACGGGCGCTGCGCGCGGGCAACGCCGCATCATGAAAGTCATTCATGCCACCGAATGCGCCGCATCCGGCACGCTGAGCGTGCTCGTATCGCTCGCGCACGAACTCGCGGCGGACGGTGCCCGCCAGGTCGTCGTGTACAGCGAGCGGCCCGAGACGCCGGCCAATCTCACGACGCTGTTTCCGCCGGGCGTTGAGTTCGTACGCGTGCCGCCGGCCTCGGGCCTGCACGTGAAATTCGCCGTCGACTTCTGGCGCGCGCTGGCGCGCACCGTCACGACGTTCGCGCCGGACGTGTTGCACCTGCATTCATCCAAGGCCGGGTTCATCGGGCGATTCGCGCACCACGCGATGCGCTGGCCGTGCCGCGTGTTCTATTCGCCGCACGGTCTTTCGTTCCTCGATCCCGAGCGGCGCGTGCGCAACGCCATCTTCAAGTCGCTGGAGTCCGTGGCGGCGCGCACCAGCGCGACGCCGGTCGGCTGTGGACGCGGCGAAGCGGAATTGCTGTCGCAGCTGTCCGGCCGGGACGCGCTGCTGCTCGAGAATCCCGTTGACGAGCGATTCTTCGACGTCGACGGCCGCGAGACGAACGAGCGCATCGTCGTCACGCTCGGCCGGCTCTCCCGTCAGAAAGCGCCGGACTCCTTCGCGGCCGTCGCGCGGGCCGTGCGCGCCCGGCGCCCGGACCTGCGGTTCGTGTGGATAGGAGACGGCGAGCCGAACTACCGCCCCGTGTTGGAGGCCGCGGGCTGCGAGATCACGGGCTGGCGCACCCGCGAGCAGGTCATGGAGCTGCTGTCGCGCGCGCACGTCTATCTGCAGACCTCGCGCTGGGAAGGATTGCCGATCTCCGTCATCCAGGCCATGGCCGCGGGAGTGCCCTGCGTGGTCAACGACTGCATCGGCAACCGCGATGCGGTAACGCACGGCTCGTCGGGCCTGGTCGGGGACTCGATCGACGCGCTCGCGCAGCTCGTCATCGAACTGGCCGACGACACGTCGCTGCGTTCGCGGATGAGCGCCGCCGCGCGCGAGGAGGCGCGCCGCCGCTTCGGCCGCGCCGCATTCCGCAACCAGGTGCGCAAGCTTTACAGCCCGATCCGGGCCCAGGAACACATGAACAAGGTACTCGTCTGCCGCGCCGGCCTGCTGCCGTACTCGGAAACCTTCATCCGCGAGCAGTTGCTGGCCTGCTCGCGCTGGAAGCCCGTGCTCGTCGGCACTCATCGGGTCGAACCGGGCTTGCCGGTGGATGGACTCGACCTGCGCCTGCTGCACAACGCGACGCCCACGCTGCCGAGCCGGCTCTACAAGCGCGTGCTGCGCGAGCTGCACCTGGCGCCGCCCGGCGCCGCGCAGCGCCTGCGCGCGGAGAAGGCAGCGCTGGTGCACGTGCATTTCGGCACCGACGCCGTCGACTACTGGCCGCTGCTGAAGAAACTGGATCTTCCGGTGGTCGTCACCTTGCACGGCTTCGACATCAACGTTCACGAGCACGAATGGCGGCGGTCGCGGACTTCTCTTGCGAACCGCCGATATCCCGACCGGCTGCTCGCGCTGTCGAAACAACCCGGCGTGCACTTCGTCGCAGTCAGCGAGGCGATCCGCCAGCGCGCGATCGACTACGGCATCGCGCCCGAGTCCATCACCGTGCGTTACATCGGCGTCGATCGCACGCGTTTCGCGTTTTCGGGCAAGCCAGTCGCGGCACGGCCGAAACGCATCCTGTACGTCGGGCGCCTCGTGGAGAAGAAGGGCGGCGAACTGCTGATCCGGGCCTTTGCCGACGTGCGCAGGCAAGTGCCGGACGCCGAGCTGGTCATGGCGGGAGACGGCCCGCTGGAATCGCGGTTCCGGCAGGTCGCGTCGCAGCTCGGCGTGAACGTGACATTCCTCGGCAGCGTGAGCAGCGCGGCGGTCAAGCGTCAATTGGACTCCGCGCGGATTTTCTGCCTGCCGAGCGTCACCGCGGCCAACGGTGACGCAGAGGGTCTGCCGATCTCCATCCTCGAGGCGCAGGCGTGCGGCGTGCCGGTCGTCACCTCGGCGCGCGGCGGCGCGACCGAAGGCATTCTTCCCGGCGTCACCGGCTTTGCCTTTCCCGAAGGCGACGTCGCCGCGCTCGGCGAAAAGCTGACCAAACTACTGCAGGACGACCTGCTGGCCACGTTCATGTCGGCCTCGGCCGTCGCGTTCATCGCCGACCGCTTCGACATCCACCACTGCACGCGCGCACTCGAGGATCTGTACGACGCGTTGCTGCGCGGGCATGCACCCGCGACCGGCATGTTCGCCGAGGTGGCGCCGCAGCCATGAACCTGCTGCTGATCGGCAACCACACCTGCGCGAACCGCGGGGACTGCGCGATCCTGCGCGGGCTCATCCACGAGATCGAGCGCCAGTGCCCGGGCGTGAAGCTCACGATCGTGAGTCGCAGTCCCGAAGTCGCCGCGCGGATGCTCGGTCGCCGCGTCGAGGACGATCCGTTCGCGCACTGGCACCGCAACGGCGCCGCCAGGTTGCCGGGCAAGGACCGGCTCGCGAGCCGATCGATCCCGCTCATCATGTGGTTCGCGGTGCGCACCGGATGGCGCTGGCCGCTGCGGCTGTTGCCGCAGAGTTTCCAGCACGAAGTTGCCGCGCTCGGGAAATACGACGCGGTCATCCAGGTGGGCGGCTCGTTTTTCGTCGATCTGTACGGTGGTGGTCAGTTCGAATATCCGTTCGCGGCGCTGCTCGCGGGCCGACCGCTGTATCTCGCCGGTCACAGCCTGGGCCCGTTCGAGCGCCCGCTGGCGAGACGGCTCGCGCGCATGTTGTTGGGCACGGCGCGCATCGTCGCGTTGCGCGAACCGGTGAGCCGCGCACTCATCGAGCGTGGTCGGCTGCCGACGCGCAACCTCGCCGCGGGCGCGGATACCGCATGGGTCGTGCCGCCCACGGAGCGCACGCGCGAACCGATCGCCTGGTTGCGAGCGCGAACGGACGAACGCCCGCTGATCGCGATCACGCTGCGCGAATTGGCACCCTTCGACCGCCGGCTGAACATCACCCAGGAAAACTACGAGACCGCCTTCGCCACGCTCGCGATCGGGCTCATCGACGCCGGCTACGACGTCGTGGCCGCGTCCACCTGCACGAGCCTCGGCGACTATCCACGCGACGATCGCGAGAACGCACGACGCGTCGCGGCGCGGGTGAACCGTCCCGAAAGGTTTCACGTCGTGATGGACGAGCTGGACGATGTGGGTCTGGGCGAATTGTTCGCCGACTGCGACCTGTTGATCGGCACGCGGCTGCACAGCGCCATCATCGCGATGAACTTCGGCACGCCGGCCGTGGCGCTCAACTACGAGCACAAGTCCGAGGGCGTGATGCGCCAGCTCGGACTGCCCGAACTGTCGCACCCCGTGCACTCGCTGTTCGACGGATCGCTGATCGCGCAGGTGATGACCGTGCTCCAGTCGCTCGATGCCTGGCGGGCGAAGGTGGCGGCCGCGGTCGAGCGCGAACGCAATCGCGCGAGGACCATGATCGCGGAGTGCCTGCCGTGAACGATCGCGCCGGCGCCGCCGCGTGGACGGTGTCCGTGACGCTCGTGAGCGCCGCGGCCCAGCTGCTGCAGATCTCCGTTGCCGCCCGATTCCTGACGCCGGCGGAATTCGGCGTTCTCGCCATCGTGAACGTGATGTTGTTCGTGATCGCCGCGTTCCAGGACATGGGACTGTCGAGTTACTGCGTGCATCTCGGCGAGGCACCGCGCCGCTCGCACTCCACGCTGTTCTGGATCAGCACGGGGCTCGGTGCAGCGGGCGCCCTGATCGTGCTGGCCATTGCCCGGCCGGTGGCGGCCTTCTACGGCATGCCCGGCCTCGTGCCGCTGCTCGAACTGCTGTCGGTCAACTTCATCGTGATCGGCCTCGGTGGCCAGTATCAGGCCAACTACATCCGCGTATTCCAGGCCACGCGACTCGCGCAGATCGAGCTCGGCGCGCGGCTATCGGGCCTCGTCCTCGTGTTGTGGTTGCTGGGAGAGGGCTGGGGGCCGCTGGCCATCGTGTCCGGCATGCTCGTGTTCGCCACGCTGAAGCTGCTGTTGCTCGCGGCCTTCGCGCCCTACGAATGGCATCCGGGCCTGATGTTCGACCGCGGCCTCGCGCCGCGCGCGCTGCGTTACGGAATCTTCCAGGCCGGCACGCAGCTCGTGAGTCAGCTGCGCATGCAGGCCGACCAGCTCATCGTGGGCAAGGCGCTCGGGCCCGAGATGCTCGGCGTGTATGCGCTGGCAAAGGACCTGATCGGCTATCCACTGCGCTTCGTGCAGCCGCTCATGGCGCGGCTCACACTGCCGGCACTGGCCTTCCACCAGAAGGACACCACGGCGCTGCGCGCGGAATTCGTTCGCGGTCTGCGCACCACCGCGATCTTCTGCGGCGTCATCTACGCCGGGCTCGCGATGCTCGCGCCGTGGGTGGTCAGGATTCTCTATGGCGAAGGGTTCGCCGCGGTCGCGGCGCTGGTGCCGCTGATGACGCTGTTCGGCGCGCTGCGGCCGCTCGGCCAGAACACCGGCATGCTCGCGCAGGCCACCGGCCGCACCCGCAACGAGTTCACGTGGAACCTGCGCGTGTCGCTGGTCACGTGGATCCCCAACCTGCTGATCGCCGCCATCGCGCCGAGCCTCACGGCATTCGCGCTCGCGTTGTCGCTGATCCAGGTCGCGGTCACGCTGCTGGCCTATCCACTTTTCGTCAGACCCCTCGAGCCGATCGGCATGGGTCGCTACGTGGGCAGCTGGATACTGCCGGCCGGCGTCGCGTTGCTGGCCTCGGCATCGGCGTGGGCCATTGGAGGTGCGACATGAAGTATCGAGTACTCGCGCTGGGCGCGTTCGCGGCCGTCCATCTACCTGCGGCCGATGCACAGGAACGAGGGGATCCGGGCTTCACGCTGACCGTCGGCGCGCAGGAAAGCTACGACGACAACCTGTTTCGACTCCCGGACAACCCCGTCGCGCTGGATCCGGGAATCGAGCGCAGCGACTACATCACGCGTTTCTCGCTCGGGCTCGAGCAGCAGTGGCAGTGGTCGCGGCAGGCGGTGATCGTCGATGCCAGGGCCAATCATGACGCCTACGCGAACAACGACCACCTCGACAACACGTCGGGCGCGGCCGGCGCGAAGTGGCAGTGGCAGGCCGGGAGCCGTTGGGCAGGGGAGTTCGGCGGCGACTACCGCAAGTCGCTCGCCAACTTCGCGAACACGCAGTTCCTCGGGCGCGACGAGGTCGAGACGATCGGCGCATCGTGGAAGCTCGCGTTCCACCTCGGGCCGCAATGGTCGTTGCGTGCGGCGGGCCGCCATGCCGACACCGGGCATAGTGCGGCCGTGCGCCGCGTCGACGACTCGTCCACGGATTCCGCCAGTCTGGGCCTGCAGTTCACGACCTCGTCGGACAACGAATTCGCGCTGAGTTACCGCGCGACCGAAGCGGATTTCGAGCAGTCGGGAGCGCTCGATGGCGCGGTGTTCGACCGCGATTTCGAAGAGCGCAGCGCCAGCTTCCGCGCGCACTATGCGTTCAGCGAAAAGACCTCGCTCGACGGCAACGTCGGTTATCTGAAACGCGAGTACGCCGATGCCGGCACGCTGGTCGACACGCGCGGCAGCTTCAGCGGTGTCGTATGGGATGCGGCGCTCGAGTGGGACCCGAGCATCAAGCTGCGCTTCGAACTCGGCGGCTGGCGCAAGCTGCGTGCATATCTCGACGCGGAGTCCGACTACTTCATCGCCGAAGGCGTGAGCGTCGCCTCGAGCTGGCTGCCGACCGATCGTCTTGCCTTCAAGCTCGAAGTGGGGCTCGAGGACCAGGATTATCTGGGGACCGGCGTCACGTTGCCCGATCCGCGCAACGACCGGGTACTGATCCAGGAATTCAGCTTCAGCTACCGCCTGCTCCGCAAGCTGCACTTCGACCTCAGGGCACGGGTCGAGAATCGCGATTCCGATCGCGCGCCGCTGCAATACGACTCGCGGGTCGTCACAGCCGGGTTACGCTGGAGTTACTGAGCCGCGGATACTGCTACTGCTTGCGCGACTGCCGGCCTTCGTACGTGATCGCCTCGTCCTTGAACAGCAGCGCGAACAGGACCATGACGATCGCCGCGAACACAGCCGGATACAACCAGATCCGGAACCAGTCGTGTTGGCCGCCGACGTCGAGGTGATCGGAAACCGCGCCCGCGACGGAGAACCCGATCAACATGCCGACCCCATACGTCGCCAGCGTGATCATGCCCTGCGCGGCGCTGCGGTGATGTTCGCCGGCCTTCGAGTCCGTGTAGATCTGCCCCGAGACGAAGAAGAAGTCGTAGCAGATGCCGTGTAACGCGATGCCGGTGATGAGCAGCACGGCGACGTTGTCGCCGGCGCCGAATGCGAACAGCAAGTAACGGACGGCCCACGCGAGCATGCCGAGCAACAGCGTCTTCTTGATGCCGAATCGCAGCAGGAACAGCGGCAGCAGCAGCATGAACACGACTTCCGACATCTGGCCGATCGACAACTTGCCGGTGGAGTTCGTGGTGCCGATCTCGTTCAGGAACGGGCTCGCGTTCTGGTAGTAGAAAGCCAGCGGGATGCAGATCAGCACCGACGCCAGGAAGAACCGGCGGAAGTTGGCGTCGCGCAGCAGCTTCAATGCATCGAGTCCGAGGGCCGTGCGCAGCGAGAACGCGGCCTTGTCCGTCGGCGGCGTCGCGGGCAGCGTCAAGCTATAAACGCCGAGCAGCACCGACATCACCGCGCCCATCAGGAAGGTGTTTCGCAACGCGCCTTGCGCCGCGGCTTCCTGCGCGTCCCAGTCGAACACGAGGCTGATCAGCAGGCCGGCGATGATCCAGCCGCCCGTTCCCCACACGCGCACCCACGAGAACTGCCGCGACGGATCCGCGAGCTGCCGGAATGAAATGGAGTTCACCAGCGCCAGCGTCGGCATGTACGCGATCATGTAAGCGAGCACGTACGGGTAGAACTGCGCGAAATTGTCGGCGCGGAACATCTGGTACATCAGCACCGCGCCGACGAGATGCAGCAACGCGAGGATGCGCTCGGCGTTGAACCACCGGTCGGCGATCAGCCCGATGATGAAGGGCGCGATGATCGCGCCCCACGATTGCGTCGAGAACGCCAGCGCCGATTGCGCGCCGCTCGCCTGGAAGTTGGCTCCGAGGAAGGTTCCCAGCGTGACGAACCAGCAGCCCCAGATGAAGAACTGCAGGAACATCATCACGCTCAGGCGAGCGGTGATCATGCGCGACTGACTACTCGTTCACGAACGATACGCCTGCCGGCCCACGCCCTGGATCGGAATCCCCTGCGCGGCCATCACCTCGTGCTGGAGCGCGTACATCGCCGCGGCGGCCTCGTCGATCGCCTTCACGAACGCGAGCGAGCCCTCGAGGATCGGCGCGAGCCGCGCCTTGTCCTGGATGCGCGCCGGCGGATATTCGTGCTCGACCACCAGATAGGTTTCCGCCGGATCGATCGACAGCAGCTCGCGCGCCGCGAGCTGATGGTCCAGCCAGTCGACGCTGCGATTCTGCAGATAGGCGAGGGGATCGTGGCGCGCGGTGCCGGGAAGCTCGTGCTCGGCGAGCGCGACCTGCTTCTTCCAGGCGTTGACCGCGTCCGCGGGGTTCGGCGAAGGCTTGCCGTTGATCCAGTCGCCGCGGTTCATGGTCTGGCCACCGTAGCCCCAGGCCGAGACGCCCTTGGAGTCGGTCACCTGGCCCTTCACGTGGAATCCGCCGATCAGGAACGCGTAGCCCTCGTCCTTCAGGTACTGGAAGATCGAGCGCGTGTCCTGGCCCATGAGGATCGCGTGCGATGGATCGTAATGGATGCGGAACTGGTCGCCGACGCCGTGTTTCTCGCAGATGCGATGCAGCGCGATCCACGGGCCCGGCGCGTACGCGATGTTGTTGTGCCAGCGGTCGAGCACGTTCCAGCCCGGCATCGGGCATTGCTCCACGCGATACGAAAGTCCGCGCGCCTTGGCCTCCTTCAGCAGCGGGATGAATTCCTGCTCGAACATGACGAGGTTCTCGTCCATCTCGAGCTTGATGTTGCGGCCGACGAA
>JAEZCN010000052.1 GCA_023433515.1 Pseudomonadota bacterium
CATCCTGCCAAAGCGTCTCCGCAGAATCAATTCCGACAGGGCCGCGGGCCGTTTGCCGATATCGAGCGCGGCAGCGCGCGCTTTAACTCGAAACAATGAAAACATCTGCCAAATCAGCGTCCGCCTCACGGCGGCGCCTCCGGTTCGCCGTCATCGGCCTCGGCCACATCGCCCAGGCCGCCGTCCTGCCCGCATTCCGTCACGCCCGGAAGCACGTGGAACTGGCCGCCCTCGTCTCGGGCGACCGCATGAAGCTGCGCAAGCTCGGAAAACGTTACGGAGTCCAGCGCCTTCACTCCTACGACGAGGCGCCGGAGCTCTTCGCGAGCGGCGACATCGACGCGGTGTACATCGCGCTGCCCAACACAATGCACGCGAGCTGGACCGTGCGCGCGGCCAGCGCCGGCCTGCACGTACTCTGCGAGAAGCCGATGGCGACCACCGCGCGCGATTGCCGCCGCATGATCGATGCGTGCGAGCGCGCGGGCGTGCGGCTCATGACCGCCTATCGACTGCACTTCGAGCGCGCGAATCTCGAGGTGGCCGAAATCGTGCGACGCAAGCGCATCGGCGAGGCGAGGTACTTCAACTCGCAGTTCTCGATGCAGGTGAAGCCGGACAACATCCGCGTGAAGCGCGAGTTGGGTGGCGGACCGGTCTGGGACATCGGCATCTACTGCCTGAACGCGGCGCGGTATGTGTTCGCGGCGGAACCAACGCAGGTGTGGGCGACCGCCACGAATTCGGGCGATCCGCGTTTTCGCGAGGTGCCGGAAACCGTGCACGTCGTCATGAAGTTTCCCGATAACCGGGCCGCCAACTTCATCTGCAGCTTCGGCGCGGCCGACCGTTCGCGCTACGAGATCGTCGGGACCAAAGGCAGCGTGACGATGGACCCGGCGTACGAATACGCGGAAGGACTGGCTTACGAGCTGGTCGTCGATGGCAAGAAACGCAGGAAGCAGTTCGCCAAGAGCGACCAGTTCGCGCCCGAGCTCGTGCACTTCGCGCAATGCGTGCGCGGCAACCGCGCGCCGGAGCCGTCGGGGAAGGAAGGCCTGATCGACGTGATGATCATCGAGGCTATCCACCGATCGATAACCTCTGGACGATGGGTTTCGATGGACGAGAGCCCGAACCGGCGCCGCCGCCCGACGCTGCGGCAGGAAATCCGCATGCCGGCCGTGCCGCGCGAACCTGTGCTGATACACGTGGAGAGCGGTCATGCCTAAGTGCAAGACGAATGGCGGCAATGGCAATGGAGATGGCAGCGGAAGCGAGCGGGCGAAGCGCACGTCGCGCGGTTTGTGGAGTGGCGCGATCAGCTTCAGCCTGATCCACATCCCCGTGAGCCTGCACACGGCCTCGCGCGCGACGCAGCTCGACCTCAACCTGCTCGACAAACACGATTTCGCGCCGGTGGGCTACCAGCGATACAACAAGGCCACCGGAAAGGTCGTTCAATGGAACGACGTCGTGAAGGGTTACGAATACGAGAAAGGTGAGTATGTCGTGCTCACCGATGAGGACTTCCGGCGCGCGAACGTGGAAGCCTCGCGCACCATCGACATCCAGGCCTTCGTCGACCGCGAGGCCATCGCGCCTTACTACTACGACACGCCCTACTACGTCGCGCCGGAAAAGAACGGCGAGAAGGTATACGCGCTGCTGCGCGAAGCGCTCACGCAGTCGAAGAAACTGGCCGTGGCGACCTTCGTGTTGCGCAGCCGCCAGTATGTCGCGGCGCTGTTGCCGGACCAGGAAGTGCTGATGCTCAACACGCTCCGGTACGAAGCCGAGATCCAGGAGCACCCGCAGATCGCATCGGATGCGGCGAAGAAGGCGATCAGCCAGAACAGCCGCGAGCTGCAGATGGCTTTGAAGCTCATCGACGAGATGACCGAGAAATGGGATCCCAAGGCCTTCCACGACACGTACCGCGAAGACCTCATGAAGCGCATCGACGAGAAGGTGAAGTCGGGACAGACGCATGCGCTCACGCAGCCGGAAGGCGAAGTCGTCGAGCGCGCGACCGGCGGTGGCAAGGTCGTCGATCTGATGTCGCTGTTGCAACGCAGTCTCGAGCAGAAAAAAGGCGGCGATGGCGCGGCCACGGCCACACGTGGCAGCAAGCGCAAGCACAGCGCCGCGCGCCGCCGCAGCACTCATACGCGCGCCGCGCGTCGCGCCTGACGCATGGCCGACGCGGGCGGACACAAACGTCTCGCGAAGTACGCCGCGAAGCGCAACTTCAAGAAGACTCGCGAGCCGGCCGAGAAAGCGCGCGCCAGGAAAGCCGCCCGCGCCAAGGGTCAAGACAAGAGCAGAGAGAAGAAACTCATCTTCGTCGTGCAGAAACACGCGGCGCGGCGGCTGCACTGGGACTTTCGACTCGAGTGGCAAGGCACGCTGCGTAGTTGGGCGGTTCCGAAAGGACCCTCGCTCGATCCCGCCGACAAACGACTCGCGGTCGAGGTGGAAGACCATCCGATCGAGTATGCGAAATTCTCGGGGGACATCCCGAAAGGCGAATACGGCGCGGGCCACGTCGACATCTGGGACAACGGCACGTGGCGCCCGGTCGAGGACTTCGACAAGGGACTGCGCAAAGGTCACCTCGCCTTCGAACTATTCGGCAAGAAGCTCAACGGCCGCTGGCACCTGGTGCGCACGCGCATGCAGGGCAAACAACCCAACTGGTTGCTGATGAAGTCGCATGATTCGGCCGCGCGGCCGGGCGCCGATGCGGATGTCATCGATGCCGGCAAGATCGTGCTCACGCATGCGCCGATCGACGAGCGACACGGCGTTGGCAAGCCGGCCCAGGCCAGGACCAGGGCCGGGCCCGCCGCAAGGTCCGAGGCGCCCAGACCGCGCAGCACGAAGTCGCGCGGTGCCAGCGGCAAGGCGTTGCCCGCGACAATCAAGCCGCAACTCGCCACGCTCGTCGACACGGTTCCGGGCGATGAGGGCTGGGTGTACGAGCTCAAGTACGACGGCGTGCGACTGCTATGCCGCTGCGACGGCGAGGACGTGCGCTGCATCTCGCGCAATGGCATCGACTGGACTCACAAGGTGGGGCCCATCGTCGACGCGCTGGCGAAGCTCAGGCTACAGGGAACCTGGATCGACGGCGAGCTGATCGTCACCGACCCGAACGGCCGCTCGGACTTCTCGCTGCTGCAACACACGATGGAACAGGGCCGCATCGAGGAGCTGCAGCTCTGCATCTTCGACATCCTGTTCTATCGTGGCGAGGATCTGCGGCCCCTGCCCCTCTCGCAGCGCAAGATGCGCCTCGACGCCGCGTTCTCCAAACTACCGCCGAAAGGGCCGCTGCGGCTCGCGGACCAGATCCACAGCGACAGCCGCGAGCTGATCGCCCGGGTCTGCAACCAGCACCTCGAGGGTCTCGTCGCGAAGAAGGTCGACTCGCCCTATCGCGGCGATCGATCGACCGACTGGCTCAAGGTGAAGTGCCACCGCGAGCAGGAGTTCGTCGTCGGAGGCGCGGCCTACCTTCCCGGCCGCGGCACGGGCACGTTCTCCTCGCTGCTCGTGGGCGTCAAATCCGGCAAGGGGCTCAAGTACGCGGGGCGCGTCGGCGGCGGCTTCAGCGCCGAGGACCGCGCCCAGTGGGACACGCGCGTGAAGAAGTTCGAGCGCAAGGACAGCCCCTTCGACCGCCTGCCCGACAAACGCTCCGGCGAGATCTGGCACTGGATGAAACCCGAGCTCGTGATCCAGGTCGCCTTCGCCGACTGGACCCACGACGGCATCCTGCGCCAACCTCGCTATCTAGGCATGCGCCAGGACCGCGATCCCAGCACCGTGGTCCGCGAGGAACCCATGAAGATCGGTGCCAGGCACGGAAAACCCGGGAAAACTTCTCGCGGCAAGGCGAAGCGCGGAAGTTCGAAGGAAGGCGACACCGCGAAGGACACGGGTCCACTGGGCGGGCGGCTCACGCATCCCGACCGCGTGCTGTTTCCGCATGACGGCGTCACCAAGCTGCAGCTCGCCGAATACTTCGCGGCGGTCGGCGAAGCCGCCCTGCCTCACTACAAGGACCGGCCGCTCTCGATCCTGCGTAATACGCATGGCTCGAAGCCGTTCTTCCAGAAACACTTCCTCGAGGAATCCGCGCGCGGCCTGCGCGTCGTACAGATTCGGAACGCCGACAAGGATCCGGATTTCGTCGTGTGCGACAGCGTCGAGGGCCTGCTGCATCTCGTGCAGGTCGGCGCGGTCGAACTACATAGCTGGGGCTCGCGCATGCCGCGCCCCACTCACGCCGACCGACTGACGTTCGATCTGGATCCCGGCGCGGACCTGCCTTACGAACACATCCGCGACGCCGCGCTCGCGGTTCGCCGGCTATTGCAGGAACACGGGCTCGAAAGCTGGGTGAAGACCACCGGGGGCAAGGGTCTGCACGTCGTCGCCCCGCTCACCCGCCCCTTGCCCGACTGGGACACCACGAAGGAGTTCGCGCACAACGTCACGCTGTTCATGGAACGCCTCGCGCCGAAGATGTTCACGTCGAAGACCGGCGAGCGCAATCGCAAGAACAAGATCTTCGTCGACTATCTACGCAACGGATTCGGCGCGACCGCGGTCGCGGCGTTTTCGCCCCGCTGGCGGCCTGGCGTCGGGGTGTCTACCCCCGTCGCGTGGGACGAAATCGACGACGACATCCGCGGCACGCATTTCAATCTGCACAATGTGCCCGACCGAGTCGCGAAGCAGCGCAAGGATCCCTGGGCCGGCTACTGGAAAGCGACGCAGGCACTGACCAAGTCCGCGATCGCGAACATCTCGAAATAGCTGATCTCGAGCCATGGATGGGAAAGTAGGCCCGCGGGCAACATCTGGCTGCGTCGTGCATCGAGTTATCGGCGCAAAGTCAGCGGCTGGGGCGTGTTCTTCCACGCCGGGTCGCGGCGCCCACGTACAGCGTGAGACCGGCCGCGAACGCGGCATAGACCAGAAAAAGCGACGTTCGCGAAAGCTGAGCCTCGAAGCCGGGCTGAAGACGCTTTGGAGTCATCTTGTAATCCACGAAGTTCGCGGTCGCGCTGGTCACCGCTGCCGCGCCAAAGCGCCGGCCGATCGATTGCTGGCCCTTGCGATATCCGAATATCCGCTCATGGAGCAGCGCCCATCCCGTGGCCATGACGTGATGGATCGCGAATCCGACGACCGTGTGTTTCAGGCTGGGTTCCCGGATGTGCGCGGCCCAGCGTCCGTGTATCCATTGACTCGGGCCGTTGATCGGTCCCGCGGGGCGGTCGTTCTCGAACTTGCCGCACAAGGCGAGCACCGCCGCCGAGAACAGGCTCGCCGCCGCCCCGGAGCAAAGCGCCTGTCGCGCCGACTGCGACCAACTATTCATGTGAAGCTTGACCGGGACGAGCCGGCTTCGTTCGGCATGAATTTCCCACGTCGTTGTAAGCGGAGTACGGCGTGATCGTCTGCGTCGCGGGCGCGAGCGGGTTTCTCGGTGCACGCATCGCCGCGCGGCTCGCGGCGGAGGGTCACTCGGTCGTCTGCGCCGCGCGCTCTCCGCCCAACACGAGATATTGCGCACGCTCGATGGCGCTGGATTTCACGAAACCCGATCCGGCGCGCTGGACGCGCGAACTCGATGGCGTGGATGTGCTCGTGAATGCGATCGGCATCCTGCGCGAGAAGCGCGCGCAGACCTTCGAGGCGCTGCATGTCCGCGGGCCTTGGGCGCTGTTCGATGCGGCGGTAGCCGCGAGCGTGACTCGCATCATCCAGATCTCCGCGCTCGGCGCCGCGGCCGATGCAACGGCTGACTACCATCGCACCAAGCACGCGGCCGACTTCTACCTCGCCACGCGACCCGTCGACTGGATGGTCGTCCGGCCATCGCTCGTCTACGGCGCCGGCGGAACCAGCGCCGCGATGTTCGAGACGCTCGCAAGCCTGCCCGTCATCCCGCTGCCGGGAGGCGGCGACCAGCGGGTTCAACCCGTGCACGTGCAAGATCTGGTCGACGCGGTGGCCGCGCTCACGATCAAACCATTGCCGCCCGACCGGGTGCTTCCGGTAGTTGGCCCGCGCGAACTCACGCTGCGCGAGTTCCTCCTGGCGCTGCGCTCGGGGCTCGGTCTGCCCCGCGCCCGCACGCTGACGATTCCCGCGTGGATGGTGCGCACGGCCGCGAGCGCCGGCGAGCGGTTGCCAGGCATGCTGCTGGACAGGGAAACTCTCGGCATGCTCGAACGTGGCAACACCGGATCGCCCGAAGGACTGACTACCGTGCTGGGACACCCACCGCGCGACGTCGAGGAGTTCGTATCGCCGGCCGAGCAGTCCGCGCGCCGCGTGCAGGCCGCGCTTCGCTGGATCGAACCTCTGCTGCGCTTCGGCATCGCGATCATGTGGCTCACCGCGGGCATCGTTTCGCTGGGCCTCTATCCAGTCGAGGCCAGCGAACGGCTGCTGGTGCAGATCGGCGTGCCCGAATCGCTCGCGCCTCTGACGCTGCGCGGCGCGGCGATACTCGACATCGTCCTCGGCCTGCTCACGTTGTGGCCGCGCGCGCCGCGCTGGCTCTGGAGCGTGCAGATCGCGCTCGTGCTCGCCTACACCGCGATCATCACCTGGAAACTTCCCGCGTTGTGGCTCGAACCGTTCGGCCCCGTGGTCAAGAACCTGCCCATCCTCGCGCTGCTGGTGTTGATGAGGGAGCTGCGCATCCGCCGATGACCTACCTGATCGTCAAGTGGCTGCACATCCTCTCGTCGACCGTGTTGTTCGGCACCGGGCTCGGCTCGGCGTACTACATGTTCTTCGCGAGCCGCACCCGTGACGCGCACATCACGGCGGCCGTCGTGCACCGCGTCGTAATCGCCGACTGGATCTTCACGACGCCGACCATCGTGATCCAGCCCCTCACCGGCTTCTGGCTGATGCACATCGCAGGCTATCCACTGAGCAGCCCCTGGATCGCCTGGTCCATCGGCCTCTATCTACTGGCGGGCGCGGCCTGGCTGCCCGTGGTATGGATGCAGATCCGCATGCGGGATTTCGCGAGGCTGGCGGCCGCGGCCGGCGACCCGTTGCCCCATGCGTACTGGACGATGCTGCGCGCCTGGGTGGCGCTCGGCGTGGTCGCCTTCGCCGCGCTCGTCGTCGTGTTCTATCTCATGGTCGCGAAGCCAGGTTAGCGGGGCGGACGTCGCTGCGGGGAATCCGTGCATCCCGCATTCGCGGCTAGGTCGAGTCCGAGTCCCGGCGGTGCGAATCTCACAGGATTCGCCGCCGCATGCCTACGTCCCCGCCACCGCGACGCCGGTAGCTTCCGCGCGGCATCGCCGCCACGCTGTGCCGACCCACCACCGCAGGAATTCACCATGTTCTCCATTCACAAGGAACGTGGAACGCCGCTGTCCCAGCAACGTTTCACCTGGCGCGAGCTCGTCGCCAAGCCGATCAGCAAGCTCGACGACGACGCGTTCACGCGCGTGCGCGTGATCTACATGAACGGCATCGAGAACGAGGCGTTGCGTTTCCAGCACGCCGCGGCGCGCTTCGACGGCCGCTTCCGGCGCGAGCTCGCCGAGATCCGGCGCGTCGAGCATCATCAGGCAACCCTCGTGAACTGGCTGTTGGGCGCCGACCACTCGCCGCTCGAGACCACCATCGGCTACGAACAGGTCGCGATCGAGGTCACCGCGGCGATGGCGCAGCGCGAGCCCGACGAATACGTCGCCGCGAACATGCGCTTCGGCTTGCTCGAGGATTTCGATCACCTCTATCGCTACTCCGCGCTGCTCGACCGTCTCGAAGGCAAGGATGCGAACAACATCCTGCAGTGTTACACGGACATCCTCCCCGGCCGTCCGACCGCGGTGGAACACCGCGCGCCCGAGGACGACGTCCGCGAGCCATTCGACAAGGCCACCGCGGATCCGCTCACCAAGCTGCACGCGTTGAGCCTCACGGCGGCGGAGCAGCAGACTCATAACTACTACATGAACATCGGGCCCCTGTTCGCGGACCCGGTGGCGCGGCAGTTGTACGCCGAGATCGCATCGATCGAGCAACAGCACGTCACGCAGTACGAGAGCCTGCTCGATCCCACGCAGACGCTGCTCGAGAACTGGCTGCTGCATGAAGCCGCCGAGGTCTACAACTACTACAGCTGCGCGCAGCAGGAGACCAATCCTCGCCTGAAGGCGATGTGGGAACGCATGACCGACTACGAGCTCGGGCATTTCCAGGCGGTCAAGAAACTGTTCGAGAAGGCCGAGAAACGCGACGCGATGGAAATCATCCCGGAGACCTTCCCGGATCCGATGCCCTTCACGAGCAATCGCGAATTCGTCAAGCAGGTGCTGAGCGCCGAAGTGGATCTGCGCGCCCGCGGCACGAAGATCGTCCCGCTCGAGGAAGAAAGCGAGGCTTCGCTGAACTACCGCGAGCACATGAATGCGCAGGGCTCGCCCTCGGAAATCATCGCGGATGGATACGCGTGGCGGCCCGGAACCGAGCTCACGCTGAAAGTCGTCAACGCCTAGGAGTCACTCATGGAAGATCCCACCAAGATCGGGCACAACCGCACCGGCATGCAGATTTCACCGAAGGAAGCTGCGCGGCAGATGCGCTCCATGGAGGAGTTCGACGTCGAAACCGCCGCTCCTGACATGCAGCCCGAAAGCACGCTGGCCGCCGAGATGCGCCGCGAATACGTCAACGAGGCGGACGCGATCGGCTCGATGCCGCCGCCCGCGACGTTGAAGGGCGCTCTCAAGGCTGGCGCGGGAGCGCTGACCGGAACCCGCATGCAGGTGTTCATCGACAAGCTGGGCGAGCGGCTCGCGTACGAACGCGGCGGCACGCGGCTCTACGATGCCGCGCTCGTGAAGGCTGTCGCGGCCGCAGACGGCACGCCCGTCACGGTCGAGCGCATGAAACAGATCCGCAACCAGGAAGCCGAGCACGCCGAACTACTGCGGGAGGCCATCGAGAGCATCGGCGCGGACCCCACCGTGCAGACGCCGTGCGCCGACGTCGTCGGCGTGCAGGCAATGGGCCTCATGCAGTCCGTGACGGACCCGCGGACCACGCTCGCGCAGACGCTGAGCTCGCTGCTCGCGGCGGAACTCATCGACGTCGCGAGCTGGGAACTGCTCGCGCGGCTGGCGCGCGAGGCGGGCCAGGAAGAACTCGCGGCGCA
Organism: Pseudomonadota bacterium; assembly: GCA_023433515.1. Lineage (GTDB taxonomy): Bacteria > Pseudomonadota > Gammaproteobacteria > Steroidobacterales > Steroidobacteraceae > CADEED01. The sequence continues at coordinate 9,212 of JAEZCN010000052.1, forward strand.
GTTCGAGCAGGCGCTCGAGCACGAAAACGAGCACCTGCAGACGATCAGCGGCTGGTACCAGGCGATGGTCGCGGCGGAGACGCGGCTCTTGAGTTGAACGGGGCGGGCCGTCGATCAGCGCCGGGGCGGCGGCGGCGCCGTCCCGGTGGTTCCTCACGCTTCTGCCGGGTTTTCCGTGCCAGGGACCGTTCGGTTACCGTTCGATCCGGTACTCCACGCCGGCGCGTGTTTCCTCGGAGCCGCGCTGGATGTGCACGCCCATTTCCTTCGACAACTTGTAGCGCATCGCGATGACCTCGCCCGGTTCGAACAGTCCCACGCCGTAACTCAGGTACAACCGCGGCGAGAGATACTCGCCGATGGTGAGCGCGGAGCCGCCGATCATCTCGTTCTCTTCCACCGAGGCCTCGTCCAGGCCGAGGCGCTGGCCGATGCGCTTGGCCACGAGCCCCGCGCCGGCGCCCTGCAGGCCCTGCGACGCCGATGCGAGCGCATCCTGCGAACCGCCGCTGGCGCTGCCGACGTCGTTGAGCGAACGGCCGGTGACCATGTAGGACAAGGCATCCGCCTCGCCGACGTTCGGATCCGAGATCACGGTGATGATCGGCTTCTGCGCGGAGCCCGCGATCCGCAGTCCGGTAGATAGCTCCTCGTCGATCTCGCGCATCGCCGTGATCCCGAGCCGCGGATCGTCGAGCGGCGTGCCGGCGAACATCAGCCGGCCTTCCTGGATCTTCAAGTCCTGGCCGTAGGCCTTGTAGGTTCCCGCGACTTCGAGCGTTCCGGAGCCGGTCGTCGGCTCGCCGGGCGCCTCGCGCACTTCCAGCTCGCCCGCGACCGTCGCCTCGAGTCCGAAACCCACGATCTCTATCTTCTCGCCGAGCTTCACGTTGATCGTCGCGGTCAGGGGAAAAGCCTTCGCTTCCTCGCGCACTTCCTCCTGTCCATTGCGCACGACCACGACGTCGGGCGACGCGCCCGGCGGCCGGTCCGATGGCAACTTCTGCAGGTTGATCGCCGCGCGCGGGATCGTCACCTCACCGGTGAGGCGGTAGCCCTGCGGATTGCCGGCGAGATCGAGATCCGGCGTGAGAATCACATCAGCCGCCGGAATGTCGGCCGCCTGGAAGTTCTGGCCCAGGATCTTCGCCTCGATCTCGCCCCGCGCGCTCATCGTGCCCGCGAGCTCGACGTGGCCTTTGCCTGACGCCACGCTCGCGGCGAGCGAGAAACCGCCGTCCGGCTTCGCCTCGGCCTCGAGCCGCCCATCGCGCAATTCGATGCCGAGTTCGCCGAGATCGGCCTGCAGCCTCGAGGCGTCGATGTTGCCGGTGATCTCGGGCGTGGCGAGCGTGCCACCCAGCCTCACCTGCGCGTTTATCGCGCCGTCGAGATTGGCAACGCCGGGAACGAACGCGGCGAAGGGCGACAGTGTCGGCAACGACGCATCGACCGTCCCGCCGATACCCGGCGCCTGCGATGTGAGACTGCTCGCATTCAACTTCGCGTCGAGCGAACCGCCATCGAGCAACGCGGCCGTCACGCTCGCGGTGGCGGTCTCGCCCTGCAGTTGCGCGGTGACCTCGAGGTTCTGGTAGAGCAGCCAGGTCTGCTGACCAAGTGGTGATGCACTTGCGTCCTCGCCCTGCATCACCAGCCGCGCCTCCGGGGACGCGATGCGCGCGTCTCCGAACCACTGGCCATCCTCGCCGCGCCGCAGGCGTCCCTGCCCCGCCACTTCTCCGCGCAACTGCCCCGGCATGGCTTCCGGCGCGAGCGCGTTGGCGAGTCCCAGCTGCACCTTCTCGAACGAGTAGTTTGCCTCGAGCGCGCCGCTCGCCCGCATCTTCGCCGCCACGCACAGCGCGGCCTGCGCGTCGTCGAGGAGACAGGCCTGGGTGATTTCGAACGCGCCCTCTCCCAGCGTGATATTCGCCGGGTCGCGCAGCGAAAGCGACGGCACGTCGGGCGCCGCGAGTTTCAATTCCGAAAGCTCCGCTTTCCAGATGCCCGAGTCGAGCCCGCCCGTGAGGGCGAGCGATGCATCGAGCCTGTCACCTTCCGCGGTGAGAGCGGCCCGATGCGACGCCTGGTTGCCGCTGCCTTCGAACGTCACGCGCGCGAACTCGAAGCCTCCCGCCGACACCTCGCGCGCCCGGGCGACCACCTTGCCCTCCGGATCGAGCGGCGAGTCCACCGATGCATCTACGTCGAGTGAAGCAACTTCAGCGCCGGCCATTGCGAGCGACTTGCCGGCCGCGCTTCCCTCGATCGACAACTTCGGCCACGCGCCGCGCACCCGGAACCTGCCGTTCAAACTGCCCGCCGCGGCGGGCACCCAATCCGCGAGCGATGCGACGGCCAGTTCGACCGTGGCGTCGATCGATTGGGCGTCCGGACTCTCGCCGCGCAATGCGACCTGGCTTCGCCCCGACCGCAACCGCAGCTCGCCGCTCACGGAGGTGGGTGCCGCGAAGCGGATGTCGCCGCCCCCCGCGATCGGTCGCCCGCGCAACGTCCCCTCGAGCGTACCGATGTGTACGTGACCCTTCGGACCTTGCTCGGGCATCTCTCCTTCGGTGGTCAGATCCAGGTTCACGCTGCCGCCCCAACCTGCGAGGAACGCACCTGGATCGAACTCGCGCGCCTGCGCTTCGAGATTCCAGGCAAGCGGCTCGAACGCGACATCGCCGCGCAGCGCCAACCGGCCCGCGCGCTGCACGAGCTCCACCGCATGAAGCTGCGCGCGCTGGTCCGTGCCCGATACATCGAGCACCGCATGCGTCGGATCGCCCGGCGGACCGATGTCGAATTCCCCCTTCGCCTCGTACCTCTCTGGCGTCCCCGTTGCATGCAATTCGCCCGCGCTCGCGAGCGTCATGCCCGCCATCGACTCGGGAAACACGACGTCCTTCCAGCGCGCGTCGATTTCGCCGTGCACGAGCTGACCCGCCGGCGTGACGCGCCCCGTGACGTTCAGCTCGCCCTCGAGGTCGCCCGGCAGCAGCGTGAGCCGTTCGACGACCAACTCATCGCGAGTCCAGCGCGCGGCCAAGCCGAGCTGCTTCACCGTCACGAGATTCTCGTTCGCCTTCACCACCCGGCCGTCTTCCAGCGCGAAGGCGCGAACGACGATGTCCAGTGGCGGCTCCGTCCACATCGGCGTGTCTTCCTCGGGCTCGGGCTTCGACTGCTCCGGCAGCGTGAGCACCAGTCCGCGCACACTCGCGTTCTCGATGCGCAGCACACTCGAGAACAACATCCTCAACGTCGGATCGACCGTCATGCGCGCGATGCGCACCTTCGCGGTCGTGGGATCGCCCTCGAAGCGGAAGTCCGTGACGACCAGTTCGCCCGCGATCGTTCCGTCGATCGACGCGTAAGCCACCTTCGCGGGCGGCGGGAATCGCGAGACCGCCATCCCCGCGACCCAGCGGGCGCCCGATGTCGTGAACAACACCCACGCCAACGCGCATGCCAGCGCCACGAACAGCAACACGAGCACGCCGCCGCCGACGGCCAACCACTTCGCCGCGCGTCTCATATGTCCGGCCCCAACAGGATGTGCACGCGCCAGGTCTCGGCGAGCGGCGAATCCGTCTCGATCGGAAATCCGAAGTCCACGCGCACCGGCCCGATCGGCGACCTCCAGCGCACGCCCACGCCCGCGGAGAAATTCAGGCTGAAGGTATCGGTGAACGCATCACCCGCATCGACGAACACCGCGGCGCCCCAGTCCTCGCGGAAGTAGTACTCGTATTCCGCGCTCGCCATCGCGAGGTACTCGCCGCCGATGACGTTGCCATTCGCATTGATCTCGCCGAGCTCGTGGTAATTGAAGCCGCGGATCGAGCGATCGCCGCCCGCCCAGAACCGCAGGTCCGGCGGCAGCGCATCGAAGTCGCCGACGCTCATGGCGCCGACCTCGCCGCGTAGTTTGATGCGCGCCTTGTCGCCTTGCGGAATGAGATAGGTGAGCCGCGCCCAGGTCTGCGCGAGATTCGTATCCGACAACACGGCGTCGCTCGCGAGCCGCACGCCGAAGTCCATGACGTATCCCTTGCGCGGCGCGAGACGATCGTTGAGCCGCCGCCGGCTCAGCGTTCCTTCCGCGAACAGCAACGCCGACTCGCCGTACTCGAGGTTGTCCTCGTCGTGGCCGATCTCGAAATCGCCCTTGAGGTACTTGAGTCCGATCGTGCGCACGAAACCGTGCCAGTTCCTTTCGGTGCGCGATGCCGCGATCTGGAAATTGCGCGAACGCGAAACGTCCGTCGTCTCGTCGCGATACGCGATACCAAAGTCGTACGAGCGGTCTTCGCGCCCCGGCCGTGGGATCTGGTAACGCAACGCCGCCACCTGCAACCGCTGCGAATATTCGAGATCGATTCCCGCCTTGTGACCTTTCTTGTTGAGCCAGCGCCGGTCGGCGCTCACGCGCACGCCGGCGCCGAAGTCGGTGCTGTAATACACCTCGCCGGAATACACGGTGCGCTCGTCACGGCGCAGCAGCACGTCGATGGGCACGCGCCCGTCGCGCTTCTCGTCGAGCGCGGGTGCGACCGACACCAGTTCGAAGTAGTCGGCATCGACCAGCCGCTGCTGCAGGTTCAGTACCTGCTCGGAGTTGAACCACGCGTCTTCGCGCCACGGCACGAACTTCTGCAGGAAGCCTTCGGAGAACGGCGGATCGCCCGAGAACCGCACGTCGCCGAACCTGTAACGCGGTCCGCTTTCCCACTCGAGATCGATGTCGGCGGCGGTTTCCTCGGGAATCACCGTGACACGGCGGCGCGTGGTCTTCGCATCCAGGTAACCCGCGCCGCGCAGCGAGCTGTCGATGACCGACTTGCTCGCCTCGTATGTCGCGTGATCGAAGCGTTCGCCGACCTTGGGCGCGAATCCTTCCAGCGCTCCGCGCACGCGACGCCGCTCCGCCCCCTCGCCGAGCACTTCGACGCGCGACTCGCGCACGACCGTCGCATTGCCCGGCGTGACGTTGATCTTCGCGATCCAGCCGCTCTCGGCGTCGCCGGTCAGTTCTTTCTGGACCTCGACATCGTAGAAGCCGAAGGGCTCGAGCGCCCTCCGGATCTGCACGTCCGCTTCATCGAAAGCCGCCCGCAGCTTCGCCGGCGTAATGTCGCGTTTCTGGTATTCGACCAGTTCGAGCGTGCCGCGTACCGCATCGCGCAGTTCCTCGTCCACGCCTTCGAGCTGAACGTCGACCCGAGCGGGCTCCGCAAGGCATGCCCCGCTCAGTAACGCGATGCTGACGATGAGTGCACGCACGCTCCGCCGACGGTCAGAAGATGAACTTGAGCAGGAGAATAACGACGACGAGACCGATCAGGAAAATGATTCCGACCGTGCTTCCGAGGAACTTGAGCATGCGACTCTCCGCGAGGACGATATGCGGAGAGTGAGCGTTTTCCGACGCGTGGACCGTCGGGTGACGTGCCGGAGCCCGTAGGGTTATCTAAGCGCGGCGGGTGGGGAAATTGGTAGTCGCGAGTGGGATCGAACCACCGACCACCTCCATGTCAAGGAGGTGCTCTACCACTGAGCTACGCGACTACCGAGCGGGCGCGAAGGATACTGGAGGGGGTTTTGGCGTTCAAGGACGGAATAGCCCCTACCCCTGTGGACTCAGCCACTTAGAGGGGCAGGTCCGCCCCCCACCCGCTAGGCCGCGCCCTTCCCGGGTTCCTCCAGCCCCAGCTCCTGCTGCTTCATCTTCTCGATGGTGTCGCGGATCTTGGCGGCCTCCTCGAACTCCAGGTTCCGCGCATGTTTGTACATCTGCGCCTCGAGCCGCTTGATCTCGCGCACGATCTGCTCGGGCGAGAGCATGCGCAGGTTCGGGGCCGCCTCCTCCGCGCCGCGCTTCTTCCTGCCCATCTTGTAGCCGAAGTCGGTCGACGAATCCGCGCGCGCGCCTTCCATGATGTCCTGCACGTTCTTGCGGATCGTCCGCGGCGTGATGCCGTGCTCCTTGTTGAACGCGAGCTGGATTTCGCGACGACGCTGGGTCTCCTCCATCGCGCGTCTCATCGACCCGGTGATCGTGTCCGCGTACAGGATCGCCCTGCCGTTCACGTTGCGCGCGGCGCGGCCCATGGTCTGGATCAGCGAATTGTCCGAACGCAGGAAGCCTTCCTTGTCCGCGTCGAGGATCGCGACCAGCGACACCTCGGGCATGTCGAGTCCTTCGCGCAGCAGGTTGATGCCGACCAGCACGTCGAACTTGCCGAGGCGCAAATCGCGGATGATCTCCACGCGCTCGACGGTCTCGACGTCCGAGTGCAGGTAACGCACCTTCACGCCGTGTTCGTGCAGGTTCTCGGTCAGGTCCTCGGCCATGCGCTTGGTCAGCGTCGTGATCAGCACGCGTTCCTCGCTGAGCACGCGCTTGTTGATCTCGGACAATACGTCGTCCACCTGCGTCGCGACGGGGCGCACTTCCACTTCCGGGTCCACGAGGTGCGTCGGACGCAGCAATTGCTCCGCGACCTGCGCCGCGTGGCGCGCCTCGTACTGGCCCGGCGTCGCGGACACGAAGATCATCTGCGGCGCGAGTTTCTCCCACTCCTCGAACTTGAGCGGCCGGTTGTCGAGCGCGCTCGGCAGGCGGAAGCCGTATTCGACCAGCGTCTCCTTGCGCGAGCGGTCGCCCTTGTACATGGCGCCCAGCTGCGGGATCGTCTGGTGCGACTCGTCGATGACGAGCAGCGCGTTGCCGGGTAGATAGTCGAACAGGCACGGCGGCGGCTCGCCCGCCTCGCGGCCCGAGAGGTACCGCGAGTAATTCTCGATGCCGGCGCAATAGCCGACCTCCTTCATCATCTCCATGTCGAACATCGTGCGCTGCTCGAGGCGTTGCGCCTCGACCAGCTTGTTCTGCTCGCGCAGTTCCTTGAGGCGTTCACGCAGCTCCTCGCGGATCTTGTCGATCGCGCCGATCAGCCGCTCCTTCGGCGTGACGTAGTGCGAGCCGGGATACACGGTATAACGCGGCACCTTCCGCTGGATTTCGCCCGTGAGCGGATCGAACAGCGACAGCGACTCGATCGTGTCGTCGAACAGCTCGATGCGGATCGCCTCGCGCGCCGATTCGGCGGGAAACACGTCGATCACGTCGCCGCGCACGCGGTACGTGCCCGCCTGCAGATCGAGTTCGTTGCGCGTGTACTGCATGTCCGCGAGCCGCCGGAGCAGCCGGCGCTGATCCATGATCTCGCCGCGGTTCAGGTGCAGGATCATCGCGTGATACGACTCGGGGTCGCCGAGGCCGTAGATGGCCGACACCGTCGCGACGATGATCGCGTCGGGCCGTTCGAGCAGCGCCTTCGTCGCCGACAGTCGCATCTGCTCGATGTGCTCGTTGATCGAGGCGTCCTTCTCTATATAAGTGTCGCTCGAGGGGACGTAGGCCTCGGGCTGGTAGTAGTCGTAATAGGAAACGAAGTACTCGACCGAATTCTCGGGGAAGAACTCCTTGAATTCGCCGTAGAGCTGCGCGGCAAGAGTCTTGTTGTGCGCGAGCACGAGCGTCGGGCGCTGCACCTGCGCGATCACGTTCGCGATCGAGTACGTCTTGCCCGATCCGGTCACGCCTAACAAAGTCTGGTGACGAAAACCGTCACGCAAGCCTTCGACGAGTTTCTCGATCGCCTGCGGCTGATCGCCCGAGGGCGCGTAGTCGGCTTTCAGTACGAAAGGTCTGGGTTCCATGCGGATATTGTAGTGGTCCGCACCCCGCGCGGCAGTCTTCCGGCGTATACAGAGTCGCCAACTGGCGAGCACTGGATAACGGCTACAACGCGAATGCTACAGCGAGCAACACGGCGGCCACGCCGCGATGATCCGTAAGCACGTTGGCCGCTCGTTGACCGAACGGCAGCGCAAACGCTGGATGACCCTGCTGCTCGAATGCGCCGACGACCTCGGCGTGCCGGCGGACCCCGAATTCCGCTCCGCGTTCGTGAGTTACATCGAATGGGGTACGCGGCTCGCGGTGATCAATTCCCAGCCCGGCGCGGACGTCACCGCCGAGGCGCCGATGCCCAACTGGGGCTGGGGCGAGGCCAGAGGCCCGTACATCCCGCCAACCGATTGACTGGACTGGACTTTTTGGAGCTGGTGTCCTGTAGGTGAGTGCCCGCGGATCGCGTAAGATACGCGCCCGTTTGACCCCACCCACAACCAACCGAAGGTTCGTCCCGTGCCCAACCAGCTGTCGCGACGCGTTCAGCGCGTCAAGCCCTCTCCCACTCTTGCCGTCACCGCGCGCGCCGCGAAACTGAAGGCCGAGGGCAAGGACATCATCGGCCTCGGCGCCGGCGAGCCGGATTTCGACACGCCGAAGCACATCGCCGACGCGGGCATCGCGGCGATCCAGAATGGTTTCACGCGGTATACGAACGTCGACGGCATCGTCGAGCTCAAGGACGCGATCATCGAGAAGTTCAAGAAGGACAACTCGATCAGCTACGAGCGCAACCAGATTCTCGTCAGCTCGGGAGCCAAGCAGACTATCTACAACCTCTGCATGGCCGTGCTCGATCCGGGCGACGAGGCGATCATTCCCGCGCCGTACTGGGTGAGCTACCCGGACATGGTGCTGCTCGCGGACGGCCTGCCCGTTACGCCCAACTGCCCGGCCTCGCAGGGTTACAAGCTGACCCCGCGCCAGCTCGAAGCGGCGATCACGCCGAAGACGCGCCTGCTGCTGATCAACTCGCCCTGCAACCCGACGGGCGCCGCATACACGCGTGCCGAGTGGCGCGCCCTGGCGGACGTGCTCGTCCAGCACCCGCGCATCATCGTCGGCACCGACGACATGTACGAAAAGATCTGGTGGGGCAGTGAACCGTTCACGTCGCTGCTCACCGTCGCGCCCGAGCTCTATGACCGCGTGGTCACGATCAACGGCGTCTCGAAGTCGTATGCGATGACCGGCTGGCGTCTCGGCTACTGCGGCGGCCCGAAGGAAATCGTCAACGCGATGTCGACGATCCAGGGCCAGAGCACCTCGAACGCCTGCAGCATCACGCAGAAGGCCGCGCTGGCCGCGCTCACGGGCGACCAGGCGCCGGTCGCGGCGATGAACGAACAGTTCAAGAAGCGCCACGACTACTTCATCGCGGCGCTGAACTCGCTGCCCGGCATCTCGGCGCTGCCCTGCGCGGGCGCGTTCTACGCCTGGGCGGATTGCAGCGCGGCGATGGCGACCTTCGGCATCAAGGACGACAACGCCTTTGCCGAGATGCTGATCAACGACGCGGGTGTGGCCGTCGTCCCGGGCTCCGGCTTCGGTGCGCCTAACCACTTCCGCGCCTCGTTCGCGACCAGCATGGCGACGCTCGAGAAGTCCATCGAACGCATGCGCAAGGTGCTCGAGCGCGGCCCGGTCGCGAAGTCGGCCTGATCCCGCGAATGGGAAACGCCAACGTTTCCCGCTCGGACATCGTCGCCTGGGTGGCGACGGCGGTTGCGCTCGGGCTCGTGCTCGAGCTGCACCTGCTGTCGGGCCTGCTCGCCGGACTGCTCGTCTACACCCTCGTCGAGGTCCTCACCCCGCGCCTGCGGCTGCAATCCATCAGCCACGACGCGGCGCGCATCGCGGCCGTGGCGATCATCTCGATCGTGGTCATCGCCGCGCTGATCGGCCTCGTCGTCGGCGCCGTCGCGACACTGCGCAACAGCGGCGAGGGCCTGCCCCGCCTGCTGCAACGCATGGCGGAGATCCTCGAGGAGTCCCGCTACAGCCTGCCCTCGTGGCTCACCGGCTACGTGCCGTCCAACGCCAGCGCCCTGCAACAAACCATCATCGACTGGCTGCGCGGCAATGCCGACGACGTCACGGTGTTCGGGCGCGGTGTGGGCCGCTCGCTCGCACACATCATCATGGGCATGGTCATCGGCGCGTTGCTGTCGCTGCAGAAGGCGGCGCCGCCGCACGAGCGCCGTCCCCTCACCGTGCACATCGAGGCGCACGCCTCGCGGCTCGCGAACGTGTTCCGTCGCGTCGTGTTCGCTCAGATCTGGATCTCGTTGATCAACACGTTCTTCACCTGGCTGTACCTCGACGTCGTGCTGCGGCTGTTCGGTGTCGACTTGCCGCTCGTGAAGACGCTGGTCGCGCTCACCTTCGTCTGCGGCCTGCTGCCGATCATCGGCAACCTGATCTCGAACACCGCGATCGTCATCGTGTGTCTGAGTCAGGGTGTGCCGCTCGCCGCCATCTCACTGATGTACCTCGTCGTCATCCACAAGCTCGAGTATTTCCTCAACGCGCGCATCGTCGGCACGCACATCAACGCGCGTGCGTGGGAACTGCTGATCGCGATGCTCGTCATGCAGGCGGCATTCGGCATCGCCGGCCTGATCGCCGCGCCGATCTTCTACGCATTCTTCAAGGACGAATTGCGCGACAAGGGACTGGTCTGAGCTTAAGGCCTCGCTCACTTGATCCCGCTCCCTTAAGCGCCGCGAAAAAATTCGTAGGGCCGCTCGACCAGAATTCTTGATTCGTAGCTTCGCGGCGCGCGGACGGTTACCGTGCGCGCCCGCGGCTTCGATGATCCTCGCTCCGAATCGGCGGACCTTCCCCAATCGCACAGGAGCGATCCCCATGAGCGCAGTAGCTAGAGACACCGGCAACGGCCAGAGCGCCCTCCGTCCATTCACTGTCGACATCCCCGAGGCCGACCTCGTCGACCTGCGCCGACGCATCGAGGCGACCCGCTTTCCCGACAAGGAAACCGTCGACGATGCCTCGGAGGGCGTGCAGCTCGCGACGATGCAGAAGCTCGCGAAGTACTGGGCCAACGAATACGACTGGCGCAGGATCGAGGCGAAACTGAATTCGTACCCGCAGTTCCTGACCGAGATCGACGGGCTCGACATCCACTTCGTCCACGTGCGCTCGAAACACGAGAACGCACTGCCGCTGATCGTCACGCACGGCTGGCCGGGCTCGATCATCGAGCAACTCAAGATCATCGAGCCGCTCACCGACCCCACGAAACACGGCGGCCAGGCCTCCGACGCGTTTCACGTCGTGATCCCGTCGATGCCGGGCTACGCTTTTTCGGCGAAACCCACGAAAACCGGCTGGGGACCGGAACGCATCGCACGCGCGTGGATCACGCTCATGGAACGCCTGGGATACGAGCGCTACGTGGCGCAGGGCGGAGACTGGGGCGCGCTGATCACCGAGCTCGCCGGCAAGATGGCGCCTGCCGGGCTGCTCGGCATCCACACCAACATGCCCTCGGCGGTACCGCCGGAAATCTTCGCGGCGCTTTCGACCCACAAGCCGCCGGCCGGACTCTCGGCCGACGAAACCCGCGCGTTCGAGCGCCTCGATTTCTTTTTCACGCACGGCCTCTCGTACGCGCAGCAGATGGCCAACCATCCGCAGACCCTGTACGGAATCGCCGACTCGCCCATCGGGCTCGCCGCCTGGTTCCTCGATCACGACCTCAAGAGCTACGAGCTCATCGCGCGCGCCTTCGACGGCGAGAGCGAAGGACTCTCGCGCGACGACGTTCTCGACAACATCACGCTCACCTGGCTCACGAACACGGCGATTTCCGAGGCGCGGCTGTACCGCGAGAACAAGCTGCCGTTCTTCGCACCCATCGGGGTCAAGGTCCCGATCGCCGTGACCTCCTTTCCGGACGAGCTGTATCCCGTGCCGCGCCGCTGGGCGGAAATGACCTACCCCAGCCTGATCCATTTCAACAAGGTGGAAAAAGGCGGGCACTTTGCGGCCTGGGAGCAACCGAAGATACTCTCCGAGGAGCTTCGCCAGGGCTTCAGCTCCCTGCGGCATCATTAGCTACAAAGGCGGTGACCCATGCGCGTGTACAACAAGGATCCCGACGCGATTTCCCGGCTGACGCGCGAACAACATCGCGTCACGCAGCTCGGCGGCACCGAGATGCCCGGCACGGGTGAATATCTCGACAACGACGAGCCCGGCATCTACGTTGACGTCGTCTCGGGCGAACCGCTGTTCGCCTCGTCGGACAAGTTCGAATCGGGCTGCGGCTGGCCGAGTTTCACGAAGCCGATCGAGCCCGCGAACGTCAACGAGCTCAAGGACACCTCTCACGGCATGATCCGCACCGAGGTGCGATCCGCGCACGGCGACAGTCATCTCGGCCACGTGTTCGATGACGGCCCCGAGGATCGCGGCGGGCTACGTTACTGCATCAACTCGGCGTCGCTGCGGTTCATTCACCGCGACGACATGGAAGCCGAAGGCTACGGCGCCTATCTGGACCAGGTGGAGGACCGCAAATGAGCGAAGAACGCGCGATACTCGCGGGCGGATGTTTCTGGGGCGTGCAGGATCTGCTGCGCAGATACGACGGCGTCATCTCGACGCGCGTCGGTTATTCGGGCGGCAACGTGCGCAACGCGACCTACCGCAATCACGGGACACATGCCGAGGCCGTGGAGATCATCTTCGACCCGGAGCGGATCAGTTTCCGGAAGCTGCTCGAGTTCTTCTTCCAGATACACGATCCGACGACGAAGAACCGCCAGGGCAACGACGTCGGCACCAGCTACCGCTCGGCGATCTTCTACACGAGCGAGGAACAACGGCGCGTCGCCGAGGACACGATCGCCGACGTCGAGGCCTCTGGCCTGTGGCCCGGCAAGGTCGCGACCGAGGTTTCGCCGGCCGGAGATTTCTGGGAGGCCGAACCCGAGCACCAGGACTATCTACTCAAGTACCCCGACGGGTACACCTGCCACTTCGTGCGGCCCAACTGGGTGTTGCCGAGGCGCGCGGCGCCTCAGTTGCGGACGGGCTTGTCGACGACCGTGGAGAGCGGTCTGCCGGAATCGACGAGATAGGAGGACAGCATCCGGCCGGTCTCGGGGCCGAGATCGCGTGCGTTATGCGGGGTATTCGGCGGGATGAGGAAACCATCGCCGGCCTTCAGCACGACGGTCTCGCGGCCCGCCACCCGCATTTCGATGCGCCCGGCGACGATGTACCCGATCTCCTCCCCGGGATGCGTGTGCCAGCCGGATTCGACGCCGACCGGAATCGTGGTCTCGACCTGAACCAGCTCGCGCCCCTCGACCGAGAGCGGCGCGCGCTGCACGACGCGCCGTGAAAGCGTGGCCGCCAGTTCGTCTGGCGCCTGCGCCGGCGCCTGCATCACGACGCTCGCGAGAAAACAGGCCGCCACATTCCGCGCTCGCATCGATGTCCGGGTCATGGCCGAAAACTAGCGTCTCTTCCCGACGACGTATCGGGACTTTCGTCCACTGGCGGAATCCTGCACCCGGCGTTATCCATCGGGCGGTGTACCACGGACCCGGAGCACAGATGAGCACTCGCAATCCCCCGTTGACGCCGCCGGTCGGAATCGACGATCACGCACAGGGCCGCGGCGATGCGCCGATCACGCTCGTGGAATTCGGCGACTACGAGTGTCCTTACTGCGGCATGGCATATCCGATCCTCAAACGCGTGCAGGCGCGGTTCGGCGATCAACTGCGATTCGTGTTCCGCAATTTCCCGATCGCCGAGGCTCACCCGCATGCGCTCGCGGCGGCCGAGCTCGCCGAAGCGGCCGGGTTGCAGGAGAAGTTCTGGCCGATGCACGACACCTTGTTCGAGCACCAGCGCGCGCTGCGTCCCGCGGACCTGCAGCGCTATGCGACCGACGTCGGCCTGGACTTCGATGCGCTCGAGCTGGCGCTCACGAGCGGCGAGCCGGGCAAGACCGTGCGCGCCGATTTCGAAAGCGGCATACGCAGCGGCGTCACGGGAACGCCGACGTTCTTCGTGAACGGCCAGCGCTTCACGGTAGATTGGCGCAGCGAGGAGAGCTTCGTCGCCGCGCTCGACACGTTCGCACCGGGACTCCTGCGGCGCGCGTCCTGAATCGTCGGACAGCGCGCGACGGGATCGCTGACAGCGGATCGCTTCGTTCTCCCGCTGTACTCGCGGCACGCCTCCCCCATGCTCAAGGGACCGCGGCCGTGGAGAACTGCGTGACCCCCGCTTCCCCCAGCATCAATTTTGCGGAATGGCTGTTCCTGAACCTGGTCGAGAACGTCCAGGAATACGCGATCTTCGCGATGGATGCGGACGGGCTGATCGTGCACTGGAACAAGGGCGCCACGCACATCACCGGATTCGAGGAATCCGAAGTGCTGGGCTCGCGGCTCGATCGCATCTTCACGCCCGAGGACTGCGCGGCCGGCGCACCGAAGCAGGAACTCGAGATCGCCGCCGAACTCGGCCACGCCTCCGACGAACGCTGGCACGTGCGCAAGGACGGCTCGCTCTTCTGGGCGCTCGGCATCGTTGTGCCCATCCGCGACGACAGCGGAAAGCTGATCGGCTTCGGGAAATTCCTGCGCGACCGCACCGACCTGAAGCAGCTGCAGGACAAGTTGCAGCTGCAGAACGAAGCGCTGGTGCGACACGACGAAGGCCGCAAACGCTTCCTCGCGACACTCGCGCACGAATTGCGCAACCCGTTGTCGGTGTTGTCCACGAGCGCGCGCGTGTTGCTCCAGCATTGCTCCGGCAATCCGGCCGCGACGGCCGAACTCGAGCGTATCAATCGTCAGCTCGTCCACATCCGCCGCATGGTCGAAGACCTCTCCGACCTGGCGAAGGCGCATCGCGAAAAATTCGAGCTGAACAGGCAGCGCGTGGATCTGCGCGCGATAGCCCGCCAGGCCTGCGAATCGGTCGGCTCGCTGATGAAGGATCGGGATCACCAGATAACGCTGTCGACTCCCGACTCGCCGACGGAGGTACTCGGCGACCCGACGCGTCTCAACCAGATATTCGTCAACCTGCTTACGAACGCCGCGCGTTACACGCCGGCGGGCGGCAAGATCGGCCTGACGGTGCAGGTCGAAGGCACGGAAGTGGTCTCGCGCGTCGAGGACACCGGCATCGGCATTCCGGCTGAACACCTCGCGCACATCTTCGAACTGTTCACGCAGGTCCATACCGACTATTCGGAAGCGCGCGCCGGGCTCGGCATCGGCCTGAGTCTCACTCGCGAGCTGGTCGCCTCGCATGGCGGGACGATCCAGGCGATCAGCGAGGGCCCGGGCAAGGGCAGCCAGTTCATCGTTCGTTTGCCGCTTGCCTGATCTCGTCCGCCGAGTTCATCCTCGGCCGACATGTGGCACTCGCTCGCCGCCGACGCCGTCATGCTGATCCACTTCGCGTTCATCGCGTTCGCGTTGCTGGGTTCGTTCCTGGTGCTCTGGAAGCGCTGGGTGATCTGGCTGCACGTCCCCGCGCTCGCCTGGGGTGTGTGGATAGAGGTGAGCGGCGACATCTGCCCGCTCACCCCGCTCGAGAACCACTTCCGCGCCCTCGCCGGTCACTCCACCTACGGCGAAGGATTCATCACGCACTACCTCGGACCGATCATCTATCCCACAGGCCTCACGCGCACGACACAATTCGTACTGGCGGCCGTGTTGATCGGCATGAACATCCTCGGCTACACCCTCGTCTGGAAGCGCGCCCGTTTTACCGGTTGACGGTGCCTGGCACCGAAAACCGGTAAGAGTCACTGCAGCGCGAACTGCCAGGTCACCTTCATCGTGCCGCCCTCGGCGCCCGCGCCGTCAAGCTTGAACGTCTCGGTGCCCGACGCTCCGCGCAGATCGCCGGCCAGTGCGACGGTCATGGTTTTCTGCTGACCGACCATCGGCGGCAAGGTGCCCTGCGTCGTGCCACTCGCTTCATCCGGGTAGTTCGAGACCACGTTCTTGGTGTACGTGAGCATGCCCAATGGCACCGGCAGCTTGATCAGCACTTCCTTGCCGACGCTGTCGACTTCGAGCAGCGCCGCCGAGGCGTTCTTGCCGGCGAGCGACGGAATGTCACCGCCGCCCTTGCGCGTCTCCTCGCGCGTGCACCGCTTGTTGGGCTTGTTGGCGCACGCGGGATCGGAAGTTTCCGCGCGGTACGTTTCGTCGACGGCATACGTGCCCTTCTGCGACGTCGGCTGCCAGACCTGGTAACGCGGCCCCGCCATCGCGCCGGCCGCCTCGACCTGCGACCGGCCCTTCTCGATGGTCGCCTTGTCCATGGTCTTGCCGTAATCCTGGATCGCGCGTTCGATGCAGGCTTCGTCTTCGCCGCAGCGCTCGGCGATCTTCATCATGTCGGCCATGGTCGGCGCCATGGTCTTGTGCAGGTCCATGATCTGGCCTTTCTTCTTGTCCATCTCCGCCGCGTACGCGGGATCCATCGCGCGCAGCGAGGAAGCCAGCGCCGGCTGATCGGCCGTCATGGGCACGGTCAGTTTGATCGTGCGCGACACGCGCCAGTCCGCGGGTTCGTACTTGTCCTTTTTGGAGCCGACCGCCGAATACTCGTACTGGACGCTCAAGGTGCCCTTTGCCCCCTTGTTCACCAGCAGCTCGGCGTGGACCGCGCCGCAGACAGCCATACCCGACAGGAACACCACCAGCTTCTTCATGATTCCTCCTTCACGGTGTGAAGGAGAAACGCGCAGGATCGCGCCGGAACGGCTCAGGATTCCGAGGACTCGAGGGAAGCGAGCTCGCGACGCAGCCAGGCCCGCGCCATGGCCCATTCGCGCTTGACGCTCGCGAGCGAGATGCCGGTGACGCTGGCCGTCTCTTCGAGCGTGAGACCTCCGAAATACCGCAACTCGACGATTCTGCCCTGCGGCGCGTCTATCTGCTGCAACCGGGTCAGCGCGGCGTCGATGGCGAGCACGTCCACGCGATCGTCATCGAGGCAATCCAGCGCCTGCACGGCCTCGACTTCGAAGGCCGCCTGTGTGTCCTGCAAGCTCACCTTTTTCGCGCCATCGCCGCGCCGCTGCGCGCCGCGTTGCCGTGCGTGGTCCACGAGTACGCGCCGCATGATCTGCGCCGCGAGCGACAGGAACTGCTCGCGGTTCTGCCATTCGAGCACGCGCTGGCCGGCGAGCCGGATGAATGCTTCGTTCACCAACGCCGTGCCCTGCAGCGTGTGATCGCCGCGCTCGCGCGCCATCTGCCGACGCGCGAGCCGGCGCACATCGTCGTAAACGAGCGGCCAGAGCGCCTCGAGCGCGGCGGCATCGCCGTCGGCCCAGCGCTGCAGCAAACGTGTGACTTCGCCCGGGGATTGTTCTTGTAGGTTGTTATCGACGTCCACGCGCCATTGTGGCGCGCGCCTCGGCCGCGTCAATCGCGCGACGTTAAGTCACACCACAACCCGCATCGTTCACCGGTGACAACGTGTATTCCTCCTTGCCTTCGGCCGTTTGCACTCCCATCGGCGTCTTGACGCTCCCGGGACCGTGCGCGGAGATGCTGACCGCGACGTCGTCGCGGAAATTGACGGTGTACACGCCGTGTCCGAAGACCTCGAAACCGCTCATCTTTCCCGAGTAGCTGTAGCGGCCGCCGACCGGAGATTCGGGTTCGAATCTCACGGTGACGCCGCTGCCTTCGATGAAGAACTGCTCGGCCAGGTCGCAGACGACGCCCGTGCCCTGGAACTCGTCGGCGCCGCCTTCCGCGCGGTACGCAGCGGCATTCGTGTTGAATGCGAGCTCTGCAGTCGCGATGCCGCGCCGCGAGCGGGCTTCGAACGTGAGTTTCGCCTCCATCTTGCGCTCACCCGGCGCGACGTACGTGAAGCTCGCGTCGGCGCGCACCTTGGTCGATGCGGGATCGAGCGACGAGTCGCCCGTGAGATCCGCGCGCACCGTGCCGCCGACACTCGAGCCGTCCACCTTGCTGCGTGGCTGCGCCACGATGCTGAACGGGGTGTCGGGTTTCACGCCATTGCGGCCGGCGGGCGTCGTTGGCGTGTCCAGCTTCACGCAGCCGCCCTTCTCCCACACGTCGCGGGTCATCTCCGAAGCGGCGATCGCCATGAGCTGCAAGATGTTCGCCAGCGCGCCGGCCACCACGGCGTCCGAGTCGGTGGCGTGGGAGCTCGCGCGGTTCACGCGGTTGTAGTTGGGCCCGTCACCGCGCGTCGACATTCCCTGGCTCAGATCGACGAACGTGCCCGCGCCGCTGCCGAACGCCGCGGATTCGACGTGTTGCTCGACGTCGAGCGCCTCCATCTTCGCGTCGTCGTCGACGTAACGCGTCACGTGCACGTCGATCTTCGTGTTGGCGCCCTTTGCGCCGCGCGACAGCGACGCCGTGGACGACATTTCGACCTCGATCTTGCCGGACGGGTCCGGGCAGTAGTTCGCCTTGAGCTTGTTCAACATCTTCACGTTCATTCCGTCGACCGTGGTCTCCTTGGCCGAGGTGTACTCGAGGCCATCGGCGGCGATGCTCACTTCCATGTGATTCGGACCGGGGTCGTTGCTTCGTGTCCCCGGGTCGAGTGCCGCCAGGTCGTCGAAATTCATCACGATCAGCATGAACTCGAACGAAGCCATCGCCACGGCGGACATTCCATTGGGCTCCACATCGTCCGCCACACGCATCCATGAGTAGTCGGTCCGCATCGCGCGCGAGTACACCTCGCTCATGAGCGCACGCAGTGCCGCGTCCGCCGCGGCGGGGCTGCCGAGATCGTCTTCGATACCACTGAATGTGAGCAGACGGCGTTGGAACGCGAACTCGGCTTTGCCGATGTCTCGCAGCACAGCCTCGCGGTTCTTCTGCAGTCCGTCGCTGAAGGCTATGGACTTCGTGATCAATTCCAGGCCCGGGCCGGTCTCCGGCACTGGAGTGGCCGGCTCGTCTGAAGGGGTACGACCGCAGGAGACGGTGATCAGCGCGGCGACGACGGCCAGCGCGGTACGAGCCAACAGTTTTTTCCTTGCCATGACGGACCAACGCGCAATCCGCGGACATTCCGGCTCAGGATTGTGAGCCGCCTCTTGCAGGTTTCCACGCGTCTACGAGACCGTGCCAGGCACCGTCTTGAGCCGATTTTCCTGATTCCTGCGCGTTGACTCCCAAGCCGGTGTGCACCGGCGATCCGATAAGAAAAGGGTGGGAGTCATGCGTTCTCGAATCGCGCTCGTGGTTTGTTTGTTGGCGCTGGCCGGTTGCGGTGGCGGTGGTGGCGACAGCTCGACGCCGCCGCCGCAGGGTCCGTCGAATCCACCGGTCATTCCGCCGCCGCCTCCTCCTCCGCCGCCGCCCGTCATTGGCGCCGAAGGCGGGACCATCACGGAGGCGAGCGGCGCGTCCCTCGTCTTCCCCGCCGGCGCGGTCGATGTCGACACGACGTTCCGGATCGCGACCGACTCGACGGGCGCGCCCGATTTCCCCGCGCAGCTCACGCCCGCGGGCAACACCTATGTGATCACGCCGCATGGCGGTGATTTCGAACATCCCGTGGAGGTGAGCATCCCGGTTCCCACCGTAGCGCTGCTGAACACACAGGAGTTCAAGCTCGCGAAGGCGGATCCCGGCGGCGAGTGGAAAGTCCTCGATGACTCCGTCGTCGTCGATGGCAAGCTCAGGACGAGCGTGCGGAGCTTCTCGTTCTTTCGTGCCGTCGTCGTGACCTATCTACTTCCGATCGCACAGGCCCAACCCTACCGGCGCGAAATCTCGCTCGACTGCGCAGACCAGGATTGCTATTCATTGGTTGGTCCGGCGACGGTCACGTTGACCGTCGTCGGCACGGGCACACAATTGCCCGAGCCATGCGTCGAGGGCCGACTGGGAATCATCCGTCGGGATACGGCCATCTCGGGATCGTTGGATGAAACCATCATCATGCCGCTGGCGGGCGGGTCGATCACCCGATCGATTCCGGTGCCGACCATCGGAATGTATTCGTTCTTCGTGAGCCTCATGTGCAATCGAATTGCCGGCTCCCCGGATTTCGAGTTCGCAGGTTACATCCGCGAGGATGCCCTCTGGGAAAGCCTGCCCCGGCAATATCCGTCGCTGGCCATGCGCGGGATGCCCACCCAGGTCGACGTCGTCGAAGGCACGGAGGCAAGTATCGAAGCGATGCTCGCGGGCGGAGCGCTGAGTCGGTCTCCTCACATCCGCCCCACCGCCACCGACCACGCAACGGTCGATTGGCTGCGCAGCACGGACGAAGGCCGTTCGTGGCGAATCGTCGCGCGTTCCTTTCAGCACGAGGCCAATACCCGGCCCTTCGGGACCGGCGAGGAATGGACACCCTGGAGCGTCAGTCACCGGTTCATGGCGACGTCTGCCGACCAAGGTGCGCTGATGCGCGTCAATGCCTGCTATACGCCGCCTTCACCGACCGCGCCGCCGCCCTGCGTGGCGAGCACCGCCACTCGAATCAACGTGGTGCAGCAGAGCGCGCTGCCCGCGATCGTCGAGGCGCCGCGTTCCGTGCTGATCCGAACCGCCGAGACGGCCAGCTTCTCGGTCACCGCATCGGGAATACCCGCGCCGACGCTGCAATGGCAGACCCGCCCCGCCAACTCCAGCGGCGAGTGGACCAACGTGAGCGAAGGCACGGGAGCCACGTCGGCTAACTACACCACGGCCGTGCGCATGCCTTCGCACAACGGAGAGCAGTATCGCGTGGTGGCGACGAACTCGCTTGGCAGCGCGGCGAGCCCTTCTGTCATTCTCTCCGTCAGCGACATCGACGTCGCCCCGACCATCACCACGCAACCCGCTTCGCTCAGCGTCGCCAGCGGCAGCGATGCGGTATTCGCGGTCGTCGCGCACGGCACCGAAGCGCTGAGCTACCAGTGGCGCTTCAACGGCACGAACATCGCCGGCGCCAACAGCCCCGTGCTCCGCGTCAATGGCGTGACCGGCGCGAACGCCGGCAGTTTCAGTGTCGCAGTCAGCAACGCGGCCGGCCATGCAACGAGCAATGCCGCGGTGCTGACCGTTACATCTGGCACACCCCCGGCGGTTGCCCCGAGCATCGTCACCCAGCCAGGCGATGTCTCGGTGAACGCGGGCAACACCGCCACATTCGCAGTCGGCGTAGCGGGCACCGGTCCGTTCAGCTTCCAGTGGCTGCGCGACGGCGTGCCCGTGAGCGGCGCGACGAACGCCGTGCTCACGTTCAACTCGGTCACGATGTTGAACGCGGGCGCCTACTCGGTGCGCGTGACGAACAGCGCCGGCCAGGTGGTCAGCGACAATGCGTTGCTGGATGTCATCTCGAATGATGTCCCGGTCGCGCCGACGATCACCTCGCAACCCGCGACATTGATCCTGCCGCTCGACGGTTCCGGAACGATTGCCGTGGGCGCAACCGGCACGGGCCCGCTCTCCTATCAGTGGCACATCGACGACTATCCGATGCCCGGCGCCACGGATCCGGTCCTGCATTTCGCGAACGTGGGCAGCGTGGACTTCGGAACCTACACGGTGACGGTCAGCAACAGCGTGGGTTCGGTCACGAGCCAGGTGGCGGAGCTCATCCAGCTGGGCGCGCCGGTGATCACGCAGCAGCCCGCCTCGGTCACGGCGAACGAAGGCGAGCCCGCCACGTTCTTCGTGCAGGCATCCGGCTCGGGATTGCGTTACCAGTGGTCGCTCAACGGCACGCCGATCCCGGGCGCGATCGCCGCGACGTTCAACACGGAGCCACTCGTCCTCGCGAACAGCGGCGCGGTCTACAGCGTGATGGTCTATAACGCCGCGGGCCTCGTGACGAGCGGGAACGCCGTTCTCACGGTGCAGGCCGTCGTCGCGCCGACCGTCTCGCAGCAGCCTGCGAACGCCAGCGTCCAGTCCGGGCAATCGGCGCAGGTGTGCGCGGCGTTCGGCGGAACGCTGCCCATCACGCTGCACATCCAGCGGTGGAACGGAGCCACGTGGACGACCCTCGCCGAAGCGCCGCACAACAGTCACGACCCGTACTGCCATCCCACCGGAACGCTGAGCGTGGCCGATACCGGCGCGCAGTTCCGCATCGTGGCCGTAAACGGCGGCGGACAGGTGGCGACCAGCGCGATGACGGTCACCGTGGCCGCGCCGGGAATCTCCACGACGACGCTGGTGAGCGTCGAGTTCGACGGCGGCGAGCCTGACTACTTCAGCGGCATGCCGTCGCTGTCCTCGGATGGGCGCCTGGTCGCGTTCACCTCGCAGGGGCTCAATCTCGTCGCCGGCGGCACCACGAACGGTTCCGAGAGCGGACACGCCTATCTACGCGACCTGTCCACCGGCACCACGACGCTGATCAATCGCACCATCGCGAACGGCGTTTCGAGCCGCGGCGTGCTGAACCTGAAGCTTTCCGGCAACGGGCGCTACGCGTTGTTCACCTCGTTCGCGAACGACCTCGTCGCCGGTGACACCAACGTTTCGCTGGACGTCTTCCGTCGCGACCTCGAGACCGGCATCACCGAACGCATCAACGTATTGCCGGATGGAACCCAGGTGGATAGCGGTAGCAACGGCTCGTACGACGCGCGCCTCGCCATATCGGCGAATGGGCGTTACGTGGCCTTCGTGTCGGGCGAAGACCTCGTCGGCGACGGCTCGAGCAACAATGGTTATTTCCTCTACGTCCGCGACATGCAGACCGGGACCACGCGTTACGTCGGCGGCACGCCGGCCACCTCGCCGATCGGTTACGTCGCGATTTCCGAGAACGGCTGGTATGTGGCCTTCACCACCAACATCGTGGCGCCCGACAACCAGACGATCTGGCTATACGACACCGAATTGGACACGGTCAGCCCGGCCTATACCTATGAACAATTTCCCTCGCCGGCCGGTCAGCGCCAGGGACTCAGCATCTCGGAGGACGGTCGATTCATCGCGTTCGCGATCAATTCGGTGGCCCTCACGGGCTCGACCTTCGACCAGGTGATGGTGATCGATCGGGACAATCCCGCGGCTCCGATCCTCGCAAGTACCGGCGCGAGCGGCGCCGGCAATGGCAACAGCGCCTGGCCGAAGATCTCCGGCGACGGCCGCTACGTGATGTTCGAATCCGTGGCCCCCAACCTCACTGACGGACTCGGGCTGTCCTGGCGTCGTTATGCCGTCGTGCGCGACCTGGTCGGCGGCACGACACGCATGGCATCGCACGCGCTGAACGGCTCGCCCGTGGAGCTGAGTGAATTCGGCACGCACGCGATCTCCGACGATGCCAGCGTCGTCGCCTTCGCGGCCGGCCAGGTATTCGCGGAGCCGCGGCCATGACGGGGCTTACTTAACGTGAATCCACACGGATAACCTTGCCGCGTCGCTTTGAAAGGGTGACGCGATCCGCCAGAATCGGGCACGTGGGTCAGAACAAGAACGAGAGCCCCTCATGACGCCCGAGCGCTGGCAGCGCATCAAGTCACTTTTCTCCGCCGCGCTCGAGGTACCCGAAAGCGAGCGCGCGGCGCTGCTCGCCCTGGAAGCAAACGGCGACGCGTCGTTGATCGACGAAGTCGTCTCGCTACTGGCCTCGCACGCGGCAACAGGCAAGTTCCTCGAGTCGCCCGTTCCGGAGATGAGCGCCTCGGTCTTCGCGGCGCTCGACGATCACGTCGGCGAGCGCATCGGCGCCTACCGCATCGTCGGCACGCTCGGCACCGGCGGCATGGGCGACGTGTTCCGCGCGGTGCGCGACGACGACCAGTATCGCGCCGAGGTCGCCATCAAGCTCATGCGCGCCGACGTGCGCGACAACCTGGCCGAACACCGCTTCAAGAACGAGCGGCAGATCCTCGCCAAGCTCGACCATCGCAACATCGCCCGCCTGCTCGATGGCGGCGCGACCCCGGGCGGCGTGCCCTACGTCGTGATGGAGCTCGTGCAGGGCGAGCCGATCGACAAGTACTGCGACGCACACGACCTCTCCGTGCGCGACCGCGTGCAGCTGTTCCTCCAGGTGTGCTCGGCGGTGAGTTACGCGCACCAGCACCTGGTCGTGCACCGCGACCTGAAACCCAACAACATCCTCGTGACCGCCGACGGCTCGGTCAAACTACTGGATTTCGGCATCGCCAAGCTGCTGGAAGCGAACCCGATCACCGGCACGACGAGCGACGAGACGCGCACGCAGTTGCGCGCGATGACACTCGACTACGCCAGCCCCGAGCAGGTCAGCGGCGGCACGGTGACCACGGTGAGCGACGTCTATTCGCTCGGCGTCGTGTTGTATCGCCTGCTCACCGGGCAGAGCCCGTACGGCAAAAGGACCAACGACGCGCAGCGCGTCGCCGAAATCCTGAGCGACACCGCGCCGACGCGTCCGAGCCAGGTGAAGCTCGGCGAACGCCGCGCGCGCGACATCGACGCGGACCTCGACAACATCCTGCTGATGGCGCTGCGCAAGGAACCTCAGAAGCGCTACGGCAGCGTCGAGCAGTTCGCGAACGACCTGCGCAGTTTCCTCGGAGGCCTGCCGGTCGTGGCGCGCGGCAATGCCTGGCGATACCGATTCGGCAAGTTCGTGCGCCGGCGCAAGGTGGAGATCGCCGCCGCGGCGCTCGTCGTGGCCTCGCTCGTGGGCGGACTCGGCTTCGCCATCCATGAAGCGCGCGTGGCCGAGGCGCAACGCGCAGTCGCCCAGCGGCATTTCGACAGCGTGCGCAAGCTCTCGAACAAGTTGTTCGCCTTTCACGACGAAATCGCCCAGCTTCCGGGTTCGACGAAGGCGCGCGAAATGCTGGTGACGACGTCGTTGGAATATCTCGACGCCTTGTACAAGGAATCCGGCAGCGATCGCGCGCTGCAGGAAGAGCTCGCGATCGCATACAAGAAGGTCGGCGACATACAGGGGAACCCACTGGGCGCAAGCGTAGGCGACACCGCCGGCGCCATTCGCAGCTATAACAAGGCAATCGCGTTGCTCCAGCCGCTGCACGAGCTCGAACCCGGCAACGCGCGCATCGGAATCGCCCTCACCAAGACGAACTCGCTGCTGACGCGCCGCACGCTGCTGCTCAGCGGGGCCGATGCCGCTTTGCCGCTGGCGAACCGCGGCGTGGCGCTCAGCGAGGCGCTGAAGTCCGTGGTCACCGACGACTTCGAAGCCATGGGATTGCTGGGAAACAACTACTCGCATCACGCCGAGGTTCTCGGCGCGCTCGGACGAATGCCCGAAGTGAGAGTCTCGCTCGGCAAGATGATCGCGGCCGTGGAGGAATACGCGCGGAAGCATCCCACGGATCCGCGCGGGCTGAGCTCGCTTTCAGGCGCATACAACAATGCCGCCATCATCGGACGCGCGGGACTCTCGCAGGCCGAAGGGTATGCCTACGCCGCGGATCTGCTGGAAAAAGGCATGGCCGCGGACGAGGCGTTGCTCGCGCTCAAACCCGATGATGAGGCCTATCGCTGGAGCCTGGCGGAAACCCAATTGAACCTGGCGGACCTTTACTACGGCAATGGCGAATATGCGCGCGCCCTCGATCTGCAGCGCAAGGCCGCGGCAACGTTCGTGAACCGGGATCCGCGCGACGCGCGCGCGCAGCTCATCAGTGCCATGGGGAACGTTGGCCTGGCGAAGAGCCTGGCCAAGACCGCCTCGTACGAGGAAGCCTTGACGCTATTCGCCGCCGCCGAGAAGTCGCTGCGCGAAGTGGCCGCGCTCGGCGACGACGTACAGATCGACTTCTCGCTCGCCGACCTCAACATCCATCGCGGCGAGATGTACCTGGAAAGATCGCAGCGGGATCCGGCGCGCGTGAGCATCGAGCGCGGCCTCACGCATCTGCGGAAGGCCCAGGCGGCGCTGCCGGAAGACCAGAACGTGCTCACGTTGCACGAGACCGGCGCAAAGCTACTGGCCCGAGCGCAATAGCCTCGCATTTATCCGCATAGCGGATATATTGCATTTATCTGCCAAGCAGATAATATGCGGTTATCCTCATAACGGATAACCCGCCATGCGACCCATCTCCACCTCCGAACAGATCGGCGCAATCCTTTCGAGCCGCCGCAAACACCTGGGTATGTCCCAGGCGAAAGTGGCCGAAAGCGTCGGCCTGAGCCAGAACCGCCTTTCGGTGCTCGAAGCGAACCCCGCGACGTTGACCGCCAGACAATTGCTCGCGTTGCTGAACGTGCTCGGCCTCGAGATGTCGCTGAACGAGCGGGCAGCGGGGAAAAGCAAGGTCGAGTGGTAAATGGCGCGCCCTTCCCGCGCCCGCGAGCTCGCCGTCTGGGCCAATGGCCAGCGCGTCGGCACGTGGCGATTGCCGGCCCGCGGCACCATGGAGTTCGCTTACGACGAGGCCTGGCTCGGCGCCGATGAAGCCCGGCCGCTGTCGCTGTCCCTGCCCCTGACGTTCGAGGCGCGGCCGCAGCGCGGCGCGAAGGTCGAGGCGTACTTCGACAACCTGCTCCCGGACAGCGATCCGATCCGGCGTCGTATCCAGGCACGCTTCCACACGGACACTCGCGGCGCATTCGATCTGCTTGCGGCCATCGGACGCGATTGCGTGGGTGCGGTTCAGCTCCTGCCCGCCGACGAACCTCCCGCCGACATCCGCCGCGTCGAGGCACAGCCGCTGAATGAAGCAGCCATCGAACGCGACCTCTCGGGCATCACCTCGACCGCCGCCCCTGTCCCCGAAGAGCAGGAATTCCGCATCTCCATCGCCGGCGCACAGGAGAAAACCGCGTTCCTGCGGCACGGCAATCGCTGGTGCCGCCCCGTCGGATCGACGCCCACCACCCACATTTTCAAACTACCACTGGGTCTCGTCGGCAACCGCCAGGCGGACATGCGCACCTCGGTGGAAAACGAGTGGCTGTGCGCGCGGATCGCCCGCGAGTTCGGCCTGCCCGTCGCCCACTGCGAGATCGAGGAGTTCGGAGCGCACAAGGTGCTCGTCGTCGAGCGGTTCGACCGGCAGTTGCACTCGAGCGGCCGTTACTGGCTGCGACTCATGCAGGAGGATTTCGCGCAGGCCACGGGCACGCCCTGGCATCGCAA
>JAEZCN010000075.1 GCA_023433515.1 Pseudomonadota bacterium
CGGGGGCGGGGCGGGGGGGCGGGGTTCCCCGCCCGCCGGGACTGGATCTCGATGGGCCCGCCGAGCCAGGAACCCTCGAGCGCGAGGCCGCGAACCTGGCGTTCGCCGTAGCGCAACGTACCCGAAAGATCTTCGATGGAAGGCACGCCTTCGGCGAGCAACAACTCGCCCTCGCTCACGCGCGCGACGATCCGCCACGAGTCCGGCGACCGCAACCCGGGTTCTCCGCGGGCGTCGGCCTCGATCGAGACCTTGCCGCGTACGCGCTCGAGTCCGTGGGCCTCGAGCGCGCGCCGCAGGACGGGCGAGGTCAATTCGCCCGTGAGAGATGCGCGCAGTCGCGGGGCGCCGCCGCGAGGCCAGTCGAGTCGCGCTCCCTTGATCGCGAGATCCTCGACGCTACCCGCATCGACGCGCAGCGTCGAATTGCCGCGCGCAAACTTGAGCGAACCGCCGAGCCCCGTGACCGCCGGCACGTCTTCGCCCGCGAGATTCACGTCGGCGAGGACGATTTCACCGCTCGAGCGGCGCCAGTCGATTCGCGTGGCGCCTTCCTCGCGCAGCGGCACGAGCTGCAGCTTCGCCTGGGTCATCTGCCCACCGGCGACCCCGGCGAGCAGCGCGGGCGGCTCGTTCTTGCCATTGAAGAACTTCCACGCGTCCTGCAGCAGGTCGCGATCCACGAGTGCGACCTCGAGCATGAGCGGCTGCGGCACGGCCGCGTTCCATTCTCCGCGCGCCTGCAGCTTCGTTTCACCGCTCGACAACGCGAGATCCTCGAGTTTCCAGCGCGGCGATTGCGCATCGTTGAGATAGGTCAGCGTGCCGCTCACGTTGATGGAGCGCGGATCCTCGACGGAATTCGTCTTCATGAGGGCCGCGTGCGCCGGATCGAAGACGACCGCCAGGCCCTGGGTGTCGAGCCGCAGCTTCGCGCTGATGTTCGAGAGTGTCGCGCGATCCGCGGCGCGGGTGATTTCCGTGCCCACGAGGTCGGCGGTGAAGGTCCATGCGTCACGCGCCACGCGACGCAGCCCTGCCCGATCGCGCTCGAGACGCTCACCGGAATCGAACTCGAGTGCGCGCAATTCTCCGGCCGTCGGCGCCCAGTCGCCCGGCAGCGATGGCATGCCGTTCGCGAGCTGCGGCGCCAGCAGACCCGCGATGAATTCCGCCGCCATGAACGGCACGCGCTCGCCCTGCACGGTGGTTCGCGCGATGCGCAGGGCTTGTGGATCGATTGCGATGCGCGCGGAGAGATTCGGCGCGCGTTCCAGTCGCGCACCGCGCGTGAACTGCAGGTCGTCGAACCGGAGCAGCACGTCGCGCGCGTCGCGCTCGAGCGTGCCCGTCAGCGTGACGTGGTCGAAGCGCGTGCTCGCGTGGTAGTCATCCGGGTCGTCGCTCGCATCGAGTTCGAGCCCGCGCGCGCTCGCCTGCCACGTCGCCGATTCGATGCGCCCGGCGTCGAGCCGCAGCTTCGCATCGATCGTGCCGCGGCCGGCGACTCCCGGCACACCCAGCTTTTCGAGGAACACGCGCCGCGCGATCAGGCGCAGGTCGCCCGACGGCGACTGGTTGGCCGCGAGGTCCTCGAGCTTGGCCGACACGAACAGCGACTGACCGACGTCCTGGGACAGCAGCATCGTCCCGTACGCGTTGAAGTTCGACGCTCCCCGGCTAACTACCGCCTGGCTCAGCGTGAAGGTGTGGCGCGCGGCGGAGTCGCCGCGACGTTTGAGGTGCACGCGCGCGCCTTCCACCTCGATGCGCCCATTGGGCATGAGCTCGGCCCACGTGGTGAAGCGGCGCACCAGCGCCCGTTCGTCCTCGCCGGGGGCCACTGCGCGCTTGCGTTCCACGTTTCGCGCTGCCGGTTGCTTCGCGGGTACGTCTTCGGACGCGAGTTCGTCACCAATGATCTCGATGTCGGGCGAGCGCAGCGTGACGTGGCCCAGCGAGAACTGCTGGTGGCGCAGGAAATCCCAGGTATCGAATTCGACGCGAAGCTCGGGTGCCACGACTCTTACGCGGCCGGCTTTGGGATCCGTCAGCTCCACGCGCGTGAATACGGCGCTCGTGCCGGAGAGGTCCCAGGCGAAGTGCACGTTCTCGAACCGCACGTCGAGGCCGGTCCGGTCGGTGATCAGTTTCTCGAGAGTGGCGCGCTGCTCGGGAACCCGCGCGGCGATGAGCCGCGTGAACACCAGCGCGATCGCGCCGAGAAGCAGCAGGCTGAACGCAACCAGCGCCGTTCGTCGCACCCAGTGCGGAAAGGCTCCCCCGTGTACAAGGGTGGTTTCGTTCATCTCCTCACTTCAGGCCAGCACCACGTCGTATTGATCGAAGCCATAGAGCGCTTCAACCTGCAACCTTATCGGTCGACCGACCTGGTGCTCCAGCTCCGCGAGCACGGCGGATTCCTCATCGAGCAGGCGGTCGACCACGTTCTGATGCGCCAGTATCAGCAGCTCCCTGGACTGGAACTGCCTGCTCTGTCGCACAATTTCACGGAATATCTCGTGGCAGACCGTTTCAGGCGTCCGTACGAAGCCACGACCTTCGCAACTGGGACAGACCGCACAAAGCAAATGTTCCAGGCTTTCCCGGGTCCTTTTGCGGGTCATTTCCACGAGGCCCAGGGAACTGACGCTCGCGATGTGCGTTTGCGCATGATCGCCCGCCAGGGCCTTTTCCAGGGCCTCCAGGACCTGGGTGCGGTGCGCCGGATCGGTCATGTCGATGAAATCTATGATGATGATGCCGCCCAGGTTGCGCAGGCGCAGCTGCCGCGCGATCGCGACGGCCGCCTCGAGATTGGTGCGGTAAATCGTGTCCTCGAGATTGCGGTGGCCGACGAAGGCCCCGGTGTTTACGTCGATCGTGGTCATCGACTCGGTCTGGTCGATGACCAGGTGGCCGCCGGACTTCAACGAGACGGTACGCTCCAGCGCCTTGCCGATTTCCTCTTCGACGCCATGCAGGTCGAAGATCGGCCGCTGGCCCGAATACAGCTCGATACGCGTGTTGCTGCCGGGCATGAACGCCGCGCCGAACTCGAGCATGCTCCCGTGCGCCGCGGCATTGTCCACCAGCACGCGGTCGACGCCGCGCGCCAGCTCGTCGCGCAACATGCGCGTGGGCAGCGGCAGGTCCTCGTACACGAGCTCGCCCGCGCGTGCGCGCATGCCCTTGTCCTTCACGTGGGTCCAGAGTCGCCCGAGGTACTGGATGTCTTCGCGGATCTGCTCGAGCGTCGCGCCCTGCGCCGCCGTGCGCACGATGTATCCGCCAGTGAATCGCTCGGGCACGGCCTGGGCCACCATCGCCTTGAGCCGCGCGCGTTCGGCTTCGTCCTCGATGCGCGAGGAAATGCCGACGCCTTCACCGCGCGGCATGTAGACCATGAGTCGCGAGGGCAGCGCGACGAAAGTGGTCAGGCGCGCGCCCTTCGTGCCGATCGGATCCTTGACGACCTGGACGAGGATGTCGTCCCCCTCGTTCACGAGGCGGCGGATGTCGTCGACCGGTTGGCCACCCACCAGCGTGCTGTCGTGCGAAGGCGTGGCAATGTCGGCCGCGTGCAGGAACGCGGTGCGCTCGAGCCCCACGTCGATGAATGCCGCCTGCATGCCCGGCAGCACCCGCTGCACTCGCCCCTTGTAAAGATTGCTGACGATGCCGCGGCGACTCTGACGCTCGACGAACAATTCGGTCAGCACTCCGTTCTCGATGAGCGCGGCGCGGCTCTCGCGTGGCGCCACGTTGATCAGGATTTCCGTGGTCACTCTCTTCCCCTGGAACTTCAGATTCTTCCGTGCCACACCGGGATGCCGGCGTTGCGCAACAATTCGGCCGTCTCGTACAGCGGCAGTCCCATGACGCCGGTGTAGCTGCCAGCGAGGTCGCGCACGAATACGGCGCCGAGACCCTGGATGGCATACGCACCGGCCTTGCCCTGCGGTTCTCCGCTTTGCCAGTACGCGTGGATTTGCGCCGCGGACAGCGGCGCGAAGTGGACCCTGGAGGTGGACATCCCGACCGCGGTCGAGCCCGCATGCCAGAGCGCGATGCCGGTGTACACCCGGTGCTCCCGGTCCGAGAGCTTCGTGAGCATCGCGTGCGCCTCGGCTTCGGACTCGGGCTTGCCGAGGATTTCGCCGTCGACGACGACGGTGGTATCGGCCGCGAGCACGGGAAGATCCTGGTGAACCCGGCAGACGGCCTGCGCCTTCTCGCGCGCGAGCCGGCGCACGTATTCGTCGGCGGGCTCGGCGCCGCGCGGCATCTCGTCGATGTCCGCGGGAGTCACGATGTGAGGCACGCCGATCAGCTCTAACAACTGGCGGCGCCGCGGCGACGCGGACGCCAGCCGCAGGACGGGCGGTTTTTCTTCTTGTTTTGCCATCGGCCCCCTCAGTCGGCCCAACCGGATCGCGTTATTCGCGATGGTACGGGTGATTGTGCAGGACGGAGTGTGCCCGATACAGCTGTTCGGCGAGGATCACCCTCACCATGGCATGGGGAAAGGTCAGGGGGGACAGGGACCAGCGGAATGAAGCCTTCGCGAGGACTTCGGGCCCGAGGCCGTCAGGACCGCCGATCACAAAGCTGATATTCCGTCCATCCTGGATGCGCTCGCCTAACCATCTGGCGAGCTCGAGGGTAGTTCGGGATTTGCCGTGTTCGTCGAGCGCGACCAGGTAATCGTCGCCGACGCGTTCGAGCAGGCGTTTCTGCTCGTCCGCCCTGCCGCGCCCCACCGGCAGTTCTTCCAGATCGATGCGCAACGAGCTGCGCAATCGTCGGGTGTAATCCTCGTAGGCCGCGGTCACCCACGCGGGCATTCGCGTGCCGATCGCGACGATGCGCACGCGCATGCGCTGCGTTTATCTTGACGCTCGCGCGGAAGTCTTGCGGCGCGTCGTGCTCCGCGGGGCAGGCACGGCCTTCACGACCGGTGCGGCCGGCGGCGCGTCTTCCCAGAGTTTCTCGAGGCCGTAGAACTCGCGTACGCGGGGCAACATCACATGTACCACGACGTCCGTGAGGTCGACGAGGACCCACTCGCCTTCGCGCGCGCCTTCGACGCCCATCGGGCGGAAGTCGTTCTGCTTGGCGAGTTGGACCACGCGATCCGCGATGGACTTGACGTGGCGATCGGAATTGCCGGAGGCGATGACGACGACGTCGGTGATGTCGGTGAGATGCCGCACGTCCATGACTTTGACGTTGACGGCTTTCATGTCATCGAGCGCGGTATTGACGACGCGCAGTAGCGCTTGCGGTAAGGAGGACTTGGCCGGCGCTGAGGCACGGCGGGAACGAGCTTTCGTGGTCATTTCACTCCGTGGGTGACTTCAGTCGTTTCGAGCATAACACCCCGATTCGCGGATGATCGCGCGAACGGCATCGGGAACGAGGAATCTCGGGTCGCGTCCCGCATCGATGATCTGTCGCAATTCCGTCGACGATATTTCGAGTTGCGTCACGGCATGCACGTAGATCCGCCCGGCGCGCGATTTGTGCAGATCGTTCACGGCGCCGGTGCCGCGATCGACCATGAGTTCGCCTAAGGGGCCCTGCGTCGGCGCCTTCCACCCCGGACGATGCGCGACGACGACGTGCGCGAGATCGAACAGCTCGCGCCAGCGATGCCAGCTCGGCAGACCCAGGAATGCGTCCATGCCCAGGAGCAGACACAGCGAGCGCTGCGGAAATTCCGCGCGCAACTCGGTCAGCGTGTCCACCGTGTAGGAGGCGCCCGCGCGCCGCACTTCGCGATCGTCGACGACGAACGCAGGCAGATCGGAAACCGCAGCTCGGACCATCTTGAGGCGCAGCGCGCCATCCGCGAGCGTGCGCTCGCGATGCGGCGGATTGCCGGTCGGCAGGAAACGGACCTCGGAAAGTTTCAGCGACTGCCACAGCTCGAAGGCCGTGCGCAGATGGCCGTAGTGAATCGGATCGAACGTGCCGCCGAACAGGCCCATGGGGCCGCCATCCTGTGCGTTGCGGCCCGGCGAATTGGCATCCGGAGTATTCAAGCGTTGCGGGTTCCAGTGAGAGGCAGGACGCGACGTCCCGAGAATTCGACCAGCAGCAGCGCCATCTCGTCCCAGGCGTCGCCGCGTTGCTGGCCCTTGATCATTCGGTCGGCGCGCGAGCTGCGCGCCGCGAGACGCGCGTAAGGCAGGCGGTTCGCGCGGCGCTTCGCGCTGTCGAGCGCGGCCGAGGGCCGCATCCAGCCGCGCGCGCCGTCCGGCTGCGTCGTGCCCCAGGTGTTGCGTATTTCGCGCGTGATCGACCAGAGCGCGAGCGTGGGCTCGACGCCTTCGCTGCGCAGTCCCGAGAGGATGCGCAAACCGCGCTGCACGTCGCCCGCGAGCGCCGCCTCGCCGAGCTGGAACACGTCGAACCGCGCGCTGTCGCCGATGGCGGCCTGCGCCGCGGCGAGCCCGATGGGGCCAGCCTGCCTGGTGTCCGCGACGGGCGCGAGCATCTTGAGCTTCTCGAGTTCCTGTTGCGCGGCGAGCAGGTTGCCCTCCGTACGGTCGACGATGAACCTCACCGCGTCTTCTTCGAGTTCGATCCCGAGCTGCGCGGCGCGCGCGCGCAGCCACTGCGGCAGGCGTCCGACTTCCACGGGATGGACGGGCAGCCACGCGCCGGCGGATTCGAAGGCCTTCACCCACGCGGAACTGGTCTGATCGCGCTCGAGCTTGCCCGTGATCATCAGGTAGACGTTGTCGGGGCTGACGTTCTCGAGCAGTTCGACGATGGCCTTGGCGCCACCCGTGCCCGGCTTGCCCGACGGCAACCGCAGCTCGATCAGCTTGCGCGAGCCGAACAGCGAAAGGTTGTTAGACCCGGCGCGCACGTCGTCCCAGTCGGCGACGCGCTCGATGAAATGCACCTCACGTTCCTCGAAGCCGGCGCGCCTGACGCGCGCGCGGAGCGCGTCGGCCGCCTCGCCCACGAGCAGCGCTTCGTCGCCGGAAACGAGATAGGCCCTGGCTGGCTCACCCTGGAGATGGGTACGGAGGCTGTCGAGAGAAAGCTTCAATCTGGCGTCGATTATGAGCCAAGTGGGGCCGGGTTGCGGGCTTGAAACCCAACCGACTGTCGGGCCATAGTGCTGAGCCAATACCGCGCCATGCACAGCCTCACCCGAATCCGCGTCGCCCGACTCAAGGCCACCGCCTGCTGGCTGCTGGTCCTTGTGCTGCTCGGTGCCACGAGCCAGTACCTGGCGCACTTCCATGTGCAGCCGGCGAGCGCGAATACGGCGCAGGTCGACGACGCCGGCGGCCATCCGGCGGCGGGGCATTGCACCCTGTGCGTCCAGTTCGACCGGCTGCCGGCACCACCCGTCGCGGCCTCCACGCCGGTCGCGCTCTACTTCCCGATTTCCGGCGTCGACACGCCGGTAGCGTTTCGCCCGGCGCTCGATGCGCCACACCTCTGGCCCCCTGCCCGAGCCCCACCTGCCCTGACCTGCTGAGCCGTTCTCGCCGGCCGCGGATGCGGACCGGCGCGTTTCCATCTCTTGCGGGTTGCAGGTGTACCGTGTTTTCCACTTTCCATGTCGTGCGGCGATCGTCCGCCGCTTTCCTCATCGTTCCGTCGCTGGTCGTTTCGTCCATGGCTTTCGCCGATCAGCCGGAGCTCCATCCAGATGAAGCCAGACCATTGGACGAAATCGTTGTCACCGCCACGGCGCTGCGCGAGTCCTCGCTCGAGGTCGCGCAGCCCACGGCGGTGCTCGCCGGCGATGATCTGGTCCGGGAGCGCGGCACCAGCATCGGCGAGGCGCTCGCGAATACGCCGGGCGTGAGCGCGACGTATTTCGGTCCGCAAGCCAGCCGCCCCGTGATCCGCGGCCAGTCCGGTGAGCGCGTGCAGGTCAGCGAGGACGGCGCCGAATCGCTCGATGCCGCGGCGCTTTCGGCCGACCATGCCGTGACCATCGATCCGCTGCTGGCGGATCGCGTCGAGGTGCTGCGTGGACCGGCCACGCTGCTCTACGGCAATGGCGCGTCCGGTGGGCTGGTCAACGTCCTCGTCCGGCGGGTACCCGAGCAGGCCTACGACGGCGCGATGGAAGGCGCCGCGGAGTTGCGTGGCAACACCGCGCTCGGCGAACGCGCCGCCGCGTTGCGGCTCGACGGCGGCGCGAATGGCTGGTCGTTTCACGGCGATGCGTACAAGCGCGAGACCGACGACGTCGAAATCGCCGGCCATGCAATGTCGCGGCGACTGCGCGAGTCCGGCGCATACACCGCCGAGGAGATGGCCGCCACTCGCGGGCGCATAGCCGACTCGGCCAGCAAACTGACCGGCGGCGCGCTCGGCATCTCGCGCGTCGGCGCGGCGGGATTCGCCGGAGTCGCGGTGAGCCGCTTCGAAACGCTGTACGGCATCCCGGGTCCCGAACACGGCGTGTCGATCGACATGAAACAGACGCGCTTCGATGTGAATTCCGACTGGCGCAGAGCCGATTCGTGGCTGGAATCAGCGCGGCTGCGCGCATCGTTCAATCAATACGAACACGCGGAACTGGAAGATACGGGCGAAGTCGGCACGCAATTCGACCAGGACGGTCTGTCGCTGCGGCTCGCGTTCGATCACGCGCCGCTGGCCGAGTGGCGCGGCAGTTTCGGCGTGCAGTATCGCGAGATCGATTTCGTCGCGACCGGCGACGAAGCTTTCGTGCCCGCCTCGCTCACGCGCAACGCGGGATTGTTCGCGTACGAAGAGCGCGCGTACGGGCCGCTCACGGTCGAACTCGGCGCACGCCTCGAAAAGCAGCGCATCACGGGCGACGAGGTCCCCGCCGGCTACGACACGACGCGCGCGAACTTCGCGGGTGGCCTGGTGTGGAAGTTCGCGACGGGCTGGAGCAGCGCGATCAACGTGACGTCGACGCAGCGACACCCGACCTCGACCGAGCTGTATGCCGATGGTCCGCACATCGCGGTGCAGCGCTTCGAGATCGGTGATGCGACGCTGCGGCCCGAACGCGCGACGACCGTCGACGCGTCGCTGCGTTATCACGGCGAACCGCACGACGACGCCTGGAGCCTGAGCCTCACCGCGTTCCAGAGCGACTACCGCGATTACATCTACACGGAGTTCACCGAGGAGATCGAGGACGAACTACCGGTCGCGCTGTACCGGCAGGACGACGCGCGTTTCCGCGGCATCGAGGCCGAGATCGAACTACCCGCGTTCGAGATCGCGGGCGGCAAGCTGTCCACACGCCTGCTCGGCGACCTGGTACGCGCGCGGCTCGGCGGCGGCGGCGACCTGCCGCAGATCCCGCCTTTGCGCGTCGGCGCCGAGCTGCGTTATTCGCGCGCGGCATGGTCCGCGGGGATTTCGGCGCATCGCTTCGACGACCAGGACCGCATCGCCGCCAACGAAGCTCCGACCGACGGCTACACGATGCTCGGCGCGGATGCGTCCTGGACGGTGCCGTTCGGCGGCCGGCGGTTGTTCGCATACCTGCGCGGCGGGAACCTGCTCGACGAGGACGCGCGCAGGCACACCTCGCCGCTCAAGGAGTTCGCGCCGCTTCCGGGACGATCGCTGGCCGCGGGCGTGCGGCTGGAATTCTGACCGCGTATTCTCCGACTACCCACCTGCCGAAGCACCGAGGCTCGCGCAACATGAGCACGATTTTCGAGAAGATCATCGCCGGAGAAATCCCCGCCACGATCGTTCACAAGGACGAACGCGTGACCGCGTTCCGCGACATCAGTCCACAGGCGCCCGTGCACGTCCTGATCATTCCCAACAAGCCGATCCCGACGGTCAACGACGTCTCGGAGGACGACGAACGGACGCTCGGTCACATGTTCGTCGTCGCGCGCGACATCGCCCGCGCGGAAGGCATCGCGGAAGACGGCTTCCGTCTCATCATCAACTGCAACAAGCACGGCGGGCAGGTGGTGTATCACCTGCACATGCACCTGCTGGGCGGCCGGGCGCTCGGCCCGATGCTCGCCGGAGGTAAACATGGCTAAGAAGAAAAAGGCGGCCGCGAAAGCACGCCCGAAGGTCCGCAAGATCGTCGTACGAGTCGCGCGCAAGGCCGGCGACTTCTATCCACCGATCAGGCCGTACGATTCCGGCTATCTGCGTGTCTCGCCGATCCACGAGATCTACTACGAGCAGAGCGGCAATCCGAAAGGCAAACCGGTGGTGTTCCTGCACGGCGGCCCCGGCGGCGGCACGGATCCCAAGATGCGCCGCTTCTTCGATCCGAGGAAATACCGCATCGTGCTGTTCGATCAGCGCGGCTGCGGGCGCAGCCGGCCGAGCGCGAACCTGGTCGACAACACCACCTGGCACCTGGTCGCCGACATCGAGACCATCCGCGAGCACCTCGGAATCGAGAAATGGCAGGTGTTCGGCGGCTCGTGGGGCTCGACGCTCGCGCTCGCCTACGCGCAGAAACATCCGGATCGCTGCACGGAGCTCGTGTTGCGCGGCATCTTTCTGCTGCGTCGCTCGGAACTCGAGTGGTTCTACCAGAACCCCCAGGGCGCGGCATCGATGTTCCCGGATCTGTGGGAACACTACCTCGAGCCGCTCACCGCCGCGGAACGCACGGACTGCATCGCGTCTTACTACAAGCGCCTCACGAGCGAAGACAAGTCGACGCTGCTGACCGCCGCGCGCGCCTGGTCGATCTGGGAAGGCGCGTTGTCGTTCATCAAGATGAACGCCGACTACGTGAAGCGTTACGGGGATGCCGAGTTCGCCGCCGCGTTCGCGCGAATCGAGTGTCACTATTTCATCCATGGCGGATTCCTCGACCGGCCCAACCAGCTGCTCGAGGACGTGGAGAAGATCCGGCACATCCCGGCGGTGATCGTGCAGGGCCGCTTCGACGTCGTGTGCCCCATGCGCAGCGCGTGGGACCTGCACAAGGCCTGGCCCGAAGCCGACCTGCGCGTCGTGCCCGACGCCGGTCACTCCGCGTTCGAACCCGGCATCGCGCGCGAGCTGGTCAAGGCCACCGACCGCTTCGCAAAATAATGGGGACATTCCTCGTTTCCTAGCAAAAGGGGTCAGACCTTGGGAGGTCTGACCCTTCCGAATCTCGTGCCCAAACCCTGCAGGTCTGTCCCCGTTTGCTAGGAAACGAGGAATGTCCCCATTTCCTCACCGCTGGGCGCTACGTGGACCCACGTTGAACCGGCCCAACAACTTCTCGCCGGTTTCGTCCGGCCTCAGCTCGAGGTCGAGCGTTTCGGTGGATTGGTCCTCGCGCCCGAAATTGCGCGTCAGGTGCGCGGTGACCATCGTCGCGCCGTTCGGATTGATCGCGTCGGTGTCGTAGACGTTCACGCTGATCGCGTACTGTCCCGCAATCGCCCGGCGCAGCAGGTATTCCTCGGGCCCATAACCCTGGGTCATGTCGATCGACAGCCGCCCGCCGATCGCGGTCCGCGGATTGCTGTAGATGGACCGCTCGCCGTCGGGCTGATCCACCCACAAGTCCATGTCGGTGGCGCCCGTGTTCCACTCGATGACGACGCGCAGGTCCACGTCGAGCAGGGCGACGAGCCGATCGTCGAGCGGAAACCTGTTCACGCCCAGCTTGCGCAGACGCGGGATGATGCCGTTCGCATCCATGAGGCACACGAGCGCGATGCCTTCGTACTCATCCTCGTGCGGCGTCATGATCACACCGGCCAACAGTTCGAGCGCGCGCCCGAGGTCCTTGCGCGGCGAGCGCGCGCCCGGCATCGACGCACGTTTCTCCAGCGCGAGCGCCAGCGTGCGCGCCGGCTGCGGGCGATCGGGATCGAGTCTGAGCACTTCCTCGTACAGCCAGACAGCGCGGTCCGCGCGCTGGTAACGCATGAGCCGGTCCGCGACGACCGATAGCGTCTCCGTGTCGCGCGCCGGTAATTCGAGCGCGGACAGCAGCATTTCCACCGCCTCCGCGTGGCGCCCCTCGCGGTGCAACCACTGCGCGACGTCGAAGAAGAACACCGGCAGCGATCCGAACTTCCGCGACTGCGCGGCGAGCACGCGCTCGTAGTCGGCAGCGCCGGCGTTCTCCAGCGCCTTCAGGTACGGACGCTCCAGGTCAGGCGTATCAACCTCGATGGCGATCCGCGGGCCACCGGAAGACGCACGGAATCCGGTGACCGAGACTTCGCTGATGTCTTCCGACTGGTAGCCGTCCTGGCGCTGCAGGACTTCCGCGCGGGAGCGATCCCGAACGACGTCGGCCACGACGATCTCGTCCACCTGACTCGCCGGATCCGCGGCAACCTGCGGGGAAGCCAGGGCCCTCTGCGGGGCGGGCGCAACTTTCTTTGCGCGCGTCTGCGGATCGAACTCGCTCGCCCACCACTCCTTCTGGTCCTGCCACTCCTCGACGAGATCATCGAGCCAGCCCGCGTGCGTCTGGGCCTCCTCCGTGTCGAATTCACGCTTGAGCCTGCGATACTCCTGCCGGCCCTCCTTCGGGTAGCTGGCAGGCGGCTCGATCTTTGCGAGCACGTAATCCTCCGGCGCCTCGAGCACGATGAACGACATCGCAGGGCTCGCGACCGAGTACTTCAGCGACAACGCGCGCAGCTCCTGCTCGCGCCGGCCGTCGCCGATTATCTGGCTCACGCGATCGAAGGCCCACAACGCACCCGCTCCCGCGAACCAGCCGCTGTCCGCGCCGAGCGTGTACCGCCGTTCGGCGACCCTCTCCGCGATCCCCGCGATGCGCACGACGATATCCCCGGAGGGCGGCGCTTCGGCGACGAGCGCCCAGCCGCGCGCGGTTCCCGGCAGCGGCGCGAAACGCAGCGCGCGACCGTCCGACGAACGCACGTCGACGATGCGCGGGGCGGGCGACTTCAGCATCGCCAGGATTTCGTTCACGTTGTCGCGCGCTACCGTGAGCACGGCGCCGCCGTTGAGCCGCGCCAGTAGTTCGAGGTAGCCGCGATCGGCGTCCCTGGCGCTGGCGATGGCGAACAGCGTGCATCCCAGGCGCGCCTCGGGCCGCGAATCGATCGTGGAGACGCCGTCGCTGAACAGCAGGCAGACGTCCGCCGCAGCGGCGCGATCGTGCGCGAACGAAGCGAAGCTCGTGGCTCCGCGATAACGCACCCCGCGCAGCGCACGGACGGCCGCCGCGCCATCGGGCACCGCGCGCGCGTTCGCGCCCGTGCTGTTGAACGTCACCACCTCGAGTTTCGCGTCCGGCAGCGTCGCCAGATACTTCTCGAGCAGCGAGAGTTCGGCGGCGAGCGCATCGTCGGCGCGCGACAACGAGCGGTCCCAGTACACGCGCACGCTGCGTGGCGCCGCCACCGGCACCATCGCCGAAGCCGCATCGCGCAGCTCGACGAAGCGTTTTCCGGAGGGGTGCCGCGTCAGGAACACGCGGCCATTTCCGCGCAGGGGTTCGACGTGCAACTCGCCGGACATCGACCGGTTGCGCAGCACCACTTCGCTCACGAGATCCGCGCCCTTGCGCGTCCATTCGGGCGCGACGCCCTCGGGCCACGTCATCCGCGGCTCACTCTCCGCGCCGCGCACGCGCACGCTGAGCGCGACGCGCGACGGCTTGCCCACATTCGCGAGCGGCAACGTGAACCCGATCTCCGCATGCACCGGGGCGGCGAACGAAAGCCG
Source organism: Pseudomonadota bacterium (assembly GCA_023433515.1). Classification (GTDB taxonomy): domain Bacteria; phylum Pseudomonadota; class Gammaproteobacteria; order Steroidobacterales; family Steroidobacteraceae; genus CADEED01. The sequence continues at coordinate 13,660 of JAEZCN010000075.1, forward strand.
GATCGTGCGGCCCTTGCCCGCGAGCACGGGATACACGCGCGTGCTGAACACATTGCCGCGCGCGACTTCCGCGACGCCCGGATCGATGCCCTGCCGGACCTTCTGTTCGTACACGCGTCGCGCGCGGATGGGCGGCGCGAGCACGCCGTCGATCATGGTTTCCTCGACGTCGAGCGCGTATCCCGTGACGACCGCGCCCTCGGGCATTTGCAACGAGAAGGTACCTTCGAGATCGTCGTCACCCGGATTCGTGAAGCGCGCCGCAACGGTGGTGCGCGCGACGTTGCCGACGATGTCGACGATGACGTCGAGATCGGCGATGTCGAGTGAAACCGGTTTTGCATTCTCATCGTCGATGCCGGAGTCGCGCGCGGTCAGCGTCGGATTCGTGACGGGCGCGGCAATGGCCATCCGGCCCGACACCGCGAGGCACAAGCAGATGATCTGGATCAGCGATCGCATCGTGTTTCTCCTGTCCCGATCTTTGGACGGAGCGACCGCGTGCTTCCTTGGAATTCCTTTGGGGACAGATTCATCTGCCGACGATCTCTGTCGTCAATAAATAGATCTGTCCCCCTTGGCCTCTCAACCCCGCAACTGAAAGGTCGGGCTGCCGGACTGGTCGATGAGCCCGCGGCCCAGCAGCCACTCACGCGCATCCGCCGCGTCGCGTTCGAACCACTCGCGCGCCGAGCCGAGCCGGAACGTATAACCCCACGCATCCATGTCCGCGAGCATGCGATCGCGGCCGAAGCCTTGTAGTTCGTCGGCGAGCACGATCTGCAGGTAACACACGGCGCATTCCTCGGCATCGTCGCCACCCGC
>JAEZCN010000087.1 GCA_023433515.1 Pseudomonadota bacterium
ATCCGGGGCGGGGAATACGAGCTCTGCGCCCACGCGGACCACTGCTGCGGAAGAAACTGTAAAAAACGGTGCTGTGAAAAACGGCGCTGCCAACTATCAGATGGAGGTCGTCACGATGAAAATTGCGGTCACTTATGAAAACGGACAGGTGTTCCAGCACTTTGGGCACACGGAACAGTTCAAACTCTACGAGGTCACGGGCGGCGCGGTCGTCTCCTCCGAGGTCGTGCCCACGAACGGCAGCGGCCACGGCGCGCTGGCGGGCTTCCTGCGGGAGCGCGGCGTGGATACGCTGATCTGCGGCGGCATCGGCGGCGGCGCGCGCACCGCGCTTGCCGAGGCGGGGATCGCCCTCTATCCGGGCGCCTCTGGGGAGGCGGACGCGCAGGTCGCGGCGCTTTTGGCGGGCAGCCTGGCCTACGACCCTGACACCGTCTGCGCCCACCACGAGGGCCACGGCGAAGGACACGACTGTGGGAGCCACGCCTGCGGGCACTGACGCGCTGAAATGAAAATGTTCGCCCGCCTTTTCAGATGACGGCGGGTTCCCGGGGCGGCGTTCTGAGCCGCTTGCCGGAGAGGACCGGCGGACGCGGCGCGTCCGCCGGTCCTCTTTCTTCCCGCGCGCGGCGCAAGGGGCTTGCGCGCGGTGCCGGGATGTAGTAAACTGAACAGGACGGTTAAGAATACCCGGGCCAGGCCCGGCTTTAATGGAGGATATTATGGTTACGATTCAGATGGAAAACGGCAGGGAGATCAAAATTGAGCTCTATCCCGACGTGGCGCCCGCCACGGTGGAAAACTTTGTGAACCTTGTCAGGGACGGCTTCTATGACGGGCTCATCTTCCACCGCGTCATCCCCGGTTTCATGATCCAGGGTGGCGGCTTCGAGCCCGGCATGAAGCAGAAGAAGACCAAGGCGCCCATCGAGAACGAGGCGACCAACGGTCTCAGGAACGAGCGCGGCACGCTTTCGATGGCGCGCACCAACGACATCAACAGCGCGACGGCGCAGTTCTTCGTCAACCTGGTCGACAACGACTTCCTCGATCACGCGGGCCCGGCCAACTACGGCTACGCGGTGTTCGGCAAGGTCACCTCGGGCATGGACGTCATCGACAAGATCGCGAAGGTGAGCACCACGAATCGCGCCGGCCACCAGAACGTGCCCGCGCAGGACGTCACGATCACCAGGGCGTTCCGCAAAGCGGCGTGAAGAAAACCTGGCGGCGGCGTCTCGCGCGGTGGACGCTCACCGCGGTCGTCGCCATCTTCCTCGCCACCGCCCTGCCCATCGTCGCGATGCGCTGGGCGGATCCCTGGTACAGCGCGTTCATGCTCGACGCGGCGCTCGATGCGTCGCGCGCGGGCAAGTCCAACTACCGGACCGACTATCGCTGGGCGGATCTCGAGCAGATTTCGCCGCACGCGGCCGTCGCGGTGATTGCCGCCGAAGATCAGCTCTTTCCGTTCCATACCGGCTTCGACTTCAAGTCGATCCGCGAGGCGGTGCGCCACAACGAAAAGCAGGCGAGCAGGCGCAAGCCGCGCATTCGCGGCGCGAGCACGATCAGCCAGCAGGACGCGAAGAACCTGTTCCTCTGGCCGGGCCGCGGATATCTGCGCAAGGGTCTCGAGGCCTATCTCACCTTGCTGATCGAGTTCACCTGGCCGAAGGAGCGTATCCTCGAGGTGTATCTCAACGTCGCGCAGTTCGGCGACGGCATCTACGGCGTGGAAGCCGCGGCGCAACGTTACTGGAAGAAACCCGCGGCCCGGTTGAATCCATACGAGGCCGCGACACTCGCGGCCGTGCTGCCGAGCCCCGTGCGGCTGAAGGCAAACAACCCTTCCAACTACGTCGTCACGCGCCGCGACCAGATCATGGCGCAGATGCGCGGCCTCGGCGGCCCGCGATACCTGAAGGAACTGGAGAATCCGACGGAGCCGCCCAAGGCGCGTTCCGTCGAGAGATGACAGCCGCCCAAGGGGTCGCGGCCGGTAGCTAGTTTATCGCGTCGCTGCCGCGCGGCGGCAGATCGGCGAACAGCTGCTCGGCATCGATCGCGTCGAACCTGTACGGCTTCTGGCAGAACTCGCAGGTCACCGTGCACGCACCCTGCTCCGCGATGACCGAGCGCACCTCCTCGACACCGAGCGAGCGCAGCACGTTCTCGACACGCTCGCGCGAGCAGCGGCATTCGAAGGTGACGTCGTGCCCACCGAAGATTCGCGCCTCGTCGGCGCCGAACATGTTGACGAGCCTTTGTTCGATGTCGTCCTCGAGCAAGACGTCGCGCGACAGCGCGGCCACCGCGAGATCGGCGTTCATCCACGCGGCTTCGAGCGCGGCCGGATCGACGTTGTGTTTTCCGCCAGCTCCCGGCATCCGCTGCACGAGCATCCCGGACACGACACCGGGAGTGGCCGCGATCATCACGCGCGTCGGCAACTGCTCGGATTGCACGAAGTAGGCCTCGAGCGATTCCGCGAGAGAATTTCCGGTGATCGGCACGATGCCCTGGTAGCTGGACGCACGATCGGTGGCCTCGACGGTGACGACGATCTGGCCATCTCCGGCCAAAGATCGAAACCCGGGCGCGTCGCCCCCTTCCATCGGCTCGATGGGATCGTGCCGCGCCATGCCGCGCACCTTGAAATCGTGCGTGCATTGCACGACCAGCAGGTTCACGAGGCCCTTGCCCTGCATCTGCAACGTGAGCGTGCCGTTGAACTTGAGCGTGGCCGCGAGCAGCACGACGGCGCCCACGGCTTCGCCCAGCAGGTCCTGCACGGCGGGTGGATAGTCCTGGTGCTCGCGCAGCTCGAGCCACGAGCGCGCCAGCCGCACGGCGTGCCCGCGAATGGGATGCCGTTCCAGGACGAAGCGCCGGACCTTGTCGGAACCGCTGGTCATCGCAGCCTAGCCCGCGAGCTTCTTCTTGAGCAGCTCGTTGAGTTGCGCGGGGTTCGCCTTGCCGCCGGTGGCTTTCATCACCTGGCCGACGAAGAAGCCGAACAGCTTGTCCTTGCCCGAACGGTAATCGGCGAGCTGGCCGGGATTCTTCGCCATAACCTCGTCGATGGCCTTCTCGATGGCGCCGGTGTCGGTGATCTGCTTGAGGCCCTTCGACTCGATGATCGAGTCCGCGTCCCTGCCCTCCGTCCACATCGCCTCGAACACGTCCTTCGCGATCTTGCCGGAGATCGTGTTGTCCGTGATGCGCGCGAGCAGGCCCGCGAGCCGCGCCGCGTCGATGCGGCTTTCGGTGATCTCGAGATTGTGCTCGTTGAGGGCCGCGGCGAGCGAGCCGGCCACCCAGTTGGCGGCAAGTTTCGCCTGTTCCTTGCCTGGCTCCTTGCCGCCGGCCAGTAGTTTGGCCGTCTCTTCGTAGTAAGCCGCAAGCTCCTTCGACGAGGTCAACACGCCCGCGTCGTACTCGGACAGACCCAGCGTCGCGACGAAACGCGCCGCCTTCTGGTCCGGCAGCTCCGGTAACGTCGCGCGCACGCCGTCGATGAACGCGGCGTCGAGCTCCACGGGCAACAGGTCCGGATCCGGGAAGTAGCGGTAGTCGTTCGCCTCCTCCTTCGAGCGCATGCTGCGCGTCTCGCCCTTGTCCGGGTCGTACAGGCGCGTCTCCTGCACCACCTTGCCGCCGCCGTCGATCACGTCGATCTGGCGCGCGACCTCGAAGTTTATCGCCTTCTCGACGAAGCGGAATGAGTTGATGTTCTTGATCTCGGCGCGTGTGCCGAACTTCGCCTCGCCGACACGGCGAACCGAAACGTTCGCGTCGCAACGGAACGAGCCTTCCTGCATGTTGCCGTCGCAGATCTCGAGGTAGCGCACCAGCGTGTGCACCTTCTTGAGGTAGGCGACGGCTTCCTTCGCCGAACGCATGTCCGGCTCGGAGACGATCTCGATGAGCGGCGTGCCCGCGCGGTTGAGGTCGATGCCCGACACGCCCGGCAGTCCCTCGTGCAGCGACTTGCCGGCATCCTCCTCGAGGTGCGCGCGCGTGATGCCGATGCGCTTCTTCGTGCCGTCGTCCAGCACGATGTCGAGATGGCCCTTCGCGACGATGGGCAGCTCGTACTGGCTGATCTGGTAACCCTTCGGAAGATCCGGGTAGAAGTAGTTCTTGCGCGCGAACACCGAGCGCGGCGCGACCTGCGCGCCGATCGCGAGGCCGAACTTCACCGCCATGCGCACGGCCTCGGCGTTCAGCACGGGCAACACGCCCGGATACGCGAGATCGACGAGGTTCGCCTGCGAGTTCGGCGCCGCGCCGTACGCGGTGGGCGATCCCGAGAAGATCTTCGACTTCGTCGAGAGCTGCGCGTGGATCTCGAGACCGATGACGGTTTCCCATCCGGAGGCGTTCATCAGCGCACCTCCTTCTCGAACGCGGCCGGAATCCGGCGATGCCAGTCGGTTTCCTTCTGGTACGCATGCGCGACGTTGAGCAGTCGCGCCTCCGCGAAATGCGGTCCGCAGATCTGCAGGCCGACGGGCAGATCGCGTACGAAGCCGCAGGGGATCGACATCGCGGGCACACCCGCGAGATTCGCACCGATGGTGTAGATGTCGTTGAGATACATCTGGATCGGATCCGACGCCTTCGCGCCGATCTCGAACGCGACGTCGGGCGCGGTGGGTCCCATCAATACGTCGACTTCGCCGAACGCGCGCTTGAAGTCCTGGTTGATGAGCTGACGCACGCGCTGCGCCTTGAGGTAATACGCATCGTAATAACCGGCCGACAACACGTACGTGCCGGTCATGATGCGCCGCTTCACCTCGGCCCCGAAGCCCTCGCCGCGCGAACGCTTGTAGAGGTCCATCAGGTCGCGCGGATTCTCGCAGCGATGTCCGTAACGCACGCCGTCGAAGCGCGCCAGGTTCGACGAACATTCGGCGGGCGCCACCACGTAATAGGTGGGCACGGACAGGGGCAGCGCCGGTAGTTTGACCTCGACCAGCTTCGCGCCGAGCTTCTCGTAGACCGCGAGCGCCTCGCGGATGCACTTCTCGACGTCGGCGTCCAGGCCCTTGTCGAAGAACTCCTTGATGAGCCCGATCTTCAGGCCCGCGAGCGGCTTGTCGAGCTCCGCGAGATAGTCCGGCACCGGCGTATCGACGCTGGTGGAGTCCCGCGGGTCGAAACCCGACATCGCGCCGAGCACCATGGCCGCGTCCTCGGCGGACACCGAGATGAGCCCGCCCTGGTCGAGGCTGGACGCGAACGCGATCATGCCGTAGCGCGAAACCCGGCCGTAGGTGGGCTTGATGCCGGTCACGCCGCACAGGGACGCGGGCTGGCGGATCGAACCACCCGTATCCGTCGCCGTGGCGATGGGCGCCACACGCGCGGCGACCGCCGCGGCCGAACCGCCCGAGGAGCCGCCGGGCACGAGCTTCACGTCCCAGGGATTCTTCACCGGCCCGTACCAGCTGGTTTCGTTCGACGAACCCATGGCGAACTCGTCCATGTTCGTCTTGCCCAGGGTCACCATGCCCGCGGCGTTGAGCTTCTCGACGATCGTGGCGTCGTAGGGCGAGACGAAGTTGTCGAGCATCCGCGAGCCGCAGCTCGTGCGGACCCCGCGCGTGCAGAAGATGTCCTTGTGCGCGAGCGGGAGCCCGGCAAGAGGTCCGGCCTGCCCCGACGCCAGCAGCGCGTCCGCCGCCCTGGCCTGTTCGAGGGCGGCTTCGGGGGTGACCGTGATGAAGGCGTTCAACTTCGACTGCGACGCCTCGATCCGGGCGAGCAGGCCTTTCGTGAGCTCCGTCACGGAAAACTCTTTGGCGCGAAGCTTTTTCGCAAGCTCCGCCAGCGTCAACTTATGCATTTTCCTACTCGATGACCTTGGGGACGAGGTACAGCGCGGCTTCCACCTGGGGAGCGTTGCGTTGGTACAGCTCGTGTTGGTCCTTTTCGGTCACGACATCGGGCCGCAGGCGTTGCGCCAGGCCCGGCAAGGGATGAGCCATGGGCTCCACGCCACGGGTGGGAGCGGCGTCGAGCTGCCCGACGAGATCGACGATCTTCGACAGGCTGTCCTGGTAGACGGGCACCTCGGCATCGGTCAGCGAGAGGCGCGCGAGATGCGCGATGGAGTTGATCTGATCGCGATTGAGACTCATCGGAAACTCAAGCAAAAGGTGTGAAAAGTGTGCGC
>JAEZCN010000136.1 GCA_023433515.1 Pseudomonadota bacterium
ACGCCGCTGATGCGCTCGCTGTACCTCGCGCACCGGCGCACGCCGGCCCTCACTCCCGCCGCGCAATTCGTGCACGGAATCCTCCGCGACCTCAGCGCGGAATGACCGGTAGTTCGATCCGCGACGCGGCGCCCGCGCGGTGCAGCAGCGTGATCGTGGGCGCCGGATCGAGCTTCGGCGTGGAGCGCTGATCGGCGAACTGCAGCGTGAGCCGGATGCGATGCCCCGCCTTGAAGACGTACGACGTCGGCAGGAATTCGAACTCGGCTTCGACCGGAGCGCCGGGTTCCAGCGGACGCGCCGACTCCTGCGTGAACGGGTGCCACGGCAGGCCCATCGTCTCGTACGGCGCCTTCGCGGTGGCGCGCAGCGAGGCGCGCAATTTTCCTTCGACTCCCACGTAGGTGTGCGTGCCATCGGGCGCGACGTCGTCGATGCGCGCGATGATGTCCGCGTCCGTGGCCGTGGACGCGAGCCAGATGTGAGCGGTGGGGTGACCGGTCACTTCCGTGTCCCGCGCGAGCGGCTCGGTGACGAAGGTCATGCCCGTGATCCAGAAGGCTTCCGCATCCGTGTCGTAGCTGACCGGTTTGCGCGTATCTCCGGTGGACTTCTTCGGCGCCTCCGCCGTGAGCGAACCCGTGGATAGATAGAACGCGGTGCGTTCGGCCTTGGGCGGCCACACGGCCGAGGACTTCCAGGCGCGTTCCGGCGTTTCGTTGTACGTGTAATAGGTCACGGCCGGCTCGCGCATCACGCCGTTGTCGACGCCGCGCAGCCAGTGATCGAAGAACCGCAGCTCCTCGGTGACGAGATCGAAGCCCGTCTCGGTGAGCACGCTCGCCCAGTCGCAGTGCCTGCCGGGTCCCAGGATCAGCTTCTTCGGCGTGCGCAGGTTGTTGAACGTGTAGGCCGGGCCGTGGCCCGTGAAACCTTCCGCCCAGTTGACCGCGGCGTACACCGCGATGCCCGACTTGTTGATCTCATCCGCGTAGGTGTGCGGACTGCTCTCGAGCCACCAGGTGCTGCCGAACTCGGGCGACACGCTGTCGCGGAACGGCGCGGCCCCGGGCGTTTCGAGGTTGCGCGCGTGCTCGGCGATCGCCGCGGCGAGTAGTTTGTTGTCGGCGTCGCCATCGACCGCGACCGCGCCGCGATCGCGCTCCTCGCGCGATGGTCCGCGCAGCATCATGGTCGGAGCGTTCTTCGGCGTGATCCCGCCCGGCGCGACGAACGCGTACACGTCCCACTCGCAGCTCATCGGGAAGATGGCCTTCAGGCTGGGCGGCGCGGTAGTCAACGCCTGCATCTGGCTGCCGCCCGTGGCCGAACATCCCCACATGCCGACCTTGCCGTTGCTCCACGGCTGCGCGGCCAGCCACTCGGTGATGTCGTAGGCGTCGAAACGCGCCGCGTCCTGCCACTCGCCGCGGTTGTAGCCGGCGTTGCGACCGAAGGACGCGTACAGGCCGCGGAAATCCGCGACCGCGACCGCGTACCCGTATTTCACGAGCTGCAGCGCCTTGCCGGGGTAGTTTGCCGCCGTGAGCCCGCCGCTCGTCGTGCGGCGGTTGTAAGGCGTGTGCATCCAGACGGTCGGCAGTTTGCCCGTGGCCACCTTGCCGTCCAGCGTCGGCAGGAACACGTCCACGGCCAGACGCGTGCCGTCGCGCACGGCGACGTACTGCGACGTGAGCTGGTGGCCGTCGTAGATCGCCGGCGTGTATCCGCGGTATTCGCCGGGCTTCGAGACCTTGGGCCCGTCCGCGGCGGCGCCCGCGGCGGCGGTGACGGTCACGAGAAGCGCGAAGAAGAGACTGCGAAACGTCTGCGACATGATTCCCCCAAAGGTCTGAAGCGATCAGCGTTGATTGCCGGCGAGGATTTCGCGCCGGGCCTCGGCATCGAAGCCGAGCGATTCGAGAATGGATTCGCTGTCCGCGCCGGCGCGCGGCGGCGGCTCGTCGATGTGCGGGGAGTCCTGGCTGAACTTGAAGCCGGCGTTCACGATTTCCACGGCCTTTCGGTCGGGCAGGCCCGGAACGTCGAGCGGAATGCGGATGCCGCGTTCGTCCAGGCCCTGCAGGTTCACGGCTTCGCCCACGTCGCGGACCATGCCGCACGGTACGCCGGCGGCGCTCAGCTGCTGCTCCCACGCGGATGCGGGCTGCGTGGCGAACGCGGCTTCGAGTTCCGCGCGCATCTCGCCGCTGTGCTTGCGGCGCAGGTCGGGAGTCGCGAAGCGCGGATCGGCGAGCCAACGCTCGCACTTCAGCGCTCGGGCCAGCGCGTCGAACTGTCCCTGTTGCACGACGCCGAGCGAGATCTGCCGGCCGTCGGACGCCTCGAAGACCGCGGAGGTCGGTTGGCCGCTGTAGCCGATGTTGCCAGTGCGTTCGAGCGTCTTGCCGGTGACGAGGTAGGGCACCACGGCCGAAGTCATGAACGCGATGGCCGCGTCGAACATCGCGACGTCGATGTGTTCACCCGCGCCGGTGCGGTCCCGGCGCAGCAGCGCCGCGAGGATCGCGAAGGCCGCGGTCTGTCCGGTCAGCGTGTCGACCACGGGGAAACCCACGCGCATCGGGCCATCGCCGTTCTCGCCGCTCAGCGACATCATGCCGCTCGTGGCCTGCACGATGTTGTCGATCGCCGGCCAGTCGCGCCGTGGACTCGACTGGCCATAGCCGGACACCGAGCAGTAGACCAGGCGCGGCTGCAGCTCACGCACGTTTTCGTAATCGAGCCCGAGGCGCGCCATCACACCCGGGCGGAAATTTTCGAGCACCACGTCCGCGGTCGAGATGAGCCTGCGCGCCGCGGCGACCGCGGGTGGATGCTTGAGATTCAGCGTCAGCGACTTCTTGCCGGCGTTGACCGCGATGAACGCGGGTGACATGCCGTCGTAGCGGCGATCCGGCCCGTAGTTGCGCATCGCGTCGCCGATTCCGGGCGCTTCGATCTTGATCACCTCGGCGCCGAGCAGGCGCAGCAGGTGGGAGGCATACGGGCCCGCCATCACGTGGCTGAAATCGACGACCCGGATACCGGCCAGTGCACTGCTCATTCGCGTTCTCCAGGGCATTCGACCGCGCCGCCGTCCGCGCCCGCGACGATCTCGCGCGCATGGCGGAACAGTCGCAGGCCGTCGAATCCATAGCGGCTCGCGCGCCGTGCGTTGCGCTCGGCGAGTTCGTTGTAGACCTCGAGGAAGCGGCGGGTGTCCTCGTCGGATAGCGTGTTGAACGTCACGTCGTGTTCGCGTCCGGCGATTTCGCCGGCGACCTGCGCGCGCTGCAGCTCCTCGTCGAGCGCATGCTCCCACACGGCCACACTCTCCTCGAGGATGCCGCGCTCCTCGTCTGTGAGGGTCTGCCAGCGGGGCAGTCCGATCGCGCGCGCGGCGTACGCGCCGCGCGGCACGTGCATGGAGGTGAAGTAGCTCGAAACCTCGGCGAAGTGCAGCGAGCGCAGCGTGTCCGCCGGCGCGATGACGCCATCGAGGACTCCCTTGGCGAGCGCGGAGTAGACCGCGCCCATCGGCATGTCGACCGGATCGGCGCCGAAACGCCGCAACACGTCGAGCAGCTCCGCGGGCGCGCGCAGGCGCAGCCCCTGCAGATCCTCGAGTGTGCGCACGGGCCGGTTGCGCGTGACGACTCCGGGCAGGTTGCCGCCCTGCACCGCGAGCACCACCATGCCTTCGAGCTCGCGCGCGAACTGCGGATCGGCGCGCTCGAGGCAGCGATACAGCGCCACCTGCTGCGGAATCGTGGTGAGACCGGCGTAGAACGCCGCCTGCACGTGGATCAGGTGCGCGCCGCCGCGCGCGTAGATAGGCGTGATGAGGCCGATGTCCACCACGCCGTGGCGGATCTCGGTCATCGAGTGCTCGGACGACAACACCGATCCGGACCAGTACGGCTTGATCCGCATGCGCCCGCCCGAACGCTCGGCTATCCACTCCATCCACGCGATGTCCGCGCGGCTGAACGGATGCGCCGGGCTGTACTGGGAGGCGTAGGTGAGCACGGTCACGTCGCCGGGCGGCTGCTCGCGCGCACAACCGGCAGCGAGCAGGAAGACGATCGACATGCAGATGCCACGGAGTCTCATATCAGCTTCCTCGAGCGCAGGAACTCCGCGACGTGCTCGACCATGCGTTCGTGGTTCCATTCCTTGGCGTCCACCATGTCGGCGGACAGACGTAACACCGGTACGCCCGCGGCCTCGAGCGCGTGCTGCGTGAGCAGCGTGCCGGACTGCGAAATGCGGTTGTCCGGCGGCACCAGCACGACCGCCGCGTCGATGCCGCAGCGCCGGGCTTCGTGCACCATCCAGCCGTTCATCCACGGCGGCAGGTGCAGCACCTCGTTCATCGAGCACACGCGGCTCGCGAGCGCGTGCATCGGTTTGTCCTTGAGCGCGCGGATGTACTGCGGCCCGGCGAACGGCATGTACATCGACCAGACGAAGACGGCGCCGTAGCGATCTTCGAGCGCGCTGTAGAAACCGGGGTCATGCCACAGGCCCGCGCCGATCCACATGAGCCGTACACGCTCGTTGCTGCTCGCGCCGATGCCCTGCGCGACGCGTTCGGCCACTTCGTCACGGAAGCGGCGGGCGTGCGCGATCGCCCAGGCCGAGCCGCGATGCCATTGCGGGATCATCGTGTTCGGCATCTGGTCGGCGATCGAAACGGGGCAGGGGCGTGCCGAGCCCACCAGGCGCGCGGCCTGCGCGATGTAGCCCTCCTGCTCGTTGACGCCTTCCATGAGCGCGTGGAACTTCTCTTCGTCGAAACGCCGCCCGGTGCGTTTCTCGAGCAGCTCGATGAGCGCGCGCATCTCGTTGACCAGCAGTTCGATGCGGCGCGGTTCGTACAACTCTTCCCAGTTCTCGTTCGAGCGCAGGAACCATTCGGGATCCTTGTGCATCCAGCCGGGCGCCTCGAGCGGGAAGAACTCGCTGCCGAGCGCCTCGGCCCACTGGCCGAACACGTGGCGGATGCATTCGCAGGTGAGCCGCGCCACGAGCACGGTCGGCTTCGGCAATCCGCCCCAGGGCGCGGTCGCCGGATCGTTGTCGAGCGTGCAGGCGAGCCCGAGCGAGCAGTAACGGCAGCTGTTGCCGGGATAACCCAGCTTGTCGAGCA
>JAEZCN010000180.1 GCA_023433515.1 Pseudomonadota bacterium
GCGTGGCAATCCGGCATCGTCGTCGTCGTATCAGCGGGCAATGGCGGACCGCTGCCGCAGACCGTGGGCGTACCGGGCAATGTCCCGTACGTCATCACGGTCGGCGCGATGACCGACAACTACACCAGCAACAGGAGCGACGACCGGCTCGCCTCTTTCTCGGCGGCTGGTCCGACGTTCGAAGGTTTCGTGAAGCCCGACCTGGTCGCGCCGGGCGGTCACGTCTGGGGGTTCATGGCGACGTACCAGAAGATCGCCGTGGATCATCCGACGTTCATGAACAACGGCGACTTCTTCACGATGTCGGGAACGTCGCAGGCGGCGGCGATCGTGTCGGGCGTCGCGGCGCTGATCATCAGCCGTGATCACGGCATCACGCCGGACCAGGTGAAGTGCCGCCTCATCGCGAGCGGCAAGCCCGCGGTGACGCCGCAGGGTCAGCTCGCGTACAGCGTGCTGCAGCAGGGTACCGGCCTCGTGGACGCAAAGGCTGCCGTGTATGGCAGCGCGAGCAATTGCGCCAACCAGGGACTCAACATCCACGCGGATCTCGCGGGCACGCAGCACTACAAGGGTCGGGTGATTCAGCGCGCCAATGGCACGTTCGAGGTCACGAGCCCGGGCGGCACGTTGAGCGATCAAGGTTATCTCTGGGGCGACGGTTACCTGTGGGGTGACGGCTATCTCTGGGGCGACGGCTACCTGTGGGGTGATGGCTACCTCTGGGGCGACGCCTACCTGTGGGGCCATGCGGCGCCCTACACCGGCGACATCCCCTGGGTCCACGGCTACCCCAGCCAGATCGGCAGCACCGTCGGCACCTCGCACACCATGTCCATCAACACCTGGGTCGCGCCCGAGTAGTAAGAAGGTGCCAGGCACCTTCTTCACATGGACGTCCGGACGTGCCACAGCTCCGGAAAGAACTTGAGTTCGAGCGCCTTCGCGAGATAGGCGACGCCGGCGGTGCCGCCGGTGCCGGGCTTGTAGCCGATGACACGCTCGACCGTCTTCAAGTGATGGAAGCGCCATAGCTGGAACTTCTGGTCGAGATCGGTCAGGCGTTCGGCCAGCTCGTAGAGATCCCAGTCCTTCTCCGCGTTGTGATACACGCCCAGCCACGCGGCGGTCACGGCTTTCGACGCCACGTGTGGCTGCGAGAAATCCCGCTCGATCAGTTCGTCTGGAATCCCATAACCGCGGCGCGACAGCAGCCGCAGCACTTCGTCGTAGATGGACGGTGCGTGCAGCGCGCGCTCGAGCTTCTCGTACGCCGCCGGATCGCGCTTGTGCACGGCGATCACGTCGCGGTTCTTGTTGCCGAGCTGGAACTCCAGCATCCGGTATTGGAACGACTGGAAGCCCGAGGATCGCCCCAACGTGTTGCGGAACGCGGAATACTCGAACGGCGTGAGCGTCGACAACACGCTCCACGCACCGAGCAATTCTTCCTGCAAGCGCGAGATGCGCGCGAGCATCTTGAACGACGGATCCAGGTTGTCACGCCGCACGCACTCGAACACCGCGCCGAGCTCGTGCAGGAACAGCCGCATCCACAATTCCGACACCTGGTGGACGATGATGAACAACATCTCGTCCTGCTCGATGGAGTTGGGCTTCTGCGCGTTCAGCAGCTTGTCGAGCTGCAGGTACTCGCCATAGGACTGAGACGCGCCCAGGTCCCAGTGCACGCCTTCGAACTTCGGATCTGCCTTTTCGTCGTTCATTTCACTCTTCCGCGAAAACCCAGCGCGGCACGTTGCGCCAGCCCTGCAGCAACTCCCGATCGAGCGCGCGCCAGTCCGCGCACTGCCGCTCGACGGCGGCCCAGAAACGCGCCGAATGATTCATGTGTGTCACGTGCGTGAGTTCGTGAACGATGAGGTAGTCGACCACTTCGGGCCGCTGGAACAACAGGCAGGCGTTGAGGCTGATGGTACCCCGCACCGAGCAGCTGCCCCAGCGCGATCGCTGGCGGCGGATCGAAACCCGCGCATAGGGGATGCCCATCGCCCCAGACACTGCCGCGACACGCGGCTCCAGCCGTTCGCGCGCGGCGCGCATGAGCCAGGCGCGCAACGCCTCGCGCAGCGCATCCGCGGGCCCACCGATGCTCAATACTTCGCCCCGCTCCCGGATCGACGGCCGCCCCGCTCCGGCGGCCAGGTGAACGCGCCAGCTCTCACCCGTGACCGCGAACGCGACGGCGGGCGGCGGGAACACCTCCGGCGCGGGTTTGTTGCGCAAAGCCGTCGTGCGACGCGTTTCTATCCACTCGCGGTGCTCGCTGAGGAATCGCTCCACGTCCCGCGGGCGCGCGCGCGGAGGAACGACCACTTCGACGCGCGCATCCGGATAAACGCGCACCGACAATCGCCGCGCCCGCACGCTCACGCGGATGCGCAGGGGGCTGCCCCCATTTTCACCGCGCCCATGATCCTCCAGCAGGTCCCTCTGAAAATGGGGGCTGCCCCCATTCCCGCCGTCGCTCCTCGATCCCCGATGTCCGTCAAACCCGCTCATATCCTCGCCGCCAGCGTAACGCCTTCCCGGATCGCACGCTCGGCGTCGAGCTCGGCCGCGACCAACGCGCCGCCGATCACGTGCACCGGGCGCCCGAACGGCGCGAGCAACGTCGCGAGCTCGTTCACCGACTCCTGGCCCGCGCAGATGATCACGTTGTCGACCGCGATCACCTCCGCGCCGGCTTCGGTCGAAATGTGCAGCCCAGCGTCGTCGATGCCCAGGTAGTTCACGCCGTTGCGCATGACCACGCCGCGATGTTTCAACGCGGTGCGATGGATCCACCCCGTGGTCTTGCCGAGCGTGGCGCCGAGCTTCGAGGCCTTGCGCTGCAGTAGGTAGACGCGTCGCGGCGACGACACCGGCTCCTGCGGCAGGATGCCGCCGCGCTCGGTCAGCGTGCGATCGATGCCCCACTCCGAGAAGTACTCGTCCGCCGCGTCGGCGCCCGTGTCGACGTGCCGCGTCGTCAGGAACGTCGCGACGTCGAAGCCGATTCCGCCGGCCCCGACGATGGCGACGCTCGCGCCCGCGGTCCTCACGCCCGAGAGCAGATCCGGGTAACTGATGACCTTCTCGTGCCCGATTCCCGGGATGTCCGGCACACGCGCCACGACGCCACTCGCGACGATGTATTCGTCGAACTCCTCCGCGGACAGCAGCTTCGGCTCGGCTACGGTATTCAACCGCAGCTCGACGCCGGTGAGCGCGATGCGCCGCGCGAAGTAGCGCAGCGACTCGTGGAAATCCTCCTTGCCCGGAACCTCGCGCGCGTAGCGGAATTGCCCACCGATCTCGCGCGCGCGCTCGAACAACGTCACGCGGTGTCCGCGCTCGCCGAGAGCCGTCGCACAGGCGAGCCCCGCGGGTCCCGCGCCGATCACGGCGATGCGCTTCGCGCGCGACACGCGCGGCAGCAGGATCTCGGTCTCGTAGGCCGCCTGCGGATTCACGAGGCAGGTCGCGCGCTTGTTCTCGAACACGCGATCGAGGCAACCCTGGTTGCAGGCAATGCAGGTATTGACCTCATCGTCGCGCCCCGCGGCCACTTTGCGCGGCAGGTCCGGATCCGCGAGCAGCGGCCGCGCCATCGAAATCAGGTCCGCCCCGCCGCTCGCGAGCAACGCCTCGGCATCCTCCGCCACGTTGTACCGGTTCGTCGCGATCACGGGCAGCCGCGTCGCCGCCTTGATGCGCGCCGTCACCCAGCCGAAAGCGCCGCGCGGCACCATGCCCGCGATCGTCGGAATGCGCGCCTCGTGCCAGCCGATACCGGTGTTCAGCATGCTCGCGCCCGCGCCTTCCATCTGCGACGCGAGCCATTCGACTTCGGCGCCCGTCCCGCCGCCTTCGACCAGGTCGAGCCCGGAGATGCGGAAGATGATGATGAAATCGCGACCGACCGCGGCGCGCGTCCGCCGCACGACATCGAGCGCGAGCCGCGCGCGGTTCTCGAGCGATCCGCCCCACTCGTCCGTGCGGCGGTTGGTGCGCGGGGCGAGGAATTCGTTGATGAAGTAGCCCTCCGAGCCCATTACTTCGACGCCGTCGTAACCCGCCTCGCCCGCGAGCACCGCGCAATTGACGAAGTCCGCGATCTGATCGCGCACGCCATCGGAGGAAAGTTCGCGCGGCTTGAAACGGCTGATGGGCGCGCGCAACGCGCTCGGCGCCACGGAGAACGGGTGATACGCGTAGCGGCCGGTGTGCAGGATCTGCATGCAGATCTTTCCGCCGGCCTCGTGCACGGCGTCCGTCACGAGCCGGTGACGCGCCACTTCACGCGACGACGACAACTTCCCCGCGAACGGCTTGGCCCACCCCGCGCGATTCGGCGCGATGCCGCCGCTCACGAGCAAACCCGCGCCGCCGCGCGCACGCGCGGCGAAATACTCGGCCAGTTTCGGGAAATCGCTCGCGCGGTCTTCGAGCCCGGTGTGCATCGAGCCCATGACGATCCGGTTCGCGAGGCGGACGGGCCCGAGATCGAGCGGCGCGAAGAGATGCGGGTACTTCACCCCGCGCATTCTAGCGGGAGATGCCGGGCGGGTTCTTACCGCGTGATCTGCGACATCAACTGCCGTGCCATCGCGTAATCGGGCGCGATGAGCAGCGCGCGTTCCAGCGCCTCGCGCGCGCCGACGACGTCGCGCTGCTCGAGCAACACGCGGCCGAGGAAGGCATAGGCATCCGCCGCGCCCCACTCGGGCGTCGTCGACGGGCCCGCGCGCGCCGCCTCGAACATCTGCGTCACCGCGCGCAGCCTGGCGACGGCCTCGGCCTTCGCGGCCGCGTCCTTGCCGGCGCGTTCGTACGCGGCCAGCGCCTCGACCAGGCGCACGCGCGGGTTCTTGGGCTCGAACTTGACCGCCTCGTCGATGCGCGAACCGATTCGTCCGCCGAGCAGCGGCAACGAGCTCATCTCGCGGCCCGCGAGCGTGCAGGCGGTCGCGAGCGCGTAGTTCTCCGCGCGCTGACGTCGCGCTTCGGGGGAATCGTCGAGGCCCACCGGCACCTTCGGCAGCGACTTCAGGGCGGCGTCGGTTTCGTCGCCGCAGGCGCCGATCGCGCGTCTCGAGCGCGACTTGTCCGTCGCCGCCAGTACCTGCGCGACGCGGTAGTGAGCGAGCGCACTGAAGTACTGGCGCGAGCCCGCATCGGCCGCGGCTTCCGGTTCTTCACCCTCCACGGCCTTGGGCTTGAGCGATGCGAGTACGCTATCGAGGGCACGCGCGTCGTTGGTGTAGTACGCGTACTGGATGCGGCCTTCGATGTCGGCCCAATCGGTCTGCGACTGCGCGAAAGACAGCGAGCAGAAGAAAAGCGAAGAGGCGCCGGCCCAGGCCAGCGCCCCTGACCACCCGGAAGCGCGGTGGAGCTTCACAACTCGCGCAGACCCGTGGTGATCGGCATACGCGCCGCGCGAATACCCGGGAATATCCCCGCGATGAACGTCAGCACCAGGCCGTAGATGATCCCCGCGACCATGAGTTGCGGAGTCACCGTGAACGCATACGTGATCTGGCTGAACGTCTGGAAATTCATCGTCGAGCTTTGCATGCCGTTGAGGAAGACCATCGCGAGGACGCCGCCGAGCAGGCCGCCTGCCGCGCCGAGTAGTATGGCCTCGATCAACACCGAAAACACCACCGGCGCCGCGCCGAATCCCATCGCGCGCAGCGTCGCGATCTCGCGTACGCGGCTCGCCACCGCATTCAACATGGTATTGACGGCGGCGAGGATGGCGGCAAGACCCATCATGATCGCGAACGCGAAGCCCGCGCCCTTGATGAGCGTCGACATGAGCTGCTGCTGCTCGGCGTAGAACTCCGGTTCGCGCTGAACCGCTACCTGGACGCGGGGATCCTTGGTGAGTGTGTCCTTGAACTTCTTGAGCGTCGCATCCGAGGCGTCCGCGAGCCGCACCCGCACCGACTGGTAACTCGTGCCGCGATTCCAGACCGACTGCACGAGCCGCGCGTCGCCCCAGGCCTCCGACTCGGCGATACCGCCGTCGTCGCTGAAGAGGCCGACGATCACCCAGTCCGCATTGCCCCAGCGCACCGTCTTGCCGATGTCGATGTTTTCGTAGTTCGCGACGACGCCTTTGCCGACGATGATTTCGTTGGTGCCCTCGCGCATCATCCTGCCCTTCTCGATCCTGAGGGACTTGCGCAGCTGGGGCGCCGAGGGCGACACGCCGCGAAACGGCAGGTTCGCGCCCGTCTCCTTGTTCTTGAGCTTGCTTTCGGCGAGCACGTACAGCTCCGCGGACACGATGGGTTTGCCATTGCTGTCGCGCTTCACGCCCGGCGCGTCGGCGATGATCGTGACCTGGTCCTGGCCGAAGCCCGAACTCATCTCGTTGGTCGCGCCTGATCGCAGGATCACCCCGACGTCGGGCGAGCCGGACAATTCGAGCGCCTGCCGGAATCCCGCCGCGATCGACAACACGGCGATCAGCACGAGCGTCACGCCCGCGATGCCGATCACGGCGACGAGCGAGGACGCCCAGCGCTCGGGGATGTTGCGAACGTTCATCGCCGTCACGGCGCCGATCTGGGAAAAAGTGTTTGCCATGTCGATTACCTCAGCCTCTGCGCAGCGCGTCGACGATCTTGAGCCGCATCGCGGTCATCGCGGGCCACAGTCCCGTGATGAACCCGAGCGAGACCATCAGCACGAGCGCGGTGATGAGCGTGCTGTCGGCGATCTCGAACAGCGGGAAATACCGGGTCATCATGGGCTGCAGCCCTTTCACGAACAGCGCTCCGAGGCCGAACCCGATCAACCCGCCGACGACGGTGAGCAGCACGGCTTCACCTACGATCAGGCGCAGGATCGATCCGGAGCTGAAGCCGAGAGTCTTCAACACGCCGATTTCATTGGTCCGCTCGCGCACCGACAACGCCATCGTGTTGGCGGTCACGAGCAGCATCACGAAGAACACGGCGAACACCACCGACACCAGGATCTGGCCGATGTTGCCGATCTGCTCGAGGAACTGCTTCGTGAACGCCTTCTCCGTCGCGGTCTTGGTTTCGTCGGCCGAGTTCTCGAACTGCGCGTCGACGCGTTTGGCGATCGTCTCGGACTGCGCTGGATCCGCGACCTTGATCGTCATCCAGCCGATCTGGTCGCGACCGAACTGCAACGACTCGTTGTAGTAGTCGTAGTGGAACATCGCGCTCTGGTTGTCCCAGCCCGCGCTGTTCTCCACCGTGTAAATGCCGACGATGTTGAATTCCCAGGTGTCGCTGTTGTTCGCCTTGCGGAAGATCGAAGACTTGATCGGCACGCGATCACCCTTCTTCCAACCGTACGTGTCAGCGAGTACGCGCCCGATGACCATGCCCTGCCGATCCGCCTTCCACGCGGCGAGTTCTTCCGGCGAAAGCTTCACCTCGGGGTACACATCGAAGAATTCGTCGACGTTCAGCGGGAACACGGGGATCTGCTGCTTGCTGTCCTTGTAGACGCCGCCGAACCAGTTCAGGTGCACCGCGGCCTTCACGCCCGGCACGGCCCGCACTTTCTGGTAGTGAGACACGGGGAAGGAATCGATGATCGAGACCTTGCTGATCGTGATCAGCCGGTCCGCACCGGTGAGGTTGACCGCCTGGGACAGCGACGTACGCAACGCGTCGAGCATTCCGAACATCAGGAACGCCAGGATGATCGAGGCGAGCGTGAACACGAGGCGCAACTTGCGCCGCGTGAGGTTCGCCCAGAGAAACGACAGCCAGGCCATTTACTTGACCTCCCGCTCGAGGCGCCCCTTCTCGAGGTGCAACACGCGATTCGCGCGCTCCGCGGCGTGCGGATCGTGGGTGACCATCACGATGGTCTTGCCATGTTCCTTGTTGAGCGCCTGCAGCAGGTCGAGCACTTCGTCGCCCGACTTGCGGTCGAGGTCGCCCGTGGGTTCGTCGCATAGCAGCAGCGTCGGGTCCGTGACGATCGCACGCGCGATGCCCACGCGCTGCTCCTGGCCGCCCGACAGTTCGCGCGGTTTGTGTTTCATGCGCTCGCCGAGCCCGACGAGCTTGAGCGCGGTGTGCACGCGCTTGAGCCGCTCCGCGCGTCCGAGCTTCGTCAGCAACAACGGTAGTTCGACGTTGCGCTCGGCCGTGAGCACCGGCAGCAGGTTGTACATCTGGAACACGAAGCCGACATGATCGGCGCGCCAGCGGCCGAGCGCCGCGTTCGAGAGCCGGTCGATCGAAACCCCGTCGACGTCGATGCTGCCGGTGGTCGGACGATCCAGCCCGCCGATGAGATTCAGCAGCGTGGTCTTGCCCGAGCCCGACGGCCCCATCAGCGCCACGAAGTCGCCGCGTGGCAGGTCGAGGTCCAGCTTCTCGAGCACCGGCACGATTTCACTGCCGCGCTTGTACTGCTTGGCGACGCCACGCAGCTTGACCACCACCGGATCCGCCCTTCCAACTACCTGCTGTTCGACTGCCGACATGTTCCTGCCCTCTTCCAGTACTGGAAAGTTTTCTCAGCTTTGCTTGAGTCTGACCTTGCCGCCGTCCTCGAGACCCTGCACGACCGGCGAGATCAGTTCCTCGCCGCTCTGCACGCCCGCACGGATCTCGACCGAGCCGCCGCTTTCGGCGCCCAGCGACACGGCGCGCCGTTCGGCGCGGCCGTCGTTGACCACCCACACGTAGGCCTCGCCGCCCACGCGCTGCACCGCGCCCTCGGGCACGCGGATGCGCGGACCCGCGTTCGCGTCCTGCTGCGCGGGCGCGTCGTCGAGGAAGCGCACCTTGATGCCCATGTCGGGCAGGATGCGCGGCTCGAGCTTCTCGAAGCCGATGCGCACGCGCACCGTGGCCTTCGTGCGATCCGCGGTCGGCACGATGTTGATGACACGCGCCGGCAGCGGCGAATCCGGGTACGCATCGAGCGTCGCCTCGACCCGCTGGTTGGGCTTCACGCGGTTGATGTACGACTCGTTGACGTCGACCTCGATCTCGCGCGAGTCCATGTCGACGATGGTCGCGATGCCGGTGCGCGTGAATCCGCCGCTCGACATCGGCGAGAACATCTCGCCCGGCTGCGCGTTCTTCGAAATCACGACGCCCGAGAACGGCGCGCGCACTTCGAGATCCGCGTAGTCGACGCGACGCACCTGCAGGCCACTCTCGGCGACCTCGACCTGCGCCTTCGACGCTTCGAGCCGCGCCTTGAGCGCGTTCACCTCGGCGCGTGAGGCGTCGAGGGCGGTCTGGCTGATGAGCTGCTGCTTGACGAGCTGTTCGTTTCGTCCGAGGTTGCGCTCGGCCTCGGCGAGACGAACCTCGATTTCCGCGAGATTGCGGCGCTGGGCTTCGAGCTCGCGCTCCGCCATCGTGAGCATGGTCTTCGTGTTGATCGGATCGAGACGCGCCAGCACGTCGCCCTGCTTCACTTCCATGCCTTCCTCGACATAGATCTCGGCGATCTTGCCCATCACCTTCGAGGACACGGTGGAGATGCGGCGCGCGACGACGTAACCCGACGCGTTCAATACGGAGTTGCCGAGACTGGGCCCGCTGGATTCCGCCTCCGCGGTGATCGTGGTGACTTCGGTGGTCTTGCCACCGAACAACCAGAGGCTCACGGCAATCGCGGCGACGAGCGCGGTGCCGCCGATGATCCAGGCAACGATACGCTTGCCGGGACCACCGTCCGAGGGCCGAGTTGTGCGGTCGATGCGAAGCGAGCCGAGTGTCTCGGTGTCGAGAGCCATGCGCTGTAAGTCCCTGATCCTGTTAACGATTAGCCGTGCCTCGAGTGAGCGGAACCACGGCAGGCGCAAAGAGTAAAGGAAATCCGGCAGGGGAACACCTGTCATCTGTCATGCGCGTCATGTGAGATATCGCATCGCCGCTTTTGTCCAGTATTGGACGAATGCGAACACTGTAAGTCGACAGACGCGGGAACATTCTGCTCGCCGCTTCCCGATCGCTGTCTAACTAAAATCGCATCACCGGCGGAATCCTTCCCGGCGGCAATGCCGCAAGCGAATGATTTGGTATTGGGGCGGTCCGCTTCAGCGTGCCGCAGAAATCCCTAGAATGGACGCAAGCGCCAGGACGGCCACGACAAGAGGTATTCAAATGGCCGGCCGGAGCATGCGTTGGGACGCCCTCGATGTACTGCGCGGCATCACGATCATCGTGATGCTGCTCAACATGACCCCCGGGTCGTGGTCGGCAAACTACTCGTTCATCACGCACGTGCAGTGGGAAGGCTGGGCGGTCGTCGACATGGTGGCGCCCGGATTCCTGTTCTGCATCGGTGTCGCGATGCCATTGTCGTTTGCGCGGCGCGCGGCCAAGGGTGACTCCCGTCAGGCGCTGCTGCGCCACGTGTTGTGGCGTGCGTTCGTGCTCGTCGCACTCGGCTTCCTGCTCAATTTCTATCTGACGCCCGACCTCGAGACCGTGCGCATCCCGAGCGTGTTGTCGCGCATCGGCCTGTGTTACGGCATCGCGGGCGCGTTCGTCGTGCTGACCGCGCGTCAGGATGCCTCCGGCGCGCTGAGCTTCCGCACCGGGCTCATCGCGTGGACCTCGGTCGGCATCCTGGTTTCGTACTGGGCCCTGCTCTATTTCGTGCCGGTGCCCGGCTTCGGCGCGCCGCGGTTCGATCCGGTCGGCAACTGGGGCGCGTACATCGACCGCGCCGTGATCGGCACGCAGCATTTCTTCCAGCATTACAAGATCGACGGCGAGGTCGTGTTCGATCCGGAAGGCATCCTTTCGACCTGGCCGGCGTGTTTCAACGTGCTCGCGGGCGTGCTCACCGGCATGCATCTCGCGCGGCCCGACGCGAAACGGCCGGCAGCCACCGCGATGCTCGCGGGCGCGGCGATGATGACCCTTGCCTATCTGCTCGAGCCGCTCTGCCCGATCGTCAAGAACATCTGGACGAGCACGTTCGCGCTGTTCAGCGCGGGGTTCGCGCTTGCGCTGCTGGGCCTGTTGATGCCCGTCTCGCAGCAGCCCGGGGTGACGCAGGTACTGCAGCCGGCGCGCATCTTCGGCGAGAACCCGCTGCTCGCCTACATCATCAACTGGCTCATGATGCCGTTGATCGACGCGAACTGGTTCGGCGCGCAGGACGCGCCACTGTCCCTGCGCGACGGCGGCCAGCAATGGCTGAGCCAGTTCCTCGAGCCGCGCGCGGCGTCGCTCGTGTTCGGCCTGTTGTGCATGGCGTTCATCCTGTTGATCCTGCTGTACTGTCACCGCAGGCGCTGGATCCTCAAGATCTGAGGGCCGGGCTCGAGCTTTCCGGGTCCGCCCGGGCGGTTAGAATCCGCGCCCCCGGACCCGGATAGGCATCAGTGCAACTCATCGACATCGGCGCCAACCTCGCCCACGACAGTTTCGATTCCGATCGCGATGCCGTGTTGGCGCGCGCCGCCGCCCATGGCGTCGTGCAGATGGTGGTGACCGGGTCGAGCGAGGAAAGCACGGCCAGGGCCATCGAGCTGTCCCGCGCGCATCCGCGCGTGCTGTTCGCCACCGCCGGTGTGCACCCGCATCACGCGGCCGATCTCACCGTCGAAGCCCTGCCCACGCTCGAAGCCGCCGCGCGCGAGAACGAAGTCGTCGCGGTCGGCGAATGCGGCCTCGACTATTTCCGCGACTTCTCGCCACGCGACCTGCAACGGCGCGCGTTCCACTGGCAGCTCGAAGTCGCCGCGAAAGTTGGCAAGCCCGTATTCCTGCACCAACGCGACGCGCACGAGGATTTCTTCGCGATCCTGCGCGAACATCGCGCCGCGATCAAAGGCGGCGTCGCGCATTGTTTCACGGCCGGCGAGAAGGAACGCGATGCCTATCTCGAGCTGGGACTCTTCATCGGCATCACCGGCTGGATCAACGACGAGCGCCGCGGCCTGCACCTGCGCGAGGTCGTGAAGGGAATTCCGGCGGACCGGCTCATGATCGAAACCGACGCGCCCTATCTACTGCCGCGCGACATCAAACCCGCGCCGAAGACGCGGCGCAATGAGCCGGCGTACCTGCCCTACGTGCTGCGGGCGATAGCGGCCTCGCGCGGTGAAACTCCCGAAGCGGTTGCGGCCGCGAGTACGGCAAACGCACGTGAGTTCTTCGGAATAGCAGCCCGAGCGTGATTCGAATCGGGGGTTAGGCGGCCCGCTGCTCTCGCGCCTGCGTCGAAAACCAGCGCCGCGCCGGGGTGACGAACAAGAGAAGTGCCGAAACGACCTGGAGCAGGCTCTGAAGCGCGAAAATGCCCGCGAATAGCGGCGCGCCCGCAAACATCGTCGGGAGGCTCTTCAGTGAAATGGGAACACCGACCAGGAGCAGCAGCAGCAACACGATGCGTGCCCAGTTCTGTCCTTTCCAGATGCCGTAGGTGAGTCCACCCAGGATCGCGATCGAAACGAGAGAGCTCAGCGCGTAGGACGCTAACTCCTCCGGGGAGACATTTCTCACGAACTGCAACGCGTTGAGCAACCCCAGGCCGAGCGAAGCCACGAGCAGCCACACCGCCAGATCGAGGAACCGCGGCCGGCCCATCGTTTCGGCTTCGTCGTCTCCGAGGGGTGCGCGCGGCGGCTGGTAGGGATTTTCGAGCGGATCCGGCGTGCTCATGCGTGAGACGCCTTGCGCGGCGCATTCGCGGCCTCTCGTGCAGGAAACGCCGACGACTGCGCGCGCACTTCCCGTCGATACTTCGCCGGCGGCATCGTGAAACGCCGCTTGAACGCGCGATTGAACGCGGCTTCTGACTCGTAACCCACGTCGAGCGCGACGCGTTGCACGCTGCGACTGGTCGAGCGCAGCGCCTCGGCGCCGAGATCGAGCCGCCATTCGGTGAGATACGTCATCGGCGCCTGGCCGAGATACTTCGCGAACTTCTCGGTGAGACCCGAGCGTGAGACGCCGGCATGCTGCGCGAGCTCCTCGAGCGTCCATTCGCGCGCGGGCTCGCGGTGCAGGGCCGCGAGCGCGCGGCCGACGGCAGGGTCACCCGCCCCCGCGAGCCAGCCGCTGCGGCCTTCGGGCAGACTGAGCAGATATCGCCTCAGGACTTCGGCGAACAGCACTTCGGCGAGATGCGCGAGGATGACCGCGCTGCCGGGCGCGGCGACGCTGGCCTGGTCGACTGCGTGCCGCAGGGTTTTCTCGAACCATTCGCCTGCCGGGTCCGAGCGCAGGTTCACGCGCAACGCGCGCGGCAACCCTGCGAGCACGGGCCTGATCAACTGCGCGTCACAGGCGAGGTACCCGCACACGAGGCCGGTGTTTTCCCCGCCTCCGCCGAAATCCGCGAGCCGGATTCGTCCGGCCATGAGCGCATCTATCGCACTCCCGCCATCGATGGGTTTGCAGGCGGGACCATTACCCATGAGGTGCGGATCGCCATGCGGGATCATGACGATGTCGCCTGCGATCAGCGGCGTGGTCTCCTCGCCGACTCGCACGTACGCGGCGCCTTCGCTGATGTAGTGATACTCGATGCAGTGGGTCGCCCCCGGCGAGACGAACGGCAGGAACGCGCTCGATTTCGGCGCATCGATGCACCACGGCGCCGTGCAGCGCGACTTGAAGAACATCGCACCCGAGAGCTTCACGGCGCGGAGTAGTTCGGAAAGTGCGTCCATTCCCCAGTCTCGTTGAATGCAGTCTCGTTGGATGGCGGGGCAAATTCTGAGGCAGATCGGTCAAGTGCGCGAGGGGGCGCTGGCATCTGAGGCAATTGTTCCGGTCGTACGGCAAATCCCGCGCCGCGGCCGCCCTGGACAATTCCCGTCCACGCAACAGGAGACTCCCATGAAAGAAACCCCCGCTTCACCCATAAATCAGCATGCGCTCGAGGAATTGCTGGGCCGCGCGATCACCGACGTCGGCGCGACCTCGCTCGCGACCCTTACCATCGTCGGTGACCGGCTGGGGTTGTATCGCGAACTGGCCGCCGCTGGCCCGCTCACGTCGGCAGAGCTCGCTCAGCGGACCAGCACGCACGAGCGCTACGTGCGCGAATGGCTCAACGCGCATGCGGCGTCGGGCTACGTGAACTACCTCGCCGATACGGGCCGTTACACGATGACGCCCGAGCAGGCGATGTTGTTCGCTGACGAGAACAGCCCGGCCTTCGTGCTCGGCGGATTCCAGATCGCGCTTGCGGCCGGCCGCATCGTCGACAGGCTGTCCGACGCGTTCTGCACGGGCGAAGGCATCGGCTGGCACGAGCACGACCACGGCGTGTTCGAAGGCTGCGCGCGTTTCTTCCGTCCTTCGTACATGGGCAACATCGCGCAGAACTGGATTCCGGCGCTCGATGGCGTGCAGGCGCGGCTCGAAGCCGGCATCCGTGTCGCGGACATTGGCTGCGGGCACGGCACGTCGACCATCATCATGGCGAAGGCGTATCCGAACTCGCGGTTCTTCGGCTTCGACTACCACAAGGAGTCGATCGAGGCGGCGCGCAAGGCCGCGCTCGCCGCGGGCGTCGCGGATCGCTGCACCTTCGAGGTCGGCGGCTCGCAGGACTACGCGGGTCATTCGTACGATCTCGTGACCGTGTTCGACGCGTTGCACGACATGGGCGATCCGGTCGGCTGCGCGCGCCACGTGCTCTCGACGCTCGCGCCGAACGGCACCTGGATGATCGTCG
>JAEZCN010000238.1 GCA_023433515.1 Pseudomonadota bacterium
CTCATGCGGCTTCGAGGTGCGGGCGCAGCACTTCCCGCATGGTCGAGAAGCGGAAGTCGTTGATCAGCGCGCGCAGCCGCTGCTCGCACACTTCGAGGTTGTTGTAGTGCCGGAAGCGCGACAGCCAGCTCGCGTTCTCGAAGCGCGGTTGCTGCGCGTCGATCTCCCACGGATGCAGATAGAACACGAAAGGCAGGTTGTCGGCGCGATTGACGCCGGACAGGGCCCAGCGCGTGAACCAGTACGGCAGCAGCCGGAAGTAACCGCCGCCCGCGACCGGAACCTTCATGCCCATGACCCGGCGCGTCGACAGCGGAAACTCGATGATGCTGCCGCCGCCTGGCGCGCGGATGGGCCCGGGCTTCGTCGAAGCGCCGGCGATGCCGTAACGATCGTGGGAGATCGGGAAGATGCTCGAGTCATAGCGGAAGTCGAGCTCGCACAGGATGTCGAGCGCCCAGAGCGATTCGGCCGTGATCGAGTAACTCGCCGCGCGGTAACCGATCACCGGCGCGCCGATGGTGTCCTCGAGCATCCGCTTCGAAGTACGCGTCTCCTCGCGGAAGACCTCGGGTGTCTGGCGGTAGACGAGTTCGTGCGTGAGTCCGTGGCAGGCGATTTCGTGGCCGGCGTCGTGAATGCGCCGGATGAGCTGCGGCGTCTTCTGCGTGACCCAGCCCAGCACGAAGAACGTCGCCTTGATGTTCTTCTCCGCGAACATCGCGAGCAGCCGGTCGGTGCTCTGCTCGGCGCGGAATTCCATGCGCGCCCAGTCCTTGCGCGAGATCACCTCCG
Source organism: Pseudomonadota bacterium (assembly GCA_023433515.1). Classification (GTDB taxonomy): domain Bacteria; phylum Pseudomonadota; class Gammaproteobacteria; order Steroidobacterales; family Steroidobacteraceae; genus CADEED01. The sequence continues at coordinate 796 of JAEZCN010000238.1, forward strand.
CAAGGGCGGAGACGTGAAAGTAATCTTCCACGTCGACGGTCATGGCGTTGAGATGCGTCATCGTGAGGACGGGGAGCGATCGCCGCTGTAAGTGAACTCCAGGAACGCGCGGTTCTCGAGATAGTCGCCGCCCGGCGTCGTCGAAGACCGGCCGGTACGCTCGGCGCGCAGGCGCAGGCCCAGGTTGCGGCCGAAGTCCCAGTCGAGCGTCATGCCGACGGTCCAGTCGTCCGTCTCGGTGTCCGCGTTCACGAAGTCCTCGGTCGCATACGTCGCCATGAGGTTGAACCGCAAGGTGGGGCGCAATACGCGTCCGGCGCTCAAGCTGTAATACATGCGCTCGCTGTCGAAATCCGTCTGGGTCTCGTACTTGCGCTCGTTGTACGAAGCCCGTGCTCCGAGCGAGGTCCGGTGCCGGTTGAAGCTCCAGGACAACGACACTTCGCTGCTTTCGAACGGGTCGGCGCTCGAGGTGATCTGGCTGGTGCCGCCACCACCCGTCACGTCCGTCAGTGCTTCGCCCGCGTCGCTGAACTCCTGGCTCAACGCGAGTTCGACCGTGCTGGAGTTCGTCAGATCGCGTGCGATGGACAGGTCGAGCAACAGGCCGCCGTCCTCGTCGCCACCATCCATCTCGAGCCAGCTGTAACCCACGCGCGAGTGGATGATCGTGCGCCCGCCGCCGTCGAGGTCGTAGCTCAGGAAGGCGCTGCGGCGCTCGTAGTCGGTCATGCCTTCGGCATCGAACCGTGAATCGTCCGCGACGAAATTGAGCGCCGCGCGGCTGCGCGACGACAGATCGCGACCGACCGCGAGTCCGAGCGTGGTGCGCTGCGCGTCGAGCGGCGAGGTTTCGTAACGCGTGTCCGAATACCGGCCGAACAACTGCGCGGTCATCGCCTGGCCGAACCGCAGGTAGAAGTCCGGCCCGGTCGTGAAGTAGTTGATGTTCTCGCGGGTTCCAGGTGTCACCGGCGTGAACGGGTCGGTCTGTGCCTGTCCGAAACTGTCCTGCAGCACCCAGTGGAATCTCTCGGGAACGATGCCGAAATCGAAATTGGCCTCGGCCGTGCCCACGATTTCGCCGTCATAGGTGTCGTCGAGATACTCGACGTAACTGAGATCGACGAGCGCATCGCCCTCGAGGCGCCGCGTCTTCTCTTCCCACTGCAGATCGATGCCGATGCTGGCGAGCGTCTCGTCGATCTCGCCCGCTTCGACGCGCGAAATGTTGTCGGAATGGCCGAGACCCGCGGCGACTTCGTAGGTCACCTGCGCGTGCGCCGCGGATGCGCCCAACAGCGCGAGTGCGGCGGCGATTGCGTTCTTCTTGTTCTCCCTAACCATCCCTTGCCTCTTCCGAAGATGCCTCACTGGGGCGGAGCTGCATCCTCGCGCTGTCCGTAATACTGGTAATAGGTGTCGGCACCTTCCGCGGCGCACTGGTTGAGCACGAGCCCGATGTACGGGTTCGGTCCGATGTGCTGGATGGCTTCGAACACCGCCTGCTGCGGCGTGCTGCTCGCGCTCACGACGAGCACGACCTGTCCGGATATCGAGCACAACACGCGCGATTCGCTCGTCAGCAGCAACGGCGGCGAGTCGAACAGGACGAGGCGGTTCGGGTCGCGCGCCGTGAGCTGCGCGACGATGGCTTCCATGCGCGAGCTCGCGAGCAACTCGGTGGCGTTGTCCGAGCCGTGTCCGGCCGGCAGGACTTCGAGGCCCGGCACGTCGGTGCGCAGCACCACGGATTCCACGTCGAGCTGGTCGTTGCGCAGCACGTCGAGCAGGCCCGGCTCGCCGCCCACGCCCAACATGCGGCTCAGGTGAATCTTGGCGACGTCCGCGTCGACCAGCAGCACGGAGATGTCTTTCTCGTTCGCCATCGACAAGGAAAGATTGATGGCGGTGAAGGTCTTGCCGTCGCCGGGCAGCGCGCTTGCCACGAGGATCGCGCGGCCGTTCGGCAGTTGCTTCACGCCGCGGCCGAACGCGTTGGCGATCAGGGGCCGCTTGATCTGGCGGTACTGGTGCGCGAGCCGCCGCTCCTCGGCCGGCGCGGGCAACAGCTCCGCCGCGCGCAAGGCGTCGCGATCGATGACCGCGACTTTCGACGAACGCTCCACCGGTGCGGCATGCGCCGCCGGCCCGGCATGCGGGATGCCCTGGGCGGGAGTCACGGGCGGCGTTCCGGGTGCGGCCGGGGCCGCGCCGGTCGAAGGCGGAACCGCGCCCGCCTCCTGCATCTTCTTAAGCGCTCTTTCGACGAGACTCATGGCGCAACCCCGCAGTTAACCCAGATGCTGGCGCAGCATTTTCGAAACGGGACCCTGCGCGGTCAGTGCCACGATGAACGCCAGGACCAGCATTCCCGAGGCGATGGAGTAACGCAGCAGGCCTCGGCGCATCTCCCCGCGATACTTGTCGACCCAGGTGCGCGTCACCGCGCCGAGCACCGGCAGTCCGGTCAATTCGCCCAGCGAGCGCTCGGAAGAGAACACGGGGCGCAGCAGGTGCAGTAGATAGGCGACGGCGGTGCCGAGCGCGAGGCCCAGCAGCAGCACCACCGTGAGCAACAGCGGACGATTCGGGAAGTTGGGCTTGAATCCCACGGTGGGCGGATCGACCACGTTGAACGCGACGACACCGGTCGCCTCGGCGTCGCTCGAGACGCGCGTGCGCTCCAGGCGAGCCAGCAGTTCGTTGTACTGGGTCTTGGTCACGTCGTAGTCGCGCGTGAGGCGCGCGTATTCGGCCTCGACTTCCGGCGCGGTGTCGACGAGCTGGCGCAGCTGCGCGGCGTTGCGTTGATGGTTGGCCAGCTCGACGCGTAATGCGGCGAGCTCCACGTCCACCTGGTTGATCGACGCCTGGATGCCCTGGTAGAGCGGATTCGAGTGCGCGCCGGCGACGGCCGCGGCGCCCGGATCACCGCGCCGCAACGCTTCGATCTCCTGTTTCTGGCGGGCCTGCAGTTGCGCGAGCACCTCGCGCGTCGCGATGACGTCGGGGTGCCTGTCGGTGAACCGCAGCAACATGTCGTCGAGCCGTGCCTGGGTTTCCTGGATGCGCGAGGCGGTGTCCTGCGGCTGGCCGGGCTGGCTCGAGGTGCTGGCCGCCGTGCCGGTCGGCACGACGAACGGCGTCTCGCCGCGCAGCTGGCGCTGCAGCTCGTTGCGCCGGCTGACGGCGATGTTGATCGCGGATTCGAGCCGTTTGACTTCCTGCGTCTCGGTCGTCAGGCGCGAGAAGTGATCGCCTTCGGCGCCCGGCACGAGGCCGAAGTTGCGCTTCTTGAATTCGGCGAGCCGCGCTTCGGCTTCCCCGAGGCGGCGGTCGTAGTCGGCGATCTGTTCGCGCAGGAAGCGCTCGGCGGAAGCATTGCCCGAGTGCTCGGAACCCATCGTGTCCTCGACGAACGAATTCAGCAGGACGTCGACCACGCGCAGCGCGATCCGCCGGTCCTTGTCCGAATACGCGATGCGGTACAGCGTGTTCGGGATGCGTGGATCGCGCACCGTCGGCGCCTCCAGCGTGATCGCGATGCGCGAGGAGAGATCGGTGAGCAGTGCGTCGCGCTGCTGCGGCGTGACCACGCCGCGATCGAGCCCGACCTGCGTGACGACCTTGTCGAGATGCGCGCGGCCGAGCAGCTGCTGGCGCACGAGGTTCAGCTGCATCTCGACGTTCTGCGTGACGGCGATGCCTTCGAGCTGCTGGCTGAGCGCGGTACGGGTATCGACGTTGACGCGCGCATACGATTCGTAGCGGTCCGGCATCATGTACACGATGAACCAGCCGATCGCGCACACGGCCCAGGCCGTCACGAGTGCGAAGCGGCGGAAACGCCAGGCGCCGCGTAACTCCGAGCGGATCTTTTCGATGAGTTGATGCATGCGCCTACAGCCGCGACTCGGGCACGACCAGCACGTCGCCCGGACGCAGTTCCAGGTTCTGCGACATGTCGCCCTTGTTGATGAGGTTCGCGAGCTTCACGCGCAGCGTCGTTTCCTTGCCGTCGACGGTGCGCACGATCTTCGCGCGATTGCCGGCCGCGAACGGCGCCAGGCCGCCCGTCGCGAGGACGACGTCGAGCACGCGCATGCCTTCGCGATAGGCGATCGACTGCGGTGTCGTCACCTGGCCGATCACCTTGACCTGGCTGAACGCGCTCACCGGCACGCTCACGATCACGTTGACCTGCGGCGAGCGGATGAACTCCGAGAGGACCTTCTCGATGTCGCGGGCGAGCTGCGACGGCATCTTGCCGACGGCGACCATGTCTTCCACGAGGGGCGTCGAAATCTTGCCGTCCGGTCGCACCGGCACGGTGGCGGTGAGCTCCGGGTTGCGCCACACGAAGATCTGCAAGGTGTCGCCCGGTCCGATCAGGTAGTTAGCCCCGACCGCCGGATGCTGGACGACCGGCGCGGTTTCGGCGGCGGCCGCGGGCGCAGTCGCCTGGGGAGCGGGGGTTGCCGGTGGTGTCTGCGCGCGTGCCGTCGCGATCGCGAGGCACGACAGGGCGATGGCACCGATGAGACCGAAAACTTTCATGGGAATGCCTTGCTGGGTCCGCTGTCACACACGGGTTGGCACCCGGGCTTGGAATTCTGCCGCAATCGCCCCGACAAATTATTGAATTTCATGGAAATGACTGGGCAAAGCGTGACGCGAATCCGTTTTCGGCGCCAGCCCTCAGAGCTGGGCCTTGTTGAGCTGTTCCAGCAGGTTCTCGGCTTCGGTCCGGCTTTCGAAGGTCGCGCTGCCGTCCAGGATCGACTTGAGCCTGGTCAGGGCATCGCCCGACTTGCCGGTCTGGGCCAGCGCGGCCGCGTAGTGATACTGGATGTCGCGGTTCTGGGCGCTGACCTCGGCCGCCCGCTTGAGGATGGGCAGACCCTCCGCGACCGACCCCGTCCGGACCAGGATCCAGCCGAGCGTATCGGCCACTTCCGGAGAATTGGGGGCCAGGGCTTGCGCGCGCCGTGCCGTTTCCAGCGCACGGCCGTCGCCCAGCTCCAGGTACAGCCAGGCCAGGTTGTTGAGCGCCACGGGATCGCGCGGCTGCCGGGCGAGCATCGCCTCGTACTGTCGGGCGGCCGCCTTCCAGTCCGACGCACGCGCGTAAGCCTCACCCAGCACCATGCGGACGCGCAGATCTTCCGGGTTCGAATCCAGCCACTTTTCCAGCGGTTCCGTCGGCTTGGGCAGTTTACCGGCGGTCCGCAGCTGATAACTCTTGATCGCCAGCTCGCCCGAAGGCTGCCGTTGCGCGGCCTGGGCGAGCGCACGCTCCGCCTCCGGATATTGCTGCAGTGCCGTGCGAACCTCGGCTTCGAGAACGAGGACTTCCGCGTCCTGGGGCCGCGCGCCGCGCAACGCATCCACGCGCTTGAGGGCGGCCTGGGTATTGCCGCTCTGCAATTCGAGATAGGCGAACACACCCTCCGCCGGCAACCAGTTGGGGCGCAGCTTCAGCGTCCGCTGCAGCGATTCGCGCGCGGCGTCCATGCGCTCGAGCGCGACCTGCGCGCGGCCGAGATTGAGCCAAAGGGTCGCGTTGGTCGGATCCGACTCGGTACCGGCCCGGAAATGTTCGATCGCGGGGTCATACCGCGCGGTGCCTAGATAGATGAGTCCCGCGGCGTTCTGGGTCTCGGCCACGAGCCGCGATCCCTTCACGGCCTCCGCGATGACGGCCGCGGCTTCCTTGGCATCGTCGCGTTGCAGCGCGAGCTGCGCGAGCAGCAGCCGGGGCTCGGTCGCGTGGACGTCCTCGCGCCGCAGTTTCTCGAGATTCTCCACCGCCGCGCCGCGCTCGCCGCCGATCAACTGAACGCGCGCGAGCGCGAGACGCAATCCGGCGTGATTCGCATCGCGGGCGAGCGCGCCTTCGAGCAGCTGGCGCGCGCGCGGCACCTCGCGCGCGGCCATGTGCAGCTGCGCGGCCATCAACACGAGTTCGGGATCGCCGGGCCGTTCGGCCAGCATGGCATCGAGCTTGCGGCGCGCGGCCGCCTCGCCTTCCACCTGGGAAGTCGCCGCGAGCATGAGCCGGTCGGCCACCGGATCTCGCGTGGTGCCCGGTTCGCGCAGCAGCGCGAGGGCCTTCGCGCCCTGCTCCGAGCGGATGTAAGCCGCGGCGAGTTGCAACTTCAAGCCGTGGTTGTCGGGAGATTTCTCGTATTCGCGCTCGATCAGCGCGAGCGACCTGGGGCTGTCTCCGGCCTGCAGGCGGGCCGCTTCGAAGAGCTGCGACACCGCGCGCTCGGCGCCGGGCACGTCGAGCACCGGCACCAGCACGCGCAACGCGCTGTCGGGATCCTCGAGCCGCAGGCGCACTTGCGCCAGCAGCTGCCGTGCCTCCATGTTGTTGGGCATCTGTTCGATGACCCGGGTGAGCTCCTGGCTCGCCTGCGAGAGATTTCCCTGGGCTGCGAGCGCCACTCCGAGCAGGAAGCGCGCGCGCGTGAACTGCGGCGCCTGGTTGACCACCTTGCGCAACTCGACGGCCGCGCCCTCGAAATCGTTGGATGCCATCTGCACGCGCGCGGAATTCAACGCCGCGATCGGCGAGCCCGGAACGACACGCGACAACACGCCCACGGTCGCGCGCGCCTTGTCGAGGTCGCGGTTGGTGATCTGCACCTCGGTCAGGGTAACGAGCAGCGCGACCTGCTTGAGCACGTCGAGCTGCCGCGGCGCGAGGCTCGAAGCCCGTTCGAGCGCGTCCTGCGCCTCCTGTGTCGACGATGCGCGCGCGAGCAGCGCTCCGCGCACGAACCAGGCGAGCGCCGATTCCGGAAAGTCACGGGTCAACGCGCGCGATTTTTCGAGCGCGTCGTTCATCTCGCCCTGCGCGGCGCGCATCTCGATGAGGCCGGCGGCGGCGCTCACGAGCCGCGTGTCGCGTTCGAGCGCCGCGGCGAAGGCGCGCTCGGCATCGGCAGGCTGACCGAGCGCCTGGTGGGCGAATCCACGATACAGCCAGGAGGTCGCGGGTTGTCCGTCGTCCGGCTCGCCGAGTCTCGCGAGCACCTCGGCGTTGCGTCCCGCGGCGAGATCGACGCGATACGCGAGGTCGGCGCGACGCTCCGGTTCGAAATTCTCCGGTACGGCGCGCAGTTCGCGTTCCGCCGCGCCCTGGTCGCCGAGCCACAATGCGACCTCCGAGAGCAGCAGGCGCGCCTTGGGCAGCTCGGTCCCGTCCTTGAGCGCGTTGCGCAGCTCGATCAGCGCGCCGCGCTGCTCGCCCTTCGCGATCAGCGCCTCGGCGCGTTCCACGCGCTGCTCCGGGCTGCGGAAGTAATCGCACCCGGTGACGGACAACGCCGCGAACAACACGCTGGCCAGGTAGATGGATCGCTTCATGGATTTCGGGTCTCGACGATGTGTTTGAGGGTTTCGCGTGCCGCCGCGCAATCCGCGGCGTCGCAGCGTGCGCGCAGCGCGATCAGGGCGGCGGCGGGGGCACCGAACAGGGAACGCAATCCGTAATCGAGCTGCAGCTGGAGCGCGCTTCGATAGCCGCGCCCGTCGAGCCGGTAGCTGTACCAGACGACCCATTCGTCGGTCGGGCCCGTGGCGCGCACTTCCTTCCACGGCGCGGGCGCAACCTGACTACCGCGGGCGGCGCGCAGTCCTTCGCCCAGCAACGAGTTGTCGAAGCCGACGATTTCCTCGCCCTGGCGCTGCGCGGCGTACCCCACGAGATACGCCTCCACGGGACGGTCGGCCCCGCGGATCGAACCGTGCAACTCGCGCGTCGCGCCGGTGAACTTCGGCCGCCAGTCGTCAGGCGCCGTCGATTCGATGAACGCCGCATCGGCGCGCATCGCCAGTTCGAGCTGCGCGTCGCTCGCGCGATTGCTGTCGAGCAATATCCAGGCAGGCACGATGGCGAGCCCGAGGATCGCGGCGATCGCTCCACCGCGCGGGATGGGCGGGCCCGTCGGCGCCGGCAGCTCGGGCGCCGCCGCGCTTTCGGCCGGCCAGCGGCGCACCACGAGGAAGTACAGCACCATCATTCCGGCGAACATGTACCAGCCGAAACTGTAGTGCTCGTTGACCACGAGCGAGTGCTGCATGTCGGTCAGGTGACCGGCGAGCACGATGATGAAGATGCGCAGCCAGTTCGTGGCCATCGCGAGCAGCAGCGCGAAGGCCACGAGCTTGATGCGCGTGCCCACGCCGTCGCGGTTGATCTCACCGTACAGCAGCGAGATCGTGAGCGCCACGACGAAGAAGTGCAGTCCACTGCAGCCATCGGCGATCGCGAACGTTCCGAGCGGCAGCTCGAACATGTTGTTGACGAAGTGCGCCGGTATGTCCGCGATGCGCAGCATCAGCCGCACGGCGCCGACGGAGATCGCGTTGAGCAGCGGCAGCACCGCGTCCCAGACGGGGATCGCGAGATACAGCCACGCGAGCGGGAACGCGAGGCCGCGCAGCATGCGCCAGCCGAACATCGCGAGCAGCGCGCTCGCGGCCAACGCCGGCAACGCCGCCTGGTGCACGATCTGCAGACCTGCGCGATAGACGATCATCCAGCACAACGCGCCCACCACGAGCAGCGCGATCGCCGGCAGGAACGGCTGGGCGGCGCCGGCCGCCCAGCGCGCCCGATCGCGCCAGATCATCCACAGGCCGAGCGCGACCACGACGTAGCCATGCGTATACGTGCGGCCGACCGTGTCTTCCCACTTCTGCATCAGCGAGAGCGTGCTGGGCCAGAACGCCGCGAACGTCAGCAGCACCGTGACGATCGCCGCGTAGGCGCGTCGCTGCGTGGTGTTGTCCGCCGGAATCGCGGTCGCGATCTGCACGCCCGAGGGAGAGCTCATGAGCCGGGACCTGCGCCGTACTTGGCCATGAGGTCGTACAACGTCGGGCGGCTCACGCCGAGCAGTTCGGCCGCGTGCGAAACGTTGTTGTCGCAGATGGTCAGTGCCTGCTGGACCGCCTGGCGTTCGGCGCGCGTGCGGACTTCCTTGAGATTGAACAGCAACGTCCCCTCGCCCGCGTTCTTGAGGCCGAGGTCTTCGGCCGTGAGCATTGCGCCGTCGGCCATGATGACCGCGGATTTCACCTTGTTCTCGAGCTCGCGCACGTTGCCGGGCCAGCGGTAGGCCTCGAGCGCCGCGATCGCGTCATCGGTGAACCCGCGCTTCGGCCGCCCCTGCGCACCGTTGTGCTTGCGCAGCATCGCGTGCGCGAGCACGGTGGGTCCGCCGCGCCGCTCGCGCAGCGGTGGCACGTTGATCGTGACTTCGCTGATGCGGAAGAAGAGGTCTTCGCGGAATTTCTGCTCGGCGATGAGCTGCTGCAGGTCCTTGTTGGTGGCGCACACGACGCGCACGTTGACGGCGATCTCCTGGCGGCCACCGACGCGCTCGATGACGCGGTCCTGCAGGAAGCGCAGTAGTTTGGCCTGGAGCTGCAGCGGCATGTCGCCGATCTCGTCGAGGAACAACGTGCCGCCGCTCGCCACCTCGATCTTGCCGGGCGTCTGCTTCACCGCGCCCGTGAACGCACCCTTCTCGTGGCCGAACAACTCGCTCTCGAGCAGCGCCTCGGGAATGGCCGCGCAGTTGATCGCGACGAAACGCGAGTCCTTGCGTCCGCTCTGCGAATGCACCGCGCGCGCGATGAGCTCCTTGCCCGTGCCGCTTTCGCCGAGGATCAGCACCGAAACGTCGGCCGGCGCGACCTTCTCGATCATGCGGCAGACGCGCACCATCGCGTCGTCCGTGGCGATGAGCCCCTCGAACGGCGCGCGCAACTGCGCTTCCTGGAGCTGGCGATTCTGCCGCTCGAGTTCGTGCAGCCGGAACGCGCGGCCCACGATCAGGCGCAACACGTCCGCGTCGAGCGGCTTCTGGTAGAAATCGTAGGCGCCGTGCGCCACCGCGCGCATCGCGTTGTCGCGGTCCGCGTTGCCGGTGATCACGATGATGCGCGTGTGCGGCGCGAGGCTAAGGATCTCCTTGAGCGTGCGCATGCCCTCGCTCGTGCCCTCGGCATCGGGCGGAAGTCCGAGGTCCTGCAACACCACCGCCGGTTCGTGCCGGCGGATCTGCGCGAGCGCTTCTTCGCGGTCGCCGGCCACGACGACCTCGTATTCGTCGAAGCTCCAGCGCAGCTGCTTCTGCAGCCCGAGGTCGTCCTCGACGACCAGCAGCTTCGGTTTCACGATGGATTCGGACGTCGCGCTCA
>JAEZCN010000215.1 GCA_023433515.1 Pseudomonadota bacterium
ACACGGGGTCCAAGATGGACGACGTGATCTACGAGGAATTCAAGGGCACGGGCAACAGCGAAATCCACCTCGATCGCCGCATCGCGGAGAAGCGCGTGTTCCCGTCCGTGAACATCAACAGGTCCGGCACCCGCAAGGAAGAGCTGATCACCGACGCGGGCGAACTCGCCAAGATCTGGATCCTGCGCAAGCTGCTGCATCCGATGGACGAACTCGCCGCCATCGAATTCCTGTTGGACAAGATGAAGGATACGAAGACCAACTCGGAATTCTTCGAGGCGATGAAGAGATAGTCGTTGTTAGACGCGTGGGGACAGATTTCAAATCTGTCCCCACATTCTCCCGCGCCGACCGGCTTCACGGCCTTCCCCACGCCCGGTGTGCGCTACGTCACACCCGCCCCGTCTCCTTAAGCCGACGCTGGCGCGACTTTCCGACCTGTTAGATGATCGGTGCCGGGTGAGAAAAGTCTGAGTTAGCTGGCCGTGCGAGTCGTTGGGCTGGTCACGGCGCTAACTCAGTCTTTTCTCACCCGGCACCAACCGTTTGCTTGTGGGAGTCTGAAGATGCGCGTTGCGCTGGTCGTCGTGCTGGTTCTGGTCATGTCGGGTTGCGCCGTCACGCGCAGGGACGCCGAGGAGCCGGTGGAAAACCGGGGCGTGCGCCAGACCAGGGCCGAAGAAGTCCTCAAGCCCAGCGAGGTGCTCAAGCCCAAGTCGCACGAGATCGCGAGTCCTTCGACCGACCGTTTCTACATGCGCGGCATCTACTTCCCGGCCTCGGTGGAAACCCAGATCCAGCTCGACTCGTCCACGGGCACTCCCGGAACACTGCTCAGCGCGGAGGACGACCTTGGCCTCGACGACAAGGTCGACCTCGGCCGCATGGACTTCAACATCCGCATGGGGCGGCGTCACAACATGCACGTCGATTTCTTCAAGCTCAATCGTTTCAGCCAGCAGCCACTGCCGCGCGACATCGAATTCGGAAATTTCACCTTCGAGGAAGGCACGACCTTCCGCACCAAGCTCGACTGGCGCGTGCTGACGCTGACTCACACCTATTCGTTCGTCCAGAACGAGCGCATCGAAGCGGGCGTGGGGCTCGGCATCCATCTGATCGAGGCGCACGCCGAGGGCATGGAGCCCGGCACGAACAATCGCGAGTCGGCGCAGGAGGTCGGTATCTTCCCGACCATCAACGGCATCTTTTCGTGGCAGATCTCGAAGCGCTTCGCCGTCACCGCGCGCGCGTTGTGGTTCTCCGCCTCGCCGGAGGAATTCGACGGCACGATGTCCGAGTACCACATGGACATCCAGTACCGCATCGCCAACAACATGGCCATCGGGCTGGGCTACACGATGATGAGCACCGAGCTGCAGGTCTTCGACTCCGACGATCCGCTGCTGTTCAACATGGACACCTCGGGACCCGAGCTGTTCATCCGCTTCAGCTTCTGAAGCTTCGAGCGCGACCGCATGTTTCGCGCCGCCATCTTCGACATGGACGGTCTGCTCATCGATTCGGAGCCTTATTGGGCGTCCGCCGAGCGTGAGGTCTTCGGGTCGCTCGGCATCCAGATAGACGATTCGATGGCCGCCGTCACCGCGCCGATGACGACGCGTGAAGTGTCGGAATACTGGTTCCGCTTCAGTCCCTGGCGTGGCCCGACGATTGCCGAGGTCGAGCAGGCGGTCATCTCCCGCGTCGGCCAATTCATCGACACGCACGGCGCGGCACTGCCCGGCGTCCAGCGGGCGCTGGAATCGTGCGCGCGCCTCGGCTGGCGGATCGCATTGGCATCGAACTCGCCGGCCAGGCTGTGCGAACTCACGCTGGAAAAACTCGGAATCGCCTCGCGGTTCGACGCCGTGGTCTCTGCCGACCACGTCGCCCGCGGCAAGCCGGATCCGGCCATATACGTGGAAGCCGCGCGCCGGCTCGGAATCCCCGCGCGCGAATGCCTCGCCTTCGAGGACTCGGTCACGGGCGTGCGCGCGGCCCGGGCGGCCGGAATGGGCGTGGTGGCCGTGTCTTCGGGATCCCTGCGTTTTGCCGGGCATGAGGCCGCGCCCGACGTGCGGCTGGAGACGCTCCCGGAACTCAGTCACGAATGGGCCGCCGACGTGTGGAAACGTCGCCAGTCGCAAGGCTCGATCTAGTTAGTCCCGCAGGAATTCCACGACGCGCGCGATGGTCGCGCGGTCGCGCAGCGCGCCGCTGTGGCCGAGCCCGTTCGTGCGGCACAACGTCGCGCCGGGGATCGCGGCCGCGAGCGCCGCGCCCTGGGTGAATGGCGCGACGTTGTCCTCCTCGTCGTGCACCACGAGCACCGGGATGCGGACGCGCGGCGCCGCCGCGGCCACGGAGATCGCCTGCGCGGGACGGCCGAAGCGCTCCGCGAATCGCGCGCGAAGCTTCGTCAACGCGGGCATCTTCAGGCCCAGCATCATCGCGAAGGACTCGAGGATGTAATCCATGTCCGAAGGCACGCCGAACAGGCAGATTTTCTTCGGGTGATAGTCCTCGGTTTCCGCGAGCACCGTGAGCACCGCGCCGCCCCCGAGCGAATGTCCGATCACCGCGTGGATCGGGTCGTGCGCCTTGAGCACCTCGGCGAGACTGTCCCGGAATCGCGGCAGGTCCGAGTACTTTCCGGGTGAATCGCCATGGGCGGGCGCGTCGATGCCGATCACCGAGAAACCCGCCGCGCGCAACGGGGCGATGAAGCTGCCGAAGCGCGCCGCGTGCGAGCCCCAGCCGTGCAGCAACACGACGGTGGGACCCGACCCTTCCCAGCGCCAGATCGTGAACTCGTCGCCGCCCGCGCGCAGCGACAACCTCGTCGCCTGCGCGACGACGGGCGCGTCCTCGGGATCGAGGCGGCGGCGCGGAGGAGTGACGAACAGGCGCAACGCGAGTCGCGCGGCGAGCGACGGGCTCACGAACTGCACCACGGCGAAGAAGCGGCGCAGCCGTCGCTGCATCCGTGGCGAGACACCGGGGACGACGCGCCCGAGAACCGGCTTGCGGCGTTCTTCGATCATTCCGGAATCGACACCGTCGGCACGTAGGTAGCCAGGAATTCGGGCGGCATGCGCACGGCGCGGCCGCTCGCGAGGTTGAGACACACGTATTGCGTGACGGCCCGCGCGAGCGTCGCCCCCGAGTCCGCATGGCGCAACTGGAAACGGCGGTTCACGCGCAGCCTGCGGTCCGTATCGACTATCCATGTCGCGACCGACACACGCTCGCGCGCGAGCGCCGCGCGCAGGTAATCGATCTCGATGCGAAGCGCAGCCATGCCGCGTTGCATGCGTACGCAGTCCTCGACGGTGAGACCGAGCGCGGCGGAATGCGACCAGGCCGCGTTATCGAGCCAGCGCAGATACACCGAGTTGTTCACGTGCCCGTAGGCGTCGATGTCGTCATCCTGTACGTCGACGCTGACGATGTGCGGGTGCGGCAGGTCCCACCCATCCTGCATGAGCTGGTCTGGCATGAGTGTCAGTCTATGCGGACGGGGTGTTAGAGTCGCGCCCACCAACCAGCGAGGGTTCCATGAAACGCATCGCCACGATTTTCCTTGCCGCGGGCCTCGCGCACGTGGCCAGCGCCGGCGTCTACGTCGAAACGGTGTCGAACAACCTCAAGACGAATTCATCGCGACTCGCTCAGAAGATTTACGTGCAGGGCGGCTCCGGACGGTTCGAAGACGAGGAAGGCCGCGCCTCCATCATCAAGGGCGACACCATCTACGTGATCGACCAGGCGGACAAGAGCTACGTGGTGCTCGACAAGGCCACGATGGAGCAGCTCGGCAAACAAGTGGGCGCGGCGATGGAGCAGATGAAGGAGCAGCTCGCGAAGATGCCGCCCGAGCAGCGTGCGCAGATCGAGCAGATGATGGGTATCCAGTCGGGCGCCGGAGCCGGCGGCTGGACGATGGACGCGGTGGACACCGGCAAGACCGACAAGGTCGAAGGCCGCGCGTGCAAGGTCTGGGACATCAAGGTCAACGACCAGCCCGACCACCAGGTCTGTGTCGTGCCGTACTCCTCCTTGCCCGGCACCGAGGACTTCAAGTCGGTGTTCGAGAAATTCGCGAAAGTGTTCGAGGACATGGCGAAGAACCTGCCGCAGTTGAGCGGCGCGATGAACAACCAGATGAGCGCGCTGCGGAAGGTGAACGGTTATCCCATGAGGACGCGCAGCTATGAAAACGGCCGGCTCGCTCCCGAGGAGCAGGTCGTGAAGGTCTGGCGCGAGCAGGCGATCCCGGCCTCGATGTTCGAGGTGCCCGCGGGCTTCAAACAGAAGCAGATGTCTCCGCCGGGGCGATGAAGTACACGGATTACTATGCCGCGCTCGGCGTCGAGCGCGGAGCGAGCCAGGACGAGATCAAGAAGGCATATCGCAGGCTCGCGCAGAAATATCACCCGGACGTGAGCAAGGAGCCGGGCGCCGAGGCGAAGTTCAAGGAAATCGCCGAGGCTTATCAGACGCTCAAGGATCCCGAAAAACGCGCGGCATACGACGCGCTCGGCACCAGACCGCAGGGCGAGGAGTTTCGTCCCCCGCCCGACTGGGCGCGCCAGCACGGCGCCCAGGAAGGGTTTTCGTTCGAGGACATCGACTTCGCCGACCTGTTCTCGCGCTTCGGCGCGCGAGGCGCGGGGACTCGCGGCTTCGGCGGCGGCGCCAATGTCTCGATGCCCGGCCAGGATTTCGAGATACCCGTCGAGATCAGCATCGAGGACGCGTTTCGCGGCACCACGCTCGAGCTCAACCTCTCGATGCCGGAATACGATGCGCTCGGGCATTTGCGGCGCGTGCCGCAGGTCGTCAAGGCGCGTGTCGCGCCGGGCGCGGTCGACGGGCAACGCCTGCGCCTGCCGGGCAAGGGCGGCAAGGGTTTCAACGGAGGTCGCAATGGCGACCTTTACCTGGACCTTTCGCTGAAGCCGCATCCTCTGTATCGCGCGGTAGGGCACGATCTCTACCTGGATCTGCCGCTCGCACCCTCGGAAGCGGCGCTCGGCGCATCCGTGCAGGTGCCGACCCTCGCGGGCAACGTGAATCTCAAGGTTCCCGCGGGCACTTCCGGCGGTCGCAAGTTGAGGCTCGCGGGTCGAGGACTGCCGAAGCCGCGTGGCGGCGCCGGCGATCTCATCGCCGTTGCGCAGGTGGTCGTGCCGACGAAGCTTTCCGAGCGCGAGCGCGCGTTGTATCAGCAGCTCTCGGAAACCGGGTTCGATCCGCGTGAGAAGTTCGGCCAATGAGCACGGAAAACGAAGTCCTGTGGCTCGACGAGGGGCGGGTAGTTAGTCTAGAGGAGCTCGTCGAGTTCTCCGGCCTGAGCGTGACGGAAGTGCGCGAGCTCGTGCAGATCGGCGCGTTGCCCGCGCAAAGCGCGGCCGGCGGAGCCTTCGTGTTCAGCGCGCGGGTCGTGACGGTGGCGCGCACCGCGTGCCGGCTGCGCGACGAGCTCGAGCTCGACCTGCCGTCGCTGGGCGTGGCGTTGAGGCTGCTGGAGCGCGTGCGCGATCTCGAGGAAGAGCTGGAGCGGGTGCGGGCGCTGCTGCCGCGCGACTAGCGGGCGAAGATCGACGTCGTCCGGATTCCCGAGCACTGGTCGAAGCGCTCGAACGTGCTGAGCATGTTGTTTCCCGACTGGGAGCCTCCACCCGGCTCCAGGCAAGGCCGGCTCTCACACAGCGCGTAGTTTGACCCGATTCAGCCCCCGTTCATCTTTACCGGATTCCGGCGGATTCCGGTGCCTGGCACCGGAATCCGGTAAAAACTCGGGACGCTCGCGGGCATCCTTGGCCCTCATGCGGGCCGAACGGCGAAGTAGTTAGCCGGACTCTACGCCGGTGGCTAAGATAACGGCCCCATTGCCGCATCCTTTCCGCGCGGAGTCCTCATGAACCACAACGCTCTTCCTTACGCCGTCGGCGCCATCCTTCTCGGCATCGTCGGTATCGTGTTTCACGAGTTCGCCCTGCAGTGGCAGCAGGTGCCGGCGAGCGTGCCGCGCATTCCGTACGCTTACGTGAGCGCCGCGATCCTGCTGATCGCGGGATGCGCGTTGCTCGTGCGCCGCTACGAGCGCGTCGGCGCGCTCGCGCTCACGGTGTTCTACGGAATCTGGGTGGTCGTCTTTCACCTGCCGATCGCGTTCGCGTCGTGGAAACACATCGGCACGTGGAACGGTCCCGCGGAAATCACGCTCCTGACGATGGGCGGACTCGCGTTGTGGTCGGCGTCCGCGGGCCCGGCGCGCAATACGCTTCGGCTCGTCTCGCGCGTACTTGCCGGCGCGAGCGCCATCGTCTTCGGCCTCGCGCATTTCAACTACATCGATTTCACCGCGTCGTTCGTGCCCGACTGGATTCCCCCGGATCAGTCGTTCTGGGCCTGGGCCACCGGCGCGGGCCATCTCGCGGCCGGGCTCGCGCTCGTGAGCGGCGTGAAGGCGCGACTCGCCGCGGCCTGCCTCGCGGGTATGATGGCTTCGTTCGTGTTGCTGGTGCACATCCCGCGCGTGATCGGCGCGCCCGACCAGCACATCGAATGGGTCATGGTGAGCGTCGCGACCGCGCTCTCCGGGGCCGTGTGGCTCGTGAGGAAGTATTCAACTTGATGGATGGCAACCTGTCGGATGTTGACTTGAGTGATTCGAACGTCAGAGACGGCGATGCTCTTTTGCCACCCATCGTGGTGCCGCACACGGAGTTGTCCGCCGACGCGTTGACCGGCGTCATCGAATCATTCGTGCTGCGCGAAGGCACGGAGTACGGCGATCGCGACGTGCCGTTGGAAACCAAGGTGCTGCAGGTCCGCCGCCAGCTCGAGCGGCGCGAAGCCGAGATCGTGTTCGATCCGAACACCGAGTCCATCGACATCGTGGTGAGGAAACCTGCGCGGCGCGACGACGCAGGCTGAGCCGCTCAGTCCCGCGTCGCGGTGACGTGGCTGACTACCGGCCGCAACGCGTCCGGCGTAGTCCATGAACACCCGGATGTGATCAAATCCGGAATCACGTCCGACGCCTGGGAGGGGCCGCGACGCATGCCTCAGACACCGGTGACCTGGCGCGACCGTCTGCGCTATCGATTCGAAAACACCCTGTCGAAAGGCACCATCGCCATCATCGGCTGGCTGGCGTTGCTGTCCACGGCGATCATCCTGCTCGCGGCGCTGATCCTCGCCGCGATGCGCATCGGGCAGGACCCGTCCGGCCATGAGCATCCCTACGGCTTCTTCGAGGGCGCCTGGCAGGCCATGCTGCGCACGCTCGATCCCGGCGTCATCGCGGACGATTCGGGCTGGCAGCTGCGCCTGCTCATGATGCTCGTGACGATCGGCGGCATCTTCATCGTCAGCATCCTGATCGGCACGATCACCTCGGGACTCGAGTCGCGGCTCGCGGAGCTGCGCAAGGGCCGCTCGCGCGTCATCGAGCAGGGCTTCACGCTGATCCTCGGCTGGTCGAGCAAGGTGTTCTCGATCATCGGCGAGTTGCTCATCGCGAACGAAAACCAGAAAGACCCTTGCATCGTGATCCTGTCGGACCGCGACAAGATCGAGATGGAGGACGAGATCCGCGCCAAGTTCGCGTCCACGAAGAACACTCGCGTGATTTGCCGCAGCGGCAATCCGCTCGACCTCGACGATCTCGCGGTGGTCGATCCGCATTCGGCGCGTTCGATCATCGTGCTCGCGCCCGAGACCGACAACCCGGACATCCACGTCATAAAGTCCGTGCTCGCGATCACCAACAATCCGAACCGCAAGCAGGACCCGTACCACATCGTCGCGGAGATCCGCGACCAGCGGAATCTCGAAGCGGCGGCGCTGGTCGGCGGCAAGGAAGCCATCTACGTCCAGGGTGAGGACCTGATCGCGCGCGTGACGGCGCAGACCTGCCGCCAGTCGGGCCTGTCCGTCGTATACACCGAACTACTCGACTTCGACGGCGCGGAGATCTACTTCAAGCCCGAGCCCGCGCTCGCGGGCGGCACGTATCGCGAGATCATCGCGGCGTACGAGGACTCGACCGTCATGGGCATCATGCGCGGCAACGGCGACGTGCTCATCAACCCGCCGATGGATACGACGTTCAATCGCGACGACAGCGTCATCGCGATCACCGAGGACGACGACACGCTCGTGCTGCGACCGGATGCGGGCGGTGGCCTGCCGGACACCAGCGCGTTGTCGCATCGCGAGCGGTTGCCGCCCGCGCCCGAGCGCATCCTCATCCTCGGCTGGAACGGCAAGGCGCAGGCCATCATCGAGGAGCTCGACAACTACGTCGCGCCCGGCTCCGAGACCATCGTGATCTGCCGCCAGGACGGCGTGCGCGACACGCTGCTCGGCGTGGCCCGGCGCATGAAGCGCCAGAAAGTGCGCTTCGCCGACGGCGACATCACGCACGCGGCGACCCTCGCGGCGGTCAAGGCCGCGAACTTCGAGCACGTCATCCTGCTCAGTTACAGCGACTTGCCGATCCAGGAGGCCGATGCGAAGACGCTCATCACCTTGCTGCACCTGCGCAACCTGGCCGATTCCGCGGGCACGCGCCTGTCCATCGTGAGCGAGATGATGGACATCCGGAACCGCGCGCTCGCGCAGATCGCGCGTGCCGACGATTTCATCGTGAGCGACAAGCTCGTGAGCCTCATGATGTCGCAGCTGTCGGAGAACAAGTACCTCGAAAAAGTATTCAAGGTGCTGTTCAGCTCCGAGGGAAGCGAGATATACATTCGTCCCATGACCGACTACGTGAAACTCGGCTCGACGGTGGACTTCTACACCGTGCTCGAGGCCGCCGCGCAGCGCGGCGAGACCGCGATCGGCTATCGCATCATGAAGTACGCCGACGACAAGTCGCGCGGGTTTGGAGTGAACGTGAATCCCAGGAAGTCCGAGAAACACGCCTTCACCGAGCACGACAAGATCGTCGTGCTGGCGGAAGACTGATGATCACGCGGCGCCAGCTCGTGGCACTGGCCGCGGCCGCCGCGCTCGCGGGACCGGCCGCGGCGGCGCGCGCGGAACGCAAGCTCAAGGCCATCCACAAGCGGATCGGCGGCCGGCTCGGCGTACACGTGCTCGATTCGCAGAGCGGCAAGCGCATCGCGTACGACGACCATTCGCGCTACGCGATGGCGTCGACGTTCAAGATGCTGCTCGCGGCCGCGATCCTCTGGCAGGTGGACAGGGGCGCCTTTCCGCTGACGTACGCATTGCCGATCGCGCGCAAGGACCTCCTGCCGACCTCGCCGATGGTCGAGGCGGCGCTCGCCGCGGGCGAGGAGGGGATGACCGTGAAGGACCTGTGCGCGGCCATCGTCACCCGCAGCGACAACGCGGCCGCCAACATCCTGCTCAACTCGATGGGCGGGCCGGACACACTGACGCAGTTCATGCGCAGCATCGGTGACGAGGTCACGCGACTCGATCGGCTCGAGCTCGATCTCAACAGCAATGTGCCGGGCGACGCGCGCGACACCACGACGCCGCGCGCGATGGTCGATTCGATGCTCCGGATCTTCACGCAGGACGTCATTTCGCTGCCCTCGCGGGCGATCCTCATCGACTGGATGAACGCCGCGAATACCGGCCGCGATCGCCTGCGCGCCGGCCTGCCACGCGGCTGGCAGGTAGGTGACAAGACCGGCACCGGGCCGAACGGCGCGGTGAACGACGTCGCGATCGCCTATCCACTCGAGCGCCGGCCGATCCTCATCGCCGTCTACATGAGCGAATCGAAACTGCCCCTCAGGGACCTGGTGGCCGCGCACGCCGAAATCGGCAGGATCGTGGCGGACGAGAAATGGCCGTGAGGGCCCTCACCTGAAATCCCGCGCCTTGTTTTCCCCGGAACCCGCCCGGGGATGGATTCCCTGGGGCGCACTCGCGCCGTTCCTTGCATTGGTTTTCGTGCTGCTGCCGGCGATCGGGGCCTTGTTCGCATTCCAGCCGCTGCAGTGGGTGGATGCGAACGGCGATCCGAGCGGCACGGACGGCCTGGCCGCGTTCCTGCTGATTCCCTTCGGTGTCACAGGATTGCTGGTGCTCGCATGGGTGAAGTTCGTCGAGCGCCGCCCGCTCGCGACGATCGGCCTGACCCGGCCGGGGGCGGCGGGCCTCTTCCTGCGCGGTCATGCCATCGGATGCGCAGCGATCCTCTTCGTGGTTCTCGCGAGCTGGATGGCGGGCGGTTACGAAGCCGTCTCGTACGCGAAAGGACTGAAGTCACCCGCCGCCTTGTTGAACATCGCCATCCTGCTGGCGTGTTTCGCGGTGCAATCCAGCGTGGAAGAACTGGTGTTCCGGGGCTGGCAGCTCTCCGCCATCGCCCGCAAGTTCAACGTGACGCTGGCCGTGATCCTCACCTCGGCGGTGTTCTACCTGCTGCACTTCAGTCCCGGGCAGCCCTGGCTCGTGACGTTGAATCTCGTGCTGTTCGCCTTGTTCGCCTGCGCCTGGGCGCTGCGGGCCGGCAATATCTGGGGCGTCATGGGCTGGCATGCAGGATGGAACTGGTTGCTGGCGACGGGCTTCGAGCTCCCCGTAACCGGTCTCGAGACCGACACGCCGGCATTGCTGGCGCAGCTCTTGCCCATCGGGCCTGACTACCTCACTGGCGGAGCGCAGGGCCCCGAAGGCAGCATCTTCTGCACGCTGTTTTTCGTCGTATCGATCGCCGCGATGTTGCTCTGGCGCCGTCCATTCTCCAGGGTTTCGCCCGCCTGATTCGTCCCACGAGACTTGGGGACAGATCAATCCATTCAATAAATGAATCTGTCCCCGATCGCGATCAGCGCGCCTTTTCGCGCGCGATGGCGCGATGACCGATATCCCGCCGGCACTGCATCTCCGGCCACGATATCGCGTCCACGAGCGCATAGGCCTGCTGCTGCGCCGCCGACACCGTGTCCCCCAGGCCGACGGCGCACAGCACCCGTCCGCCGCTCGTGATCACCTTGCCGTCCACGGCCTTCGTGCCCGCGTGGAACACCTTGCCGGGTAGTTTGGCCGCCGCCTCGAGGCCCGCGATCGCGTCGCCCTTGCGCACCGTGTCCGGATAACCGCCGGCCGCGAGCACGACACCGAGCGCGGCGCGTGGATCCCACTCGGCCCGCGCCTGGTCGAGCCGCTGATCCAGTGCCGCTTCGCACAATTCCACGAGATCGCTCCTCAGCCGCATCATGATGGGCTGGGTTTCCGGATCGCCGAAGCGACAGTTGTACTCGAGCACGTTCGGCGTGCCGTCCGGATGCACCATGATTCCGGCGTACAGGAAGCCCGTGTACGGCGTGCCGTCCTTGGCGAGTCCGCGAATGGTGGGCTCGATGACCTCGCGCATGATGCGCTCGTGCATGGCCTGGTCGACCACGGGGGCGGGCGAATAGGCGCCCATGCCGCCCGTGTTCGGGCCCTCATCCGCGTCGCGCAGGCGCTTGTGGTCCTGCGACGTCGCCATGGTCACGATGTTCCGGCCGTCCGCCATGACGATGAAGCTCGCTTCCTCGCCCGGCAGGAATTCCTCGATGACGACCTGGTCGCCGGAGGCGCCGAATTGCCCGCCGAACATGGCCTGCGCGGTCGCGATGGCCTCGTCCGCCGTGTCCACGATGATCACGCCCTTGCCGGCCGCCAGGCCCGACGCCTTGACGACGATCGGCATGCGCTGGGCACGCACCCAGTCGGGGTCGAAGGTCTCACGCGTAAACGTCGCATACGCCGCCGTGGGAATGCCGTGGCGCTTCAGGAACTCCTTGGTGAAGGCCTTGGACCCCTCGAGTTGCGCGGCGGCCTGGCGCGGTCCAAAACAACGCAGGCCGGCGGCCTGGAATGCGTCTACGACGCCGAGCACCAGCGGGGCCTCGGGCCCGATGATCGTGAGGCCTGCCTTTTCGGTTTTCGCGAGCTCCACGAGCCCGGCCACGTCTTCGGCGGCGACGTTCACGTTGCGTACGCGCGGTTCGGTGGCGGTGCCGCCGTTGCCGGGCGCGACGAGAACTTCAGTGATTTTCGGCGACTGCGCGCACTTCCACGCCAGCGCGTGTTCGCGCCCGCCGGAACCGACGATCAGGACTTTCATCAGTGCCGGAAGTGGCGCATGCCGGTGAACACCATGGTCATGCCGTGTTCATTGGCCGCCGCGATGACTTCGTCGTCGCGTTTGCTGCCGCCGGGCTGCACGATCGCCTTGATGCCGTATTCCGCCGCGACGTCGATGCCGTCGCGGAACGGGAAGAACGCATCGGAAGCCATCGAGCTGCCCGCGACTTCGAGATTTTCGTCCTTCGCCTTGAGCGCGGCGATACGCGTGGAATAGACGCGCGACATCTGCCCCGCGCCCACACCGATGGTCATGCCGTCGCGCGCGAACACGATCGCGTTCGACTTCACGTACTTGCACACGCGCCAGGCGAACCACAGGTCCGCGTACTGCGTCGGCGTGGGCTTCTTCTCCGTGACGACCTTGAACGTCTCGGGCAGCGCGAGCGCGGTATCGCGGCTCTGCACGAGCAGGCCGCCCACGACGCTGCGGTATTCGAGCTCGGTGGGGCAGGGCTTCGACAGCGGCCCCATGATCAACACACGCACGTTCTGCTTGGCCGCGAGCACCGCGCCCGCGGCGACGGACACCGACGGCGCGGCGATGACCTCGACGAACTGCCGCTCGGTGATCGCCTTCGCGGTGTCCTCGTCGAGCTCGCGATTGAACGCGATGATGCCGCCGAACGCGGACGTGGGATCCGTGCGATACGCGCGGTCATAGGCATCGACCAGCGACACCGAAGTGGCCACGCCGCATGGGTTCGCGTGCTTGACGATCACGCAGGCGGGTTCGGCGAACACGCGCACGCATTCGACTGCGGTGTCCGTGTCGGCGATGTTGTTGAACGAGAGCTCCTTGCCCTGGAGCATGCGTGCGTTCGCCACGCACGATCCCAGCGCCTGCGGCTCACGATAGAACGCGGCCTTCTGGTGCGGGTTCTCGCCGTAACGCAGTTCCTGGATCTTCTCGTAAACCAGCGGCAGCGTCTGCGGAAACGTCTCGGCCGCGTTGCCTTCGCGATTCAGCAGGTAATTCGACACCATCGTGTCGTACTTCGCCGTGTGCGCGAACGCCTTGGCCGCGAGCCGCGAGCGCGTATCGATGCTGGTGGCGCCGCCGTTCGCTTCGAGCTCGTCGATGACCGCCTTGTAATCGGCCGGATCGACGATGACCGTCACCGATTCGTGGTTCTTGGACGCGGCGCGCACCATCGCCGGCCCGCCGATGTCGATGTTCTCGATGGCGTCGGCGTACGTGCAGTCCGGCTTCGCGACCGTCTGCGCGAACGGGTAGAGGTTCACGACCAGCAGGTCGATGGGCGGAATGTCGTGCTTGGCCATGACGGCATCGTCGACGCCGCGGCGGCCCAGCAGCCCGCCGTGTACGCGCGGATGCAGCGTCTTGACGCGGCCATCCATGATTTCCGGGAAGCCGGTATAAGCCGAGACCTCGGTGACGGGGATGCCGGCGTCGATGAGCAGGCGGGCTGTACCGCCCGTGCTCAGCAATTCGACTTTCCGCGCAGCGAGGGTGCGAGCGAAATCAACCAGCCCTGTCTTGTCGGAGACCGACAGCAGGGCTCTGCGAATCGTGACCAGCATGTTTACCGAAGGAAGTGACTCAGCCAGAAAGGCCGAATTGTCGCAGCTTCTTGCGCAGAGTGCCCCGGTTGATGCCGAGAATCGCGGCGGCGCGGCACTGGTTGCCGGCCGAATAGTCCAGCACGGCGCGGAACAGGGGTTCCTCGACCTCGCGCAGCACGAGGTCGTACAGGTGCGCGGGCTTGTGGCCGTTCAGGTTCGAAAAGTAGTCGGAGAGGGCGCGTTCCGCATGATTTCTGAGTGGCACTTCGAACGTGCCGTTACGACCGGAGTCCTTGCGAGTCCGAGAAGTTTTCGCCGTCATTCTCTACGCCCCATCGTCTGTGCCCGAGCCTGAACACTTTTATGCCGTCGCTGCAGCACCTCCCCAGGTAGCAACGCGGTTCTCGTCACGGGTCGCCCAGTGCTCGAGAATTTTTTTCGACAACGCAAACTGCGACGCCGACGTTGCAGCTGCCATCAACTCCCGACGAGCGTCAGGCGCATCCTGCAACTTTTCCAAATACCAAACGAGGTGTTTGCGTGCGACTCGAACGCCTGTCTCTTCACCGTAAAAAGCGTAGAGGGATTCGAGGTGCGCGAGGATGGTATCGCAAATTTTCCGGAGTGGAAGTGCGGGCGCATTTTTTCCGTGAGATAAAAAATAATTGACATCACGGAAGATCCACGGCGCGCCATGCGCGGCGCGGCCGAGCATTACTCCTTCTGCGCTTGTGAAATCAAGCACCGCGCGTGCTTTTTGCGGCGAATCAATATCACCGTTCGCAATGAGCGGAATTTTTGTTCGCGATCTGATTTCGCGAATGGTTTCGTACTCCGCTGAGCCGTCGTAAAAATCTTCGCGCGTGCGTCCGTGCACCGCGAGCGCTGCGATGCCACACGATTCTGCGAGTTGCCCGATGCGAACTCCATTCTTCCGATCGCGGCTCCATCCGGTGCGAGTCTTGAGGGTTACCGGCACATTCACGGCGGACACGACCGCTTCGAGAATCTTTCCGACCAGTGCCTCATCGGTGAGCAACGCGGAGCCACACAACCGGTTGCACACTTTTTTCGCGGGGCAACCCATGTTGATGTCGATGATCTGCGCGCCGAGATCGACGTTGCGCCGTGCGGCCTCGGCCAGCGGCTCGGGATCCGCGCCCGCGAGCTGCACCACGCGCGGCTCGGGCTCGCCGATGTGATCCATGCGTCTCTGCGTCTTTTTCGTACTCCAAAGACGCACGTCGCTCGTGATCATTTCCGATGCGGCGAGGCCCGCACCGAACGAGCGCGCGAGTTGACGGAACGGGCGATCCGTGACACCCGCCATCGGTGCGAGCAGCACCGCCGAGCTCAGCTCATAGGGTCCGATACGCACGGGAGTCGGGTCCGGTTCAGCCCGCGGGACGGGCGCGCAGGTCGCTCTTGCAGCCGATGGCGCCGTTCTCGGCGCGCAGGCAGGCGTCGATTTCGAAGCCGATCGCGGCGCGGCCCGGATCGATCACGTGCAGCTCGGCGTCGATGCGCTGATCCGGCTCGAGCAGCCGTTGGTCGGCCACCCGCGCGGGCAGGTATTCGGCGGGTTCGAGGTCGCGCGTCGCGACCGCGTTGTCGTAGCGATCCTTGAGGGTCAGGCGCACGAGCGGCAGCGGCTGCACGCGTTCGCTGGAGTTCTGCACCGACAGCCGCACGCGCAGCCGCGTGCCTTCGCCGCCTTCGGCTTCGGCGCCGAGTTGTTTGACCGTGTACGCGTTCAGGTCCCAGCGCGGCACCAGCGTGGCGCCGAACCAGCCGTAAACCGTCGACACGGTCCTGCCGAAAGTGGGGCTCAGCACGAGCGCCTGGCGATGGTGATGAATGATCTGGCCGATCAGCACGAGTACGAGAGCGGCGACACCCGCCACGTACTGCCAGGACGGGCGCGGCTTGGGCGGCGCGGTGAGCAGTTCGAGATTCGGCTCGGTCGGCACTTCGGACTCGGCCGGGCCTGAATCCGCGGCAACGGTCTCGGCGACGTCAGCCGCCGTCTCGGTCACGGCATCCGGATCTTCGGTCGCTGTCTCTTCGACCTGGACGAGGTGTTCGCCGGTGCGCTGGCGAACCACTTCGGCTTCGGCCTCCGCGAACATCTCCTCGACCCACGCCGGATCGGATTCGGGCGCGGATTCTTCGGAGACTTCTTCCGCGAGTGCGGGCAGCTCCGTGCTCGCGGAGTCCTCGTCGTATTGGGGCTCGGGTAGATCGTCGTCGAGCGTCCACTCGCCGCCCGGCGTGTGGGTCTGGATGTGCGATTCGTCGTCGATTGGCTCTTCGACGGGATCGCCGACTGCCTCGGGTTCTTCGATGGCCTCGGGTTCGCTGATCGACTCGTCTGTCGCCTCGGACGCCTCCGGCGATGCCTCTTCATCCGCAATCAGCTCGATGGGCGCTGCGGGCTCGACCGGAGTTTCCTCCGCCAGCACGACCGTCTCGAAATTGCCGGATGTTTCCTCGACCGGCGGCTCGATGAAGATCTCGGAAACGTCGGTCGAGGCGGCGTCGAACTCGAGTGATTCCTCGCTGAGGACGATGTCTTCCGGCTCGGGTTGCGATTCCGGCTCCGGATCCATCTCGACGCCGGACCCCAGCGCCGGATTCGGCGGCGGATTGGAATCGATTTCCGCGATGCGCCGCTTCGCCGTGTCCGCGGCGCTTTCGGGATCGCCTTCTCGCAACGCGATCAGCGCATTGAAAACGTTCGCGCAGCGGCCGCAGCGCACGTAACCCTGGCCCGCGCGCAGGTCCACGGTCGTGACGACCAGGGTGAGCGTGCATTTGGGGCAGACGGTGAACATGCGGATTCTCGTGCGAGCGCGACGTTATCCCGCGCGGGTGCCGGTGAGGGCCGTCCAGCCATCGCGCGTCGCGAATGGCTGAATATCAAACCACGGCGCGTGAGCCTGTGTCACTTCTTCGGCCTGCGTGGCGAGCAGGCCCGCGAGCACGATTCGGCCGCCCGGCCGCGTCAAGGCGGCGAAGCGCGGCGCGAGCTCGCACAGCGGGCCGCACAGGATGTTAGCCAGCAGGATGTCCGCGTCCGCCGGCAGCGCCGCGTCCGTGTCGACGACGTGTACGCGATCCGCCACGCCATTCGCCGCGGCGTTGTCGCGTGTGGCGGTCAGGGCCTGCGGATCGATGTCGTAGGCGTAGGCCGCGCGCGCGCCGAGTTTCACCGCCGCGACCGCGAGCACGCCCGATCCACAGCCGTAGTCGATGGCGATCTGGCCTTCCTTCGCGTTCTGGTCGAGCCACGCGAGGCACATGGCCGTCGTGGCGTGCGTGCCCGTCCCGAAGGCCAGGCCCGGATCGAGCCGCACGATCACCGCGTTCGGCGTGTGCACGTGCGAGTGGTGAGGCGCGACCCACAGCCGCTCGCCGAAACACATCGGATGGAAATCCCGCAGCCACTCGCGCTCCCAGACACGGTCCGCGAGCGTCTCGAGCGAGAAACGCTCCTCGGGCAGCCGCAACACGTGCGCCAGGCCCGATACGAGCTCCTGCGGCGAGGTTCCGAAAGGAAACAGCGCCTGCAGTCGCGCATGCGGCCACAGCCGGAACTCGCCCGGCGCCGGCTCGAGGATCGGGTCGTCGCGCTGATCGGTGTACGACACCGCGAGGGCGCCGAAATCGAAGCAGGCTTCCTCGACGGTCTCCGCGTCGATCCCGTCGAGGTTGAGTGTGAGAGCCAGTTGCGGCAAGGCGGTCTCGAACTACTTCAGGCCGAGGCGGCGCTCCAGGTAGTGGATGTCCTGGCCGCCGCTGCGGAACGCCTGGTGCGTGAAGATTTCCTGGTGCAGCGCCGTGTTCGTCTTGATGCCCTCGACGACCATCTCCGCGAGCGCGTTGCGCATGCGGGCGATGGCGGTCTCGCGCGTGTCGCCGTACGAAATGACCTTGGCGATGAGCGAATCGTAGTGCGGGGGCACGTTGTAGCCGGAGTAGATGTGGCTATCCACCCGGATGCCGGGGCCGCCGGGCGCGTGCCACAGCTTGATCGGGCCGGGCGAGGGCATGAAGGTCTTCGCGTCCTCGGCGTTGATGCGGCACTCGATCGCATGGCCCGTGAGCTTGATGTCCTTCTGCGTGAACTGCAGCTTTTCGCCCGAAGCGATCATGAGCTGGGCCTTCACGAGATCGATGCCCGTGATGAGCTCCGTCACCGGGTGCTCGACCTGGATGCGCGTGTTCATCTCGATGAAGTAGAACTCGTTGTCCTGGTAGAGGAACTCGAGCGTGCCGGCGCTGCGATAACCCACGGCCTTGCAGGCCGCGACCACGCGCTCGCCCATCATCTCGCGCTGCTTGTCGGTGATGCCCGGAGCCGGGGCTTCCTCGACCACCTTCTGGTGGCGGCGCTGCATGGAGCAGTCGCGCTCGCCGAGATGGATCACGTTGCCGTGATGATCCGCGAGCACCTGGAATTCGATGTGACGCGGGCGTTCCAGGAATTTCTCCATGTACACCTGGTCGTTGTTGAACGCCGCGAGTGCCTCGCCCTTGGTCACGGAGATCGCGTTGAGCAGCGCGGCTTCGCTGTGCACGACGCGCATGCCGCGTCCACCGCCACCGCCCGAGGCCTTGATGATGACCGGGTAGCCGATGTCCTTCGCGATCTTGAAGTTTTCTTCCGGCACGTCGCCCAACGGGCCGCCGGAGCCGGGCACGCAGGGCACGCCGGCCTTCTTCATCACGTTGATGGCCGAAACCTTGTCGCCCATCATGCGGATCACGTCGGCGCGCGGGCCGATGAACGTGAAGCCGCTTTTCTCCACGCGCTCCGCGAAGTCCGCGTTCTCGGACAGGAAGCCGTAGCCCGGATGGATGGCCACCGCGTCGGTCACCTCGGCCGCGCTGATGATGGCGGGCATGTTGAGGTAACTCTTCTGCGACTGCGGCGGGCCGATGCACACCGATTCGTCGGCGAGCAGCACGTGCTTGAGGTTGTAGTCGGCCGTGGAATGCACGGCCACGGTCTTGATGCCGAGCTCGCGGCAGGCGCGCAGGATTCTCAGCGCTATCTCGCCTCGGTTGGCGATGACGATTTTGTCGAGCATGGCGCCGGCTTACTCGATCACGAACAAGGGCTGTCCGAATTCCACCGGATCGCCGTTGGTCGCCATGATGGCGGTGATCTTGCCGGCCTTGTCGCTTTCGATCTGGTTCATCATCTTCATCGCTTCGATGATGCAGAGGACCTGGCCTTCCTTGACCTCGG
>JAEZCN010000001.1 GCA_023433515.1 Pseudomonadota bacterium
GCTCGGGCGTCAGGTCCTCGTACATCGAGAACGGATTGATGCCGGCGTTGTTGATGAGCACGTCGATTCCGCCGTGCCATTGCCGCGCGACGTCGCACAGCGCGGCGCGGGCGGGGCGCTGCGTGAGATCGGCAACCTGCGCGTGCACTCGTTCGCCCGCGAATGCGAACGATCGCAATAGCTCGCGCAGCGCAGCCTCATCGCGGCCGACGAGCAACACGTGCGCGCCCGCATCGAGCAGGCGCCGCGCGACGACGCGGCCGATCCCGCCGGTCGCGCCCGTCAGCAATACGCGCCGGGATTCGAGTTTCATGCGGCCCCCTGGAGCAGGAGCTCACGGGGTGATCCTTCCGCCGATTCGAGCGAGCGGAACACGCCGCCGTACAGGTGGAACATCGCGCGCGCGCAGGTCACGACCGCGGGCAGATCGGCCGCGGGATCGAGCCTGTCGACGATCGACTCGAGGTCGCCGATGTGCTCCTGGTCGAGCGAGCCGTGACTGCGTAGATAGGTGAACGCCTTGTTGGGCAGCGCCAGGCTCCGCTGGATCGCGTCCGCGGCGTTGAGCGCCAGCGCCACGCTGGTTCCTTCGAGCACGTACACCATGCCGAAGAATCCCACCGGGCTCCGGCGCGTCACGGTGTCCCAGGCATATGCGACCATCGCATCGGTTTCCACCGCGGGCGCACCGTTGCGGACCGCGGCGGCATCCCCGCCCGCGGCCGCGATGTCCGCAAGGATCCATTCATCGTGACCGAGCTCCTCTTCGAGGTAGTGCACGAGCTCCTTCTGCAGACAGTGATGTCGCGCCGGCAGCCGCGAGCCCACGGCCATCAGCAGCGGCACGGTGTGGCGTACGTGGTGATACGCCTGCGCGAGGAACGCCAGGTACAACTCGCGCGTCACCTCGCCACGCAACGCGCGGGCGATGACGGGCATAGACTGCAATTGCGCGCGTGCGGTAGCCGTGCGGGTGGTCAGATCAGCGAAGTTCGACATGAATCCCTCCGGTGCTCAGGCGGCCCGTTCCAGCAACGCGCCGAATCGTTCGAGCACTCGCTCGCGGCGCAGCCGCCCGTTCGCGGTCAACATGCCATTCGACAAGGTCGGCGTCTCCGGCATGCGCGCGACGTGACGCACGCGCGCGTAGTCGGGCAGTCGCTCGTTCGCGTGCTCGACGGCCCGCACGAGCGCGGTGTGTTCGAGCTCGGGGCGCGCGGGGCAGACGAGGGCGCGTACGTCGGGGCATCCCTCGCCGATCGCGAGCGCGTGGCGGATGGCGGGTTCGTGCGCGAGCTCGCGTTCTATCCACTCGGGCGACACGTTGCGCCCGAAGCTGGTGATGAACAGGTTGCGCCGCCGGCCGCGGATGTAGACGTAGCCTTCCGAATCGATCTCGGCCAGGTCGCCGGTCGCGATCTGCCGCGGGCCGTCGTGCAGCGTGTCGCCGAGATAGCCGGACATGACCCATCCGGTGACCTGCAGCTCGCCTTCATCGTCGACAGACACGCTGACGTGTGGCAGCGCGCGGCCGACGCTGCCGCGGCGACTGGCATGCGGGGTATTCAGGCAGACGACGGAGCCGCATTCGCTGAGTCCGTATCCCTCGAAGACGGGAAGCTTCAGCTCGGCGGCCTCCTCGAGCAGACTGCGCGCGACCGGCGCTCCGCCCACGGCGATGAACTTCAGCGTTTGCGGCAACGCGCAGCCCGCTTGCGCGGCGCGCACGATGACCCGCAGCAACTCCGGTACGAGGATGAGGCTTTCCGGACGTTGCCGCGTGAGCGTCGCGAGCAACCTTTGGGGATCGAACGCGCCGTAACTCATGCCCGTGTCCGCACTGGAGGGGATGACGCAGGTCGCGCCGGAACGCAGCGTGGCGTGCACGCCCGCGAGATTCTCGAGCAACGTGGGCAATGGCATCAGGCACAGGTGCCGGCCGATGCCCAATGGCGCGGTGACCTGCACCATCGCGCGCGAGGAGCGGTCCAGCGCGGCGCCCGGCAGGCACACGCCCTTGGGATCCGCCGTGCTGCCCGAGGTGTACGTGATCTTGATCGTGCCGACGGGCACGGCGCGGCGCCCGCCTGAATCCACGGCGCGCTGCAGGACCGTGAGACCGCCCGACAAACTACCCACGACGTTGAACTCCGGCCACCGGTCCATCACCTCGGCGCGCCGATCGGTGACCAGGGTGTCGACGCTCGCATTGTCGATCGCATGGCGCATCTGCGCCGGTGTGAAATACGCGGGGAGCGGGACGTTCACGCGATGCAGGTGATGCATCGCGAGGTCCGCCACCGCACAGTCGCAGCCGTTCTCGGCCAGCAGGCCGAACCGCAATCCGCCGGCCTCGCGCAGCAGCGCCGCATCGGACTGCACGATCGACGCGAGCTGGCCGTACGTGATCGCGCGATGGCCGTCGGTGAGCGCGATGCGTCCGGGCGCGCGTCGGGGCGTCTCGCCGAGCAGGTACTCAATCTCCATGGTGTGAGCTCCACAATGCGGGAATCCTGCGCGCCGAGGGCAGGTAGCCGGCCATCACGCGTGGATCGGTCGAGTAGTAGCGACCCCATTCGTCCTGGCCACCGGCGACGCATGCGCCGTCGGCGGTGCTCAGCTCCGTGCAATGACCGCCCATCGCCGTGAGGATTCCGCGAATGGAGGCGGTGGCCGTGAAGACTATCCACCGCGCGGAGCGCGCGAGGAACCAGGGCGCCATGAACGACATGAGCTTTTTCGCGCGGCGGGAATCGACG
Organism: Pseudomonadota bacterium; assembly: GCA_023433515.1. Taxonomy (GTDB): domain Bacteria; phylum Pseudomonadota; class Gammaproteobacteria; order Steroidobacterales; family Steroidobacteraceae; genus CADEED01. The sequence goes on from JAEZCN010000001.1 coordinate 2,760, forward strand.
GCCGCGAAGTTGCCGACCTCGAAGATTTCGGCGCGCCGCGCACGCGCACCCGTTTCAGAGGCGAGGATCTGCTCGATGGGCAGAGCCACGTATCGCTCGAGGAACAGCGGCTCGAGCGCCGCGCAACGATATCCCGCCACCGCGCACAGCTCGCCCCTGGCGTCGAGTAGCAGCAGAAACGTCGGCATGAACGTGGCGATGTGCGCGCCATGGGTACGCCGGAATCGCCCGCGGACGAACTCTTCGGCTTCCGCGCGACGCGCGTCACCTTTCTCGCAGGCGACGATCCGGTACTCCAAAGGAGCGTGCGCGTATTCGCGCGGGGCGCCGCATGATTGTCGCTCGTCGGCGACGACGGATGGTTCGGTAAACAATGTGACGTTCCTGCACGCGCAGTGAGTTGCGCTCGCGGGTGTTGGACGTCACGTGCAGGCGTAATCCTTCGCGCCCGACGATCGTGTGTTGCGCTATTCGTATCCGCGTTCTCCCGGATGCGCACTTCGCCGATCATTCCTAGAATGTTCCCTGGAATTTTCGAGTGGATACGACCGGACCTGCGAGGAACGCATGTACTACATCGTAGACTCGACCAAACCATTCGATCAGGCAGCTTCAGACCTGGATGCCGCCGTGAAGGCGGGCGGTTTCGGAGTGCTGCACGTTCACGATCTCGGCAATACCTTGCGCAGCAAGGGACAGGCGTTCACTCAGCAGTGCAAGGTTTTCGAGGTCTGCAATCCGGCGCAGGCATCGAGGGTGCTCGCGACGGACATGCGCCTCAACATGGCGCTGCCGTGCCGCATCTCCGTGTTCACGGATCACG
>JAEZCN010000055.1 GCA_023433515.1 Pseudomonadota bacterium
CGGCTGGCATGAGCCGCCGTGCGGGCGCGGCTGCGGGCTGTGGACTACGTGGACGGCAGCAAGTGAGGTTCAGGAATCGTGCTCGAGGAAGAGGGCAATCACGCGAGCAGTCGCATGAAGTGCTCATAGGCCTCCGGGCCGCGCTCACGGGCGATCTCGCGTGCGTATTGCATCACGAGCCAGTAGCCGCGCAATTGCGCCTGCGTAGTCTCGTTGCCGTCAGGGTCAACGAGGGAGTTTTCCTTGACCACCCAACCGCGCCATGGGGTAGTTAGAACGCGCCGATCCCGGTGCAGCAAAAACAGTTTGGCAATGGGCTTGGAAGGCTTCGTTTTCCCGGCCTTCAGGTTGCGTGCCTGGCGCAGAGACACGCCACACCATTCCGCCACCAATTCGGCGGGATACCCGTAGAAAATCGAGAATCTAAGCGGCTCGGACATGCGCGCACCCGCGTCGGCATACCCGAGCCCATCGAGCGGCGCCACGGACACAAGGTCCGAATTCTGGGGCGCGTTTAGCTGCTCAATGTCTCGTGCGCGCGGTGCGATCCATCACGTTCCGCCACGACCGAAATTTACCCCGCAAACCTGCTCGGGGCCAACGCGAATTTTGTTGCCGTCAGTTCGGCCCGCGAGGGCCGATAATCCGGGTCCGATCCAGGCCCAGAACATCGCATAAGCGTTCGCCGGGGAAGCGGCGCGCCAGGGCAAGATACAGCCCAGACGACAGACACCACCAGCGAGCCGCGTCCGGGCTCAATGAGTACAGCAACCGAGTGAGTTTGATCGCGAACCAGAACCACAGCGTCCAACCGAATGCGCCCATGGGATCCTCGAAAACACTGGGGCCGCGCAACGTCCGTGTCACTTGGCCCCGTGGAAACCTCTCAGCGCTTCCATACGCCGGGATTTCGGGTGACCCGCCGCATGGGTAAGCCAAGCAGCCGATCTCCGTCCACAGAGCTTCTCACTGCGCATAATGTATATTATGGTTAATGATGGAGGGGTGTACGGGCACAATGGCCGCGCCAGTCCCTCGTTGCCCTGGGGCCGCGCACTACCCGCGCCGACTCCCGTCTACATTCCCGCGCGACGCTGCTAAGACCGCGGCGCGGTCTTCGGCGCGCAATTTCGCATCTGCTGGCCGGCGATCGTGAACATCGCATCGTCGCCTTTGCTCCAGAACTCGTTGCCTCGTTCGTCGGCATAACGGGCGCCGGAAGCCGATGCGACCCGCGGCAGCGTCAATTCATTTCCGCGGAAACGCAGCTGGAGCGGCCCGTGGCCGTGAAAGTCCGCGGACACGACGATCTCCCCACACTGGTACTCGCGCTTGTCGCTCACGGGGGTCTCCGCCGATGACGTCGTCGTGTCTTCGCGAGTCTGCGGCGCGGTCCGCGGCTCCACGGATTGCTTGCACGCGCCAAGCAATGCGGAGCAGCCGATCGTAAGCAATAACGATGTACGCATTCCCGTCGCTCCGATTGCAGTCGCAGAGCTCGAAAGAAAGACCTTAGACGGCGCGCGCGAAACTTTCCGTCAGTCCTTGCCGTGCCGTTCGCGCGAGTTTCGTAGTGAGGCGCTCCCGTATTGCCTTGCGGGCACACTGTCGCGCATTCTCCCTGCAGATCGCGAGGGGAATCACATGTACACGTGCCGAAGGTCGGTCGTCGTGGCCGGCCTGCTTGGAGGGATTGTCGCGTTGAACTCACATGCCGCGGACGAATTCGCCCGTTTCGAATCGCTCGACGAGCGCTTCGACGAACTGATCGCGCCGGGCACGGCCGTCGAGAAGATCGCGGACGGACTCGAATGGTCGGAAGGGCCGTTATGGGACTCGCGCGACGCGACTCTCTACTTCTCGGATGTGAAGAAGAACGTCATCTGGCGCTGGAACCGCGACTCGGGTGCGCAGAAATTTCTCGAGCCCAGCGGTTACACCGGCAGCACGCCCTTCCCCGGCATCGAACCCGGCTCGAACGGGCTCACGTTCGATCCGCACGGAAAACTGACGATCTGCCAGCACGGCGACCGCCGCGTCTCGCAGCTCGGCGAGGATCGCAAGTTCATTCCGGTGGCCACCCACTTCGAAGGCAAGAAGTTCAACAGCCCTAACGACCTCGTCTACGACCGCAAGGGCGCGCTGTATTTCACCGACCCGCCCTTTGGACTGCCGCGGACGTTCACGGATCCGACGCGCGAGCTGCCGTTCAACGCGGTGTTCCGCGTTGACCCGGACGGCAAGGTCACGCCGGTCGCGACGGATCTCGAAGCGCCCAACGGCCTCGGCTTCTCGCCGGACTTCAAGACGTTGTACGTCGCGAATGCGCGGGCGTCGCTGCCGATCTGGAAGGCCTATCCAGTCAACCCGGACGGGTCGCTCGGCGAAGGCCGCGTGTTCGCGGACTCGAGCAAGTACTACAACAAAGGCGACGGTGTGCCGGACGGTCTCAAGATCGACGTGCACGGCAACGTGTTCGCGACGGGTCCCGGAGGTGTGCTCGTGTACGCGCCAGATGGCACCCTGCTCGGCCGCATCCTCACGGGCGTTCCGACGTCGAACCTCGCCTTCGGTGAAGACGGCTCGACGCTGTTCATCACGGCGAATCACCGGGTACTGCGCATGCGCACCCGCACGACGGGCTTGCCGCTGCCGGTCGCGCCGTAGTTTTTCACGAGAGGGGTTACATGAGATCACGCCGATACCTGATCGGGCTCGCGGCCGTCGCCGTGGCCGCGACCTGTTTCATCCATCCCGCAGTCGCGGCCAGCAAGGGCAAAGGCAGCATCCTGGTGTACTCGGGCAGCACCGGTTTTCGCCACGATTCGATTCCCGCCGCGGTCGAAGCGATGAAGTCGATCGGCGCGAAGCTCGGCTACACGGTCGATACGAGCGAGGACCCTAACGTCTTCACCGCGGACAATCTCGCGAAGTACAAGGTCCTCGTGCTCGTGAGCAACACGACGGACCCCAGGAAGCCCGAATCCGAGTGGTTCGTGGGTGAGCGGCGCGACGCATTGCAGGGATTCCTCGAGGCCGGCAAGGGAGTCGTGGGCCTGCACGCGGCCGCGGACTCGCATTACCACTGGCCGTGGTACGGACAGATGATCGGCGGCTATTTCGCGATGCATCCGAAAGGCACGCCGACCGGCACGCAGACCGTGGTCGATGCGAAACATCCGGCGACGGCCAAACTACCGAAGACGGTCACGCGCAACGAAGAGTGGTACTACTACAAGGACGTGAGCCCGCTGTTACACGTGTTGGTGACGGTCGACCCGGCGACGATCGGTGATGGCCAGCCCGACGTGAATCCGAATCCGCTCGTCTGGTACCACCAGTTCGGCGGCGGCCGCGTGTTCTACAGCGGCCTCGGCCACACGTCCGACTCGTACTCCGAGCCGTACATCGTCGATCTGCTGTCCGGCGCCCTCACCTGGGCCGCCGGCAAGTAACCCACCGCAACGAAAACGCCCGCGAGGCCACCGCTTCGCGGGCGTTTTTCTCTTGCCGGGGTCCGGTGCCAGGCACGGAGCCCGGCACGGAGCCCGGTAATCCCGGGCTTTCCGTGCCAGGCACCGTCTTCAGTCGAAGTTCTGGTCCCAGTACTTCTCGATGCGGGTGCGCATGGCCGCGTCGGGCATGCGTCCGCGCAGGGCGCCAAGGTTGTCCTCCAGATGCGCGATTTTCGTCATGCCCGGGATCGCGGCCGTCACGGCGGGATGCGAAATCACGTACTTCAGGAACACCTGGCCCCAGCTCTTCGCGTCGATCTCCGCCGCCCAGTCGGGCAGCACCTTGTCGCGCACGCGCGAGAACAGGTTGCCGTCGCGGCGGCCGCCGAACGGCAAGTTGATCAGCACGGCGATCTTCTTCTCCAGCGCCAACGGCAACACGGCTTCCGCTGACGCGCGATTGCCGAGCGAGTAATCGACCTGGATGAAGTCGATGGGCTGCGCCTTCATGACTTCGATCATCGCCCCATGCTGATTGCCGCTCGAGGTCGTGATGCCCACGTAGCGGATGCGGCGCTTGGCCTTCTGATCGAACAGGTGCGGGAACAACACGTCGACGCCGTTGAGACTGTGGATCTGCACGAGGTCGAGCACGTCCGTCTTGAGCCGGCGGAACGACTCCTCGAGCATCGCGGTGCCCTTCTCCAGGCTTCCCTCGGGCGCGGTGATCTTCGTCGCGATGAAAGCCTGCTTGCGATTGCCGATCTCGGCGAGTAGTTCGCCGATGACTTCTTCGGACTGACGATACGCGGGCGCGGTATCGATCACCGAGGCGCCGGCGGCCGTAAGCCCCGCGAGGACTTCGCGCCGGGCGGCGCGTTCTTCCGGCGTCGTGGGGCTGTAGTTGTTGGTGCCCACGCCGATCGCGGCGAGCCTTTCGCCCGTCGATGGTACGGGCCGGGTCATGAGAGGTCCGGCGGCCGCGGGTCGCGGCGCCTTTTCCTTCGCCTTGTCCGCGCCCCACGCGGTCGCAATCTGCGTGCCCGCCAATGCGGCGAGGCCGACCTTGATCACATCACGCCGTCCAGCCATTACTTCTTCCTCCTTGCGGTGCCCTTCTTCTTCGCGGCCGATTTCTTTTTCGGCGCGGACTTTTTCGCCGGCTTGCGCACGGCTTTCCTTGCGACCTTCATTTTCGCGACGGGTTTCTTCGCGGCCTTCTTTTTCTTCTTCGGAGCCGCGGGTTTTGCCTTCGCCTTCGCGTGGGCCTTCGGCCTGGATCTGGCCTTTACCCTGGGCGCGGACTTTGGCTTCTCCGCAGCACCTTCCTGCTCCGGCCTCGACGCGATCGCGACGGCGGCTCCGGTCGGGTCGAAAAACGTCGCGATGCGATGTCCGCCCGGCACGTCCATCGGACCATTGACCGCGCGCGCGCCATTGCCGGTCGCCGCGCTGTATCCGGCATCGGTATCCGGCACCCGCACATAGGGCAGCCAGTTCGGCGGCGCGGGCATGTCGGCGGGCTTGTTGTAGATGCCGCCGCGCTGTACGCCGTTCCAGCCGAAGATCAGGTACGTACCGGCCGGGCCCATGTCCATGCGCTGCAGGGCTTCCCAGCCGAACAGGTTGCCGTAGAACGCGAACGCGGCTTCGTGATCGCTCGTGGCGAGTTCGTGCCAGGAGAACGTCCCCAGCGGCGCGACGGCTTCGTCGGGATGAGACTTCTCGGGATCGAGAATCGCGAACACCGCGCCCTGCGGATCCTTGAGCACCGCGTAGCGCCCGGCGCCGGCGATGTCCTCGGGCTCCTTCACGATCGAACCGCCGGCGCGCACCGCGGCCGCGACGGTTCCGTCCACATCGCGCGTGCCGATGTAGCTCACCCAGTGGGCAGGCATCTCGGCCGGGAAGTCCGCGGTGATCGGGAAGATTCCCGCCGTGGGTCCGATGTTCGCGAGGCACACCGTGTAGTTCGGATCGGCGGCCCAGGGCTCGACCTTCCAGCCCATGGTCCTGGAGTAGAAAGCCTTGGCGCCCGGCACGTCGCGTGTCATCAGCTCGTGCCATACGAATCGGCCACGCACATCGACAGCTTCCATGGACGAATCTCCGTAGTGGGGAATACGAAGATCATAGACCACCGGTCAGGCGGCGAGCGTTCGCCCCGGCGCGAAACTACTGAATCGGAAACTACTGAGTCGTCGTGGCGGGCAATGGCGCCGTGATGCGCTCCTTCCTCGGATAGATGCCAAGCACCGTTCCATCAGGCTGGCGGCGCGCGAACGCGAGTCCGTTGACGAGCGCGACCGAACCGTCGCACAGCGTGATTTCCGGGCGCGGCGGAATCCGGTCCTTCGCTTCCGGAATCTCGATCTCGATGCCCTTGATCGGCACGTTCAGCGCGCCGGCGATGCCCAACAAATAGGCTTCAAGTTCTTCCTTGAAGTGTTCGCTCAACTCTTTGTCAGTCCTAAGAAAATACCCTGTCAGATGGCGCGCCAACGGAGTCGCCTTCTGCATCTCCCGAATGACGATCGCCTGCTCGCTCTCGAGCGACCAGAAAGATGTTTGCGCGAGGTACTCACCGATGTCCGAGGGCACCGACGGGTCGTCCATGCGAATGGGTGGCGTGCTCGCGCGCAATACGCCATCCGCGCCGATCGCGAGCTTCGTCTCGGCCAGGTCGAGCTCGTAATTGAGCTTGGCGGGCCAGATGACCATGACCATCGGATTCACGCCAGCCACTTCGGGACAGGCGCGATACCAGACGGTCACCGTGCGCTCGTGTTCGACGATCGCGCGTGTTCGCATCTGGTTCACCATCACGGTGATGGGACTTTCCTCGGCGTCCTTGGTCGACCAGAGCCGGTAACCGACCGCGCCGAGCGCGATTGCGACGATGAGCGCGATCAGGTTTTTCAGCATCAACCGCCTCCCACGATCTCGAACAGTCCCGCGGCGCCCATGCCGCCGCCGATGCACATGGTGACCACGGCGAGCTTCGCGCCGCGCCGCCGGCCTTCGATCAGCGCGTGTCCGACGAGCCGCTGGCCGGACATGCCATACGGATGCCCGACCGCGATCGCACCGCCATTTACGTTCAGCCGGTCGTCGGGGATCCCGAGCTTGTCCCGACAATAGATGACCTGCACCGCGAATGCCTCATTGAGTTCCCATAAGTCGATGTCGTCGACCGATTTCCCGGTGCGCTCGAGCAGTTTGGGGATCGCATACACGGGGCCGATGCCCATCTCGTCCGGCTCGCATCCGGCGACCGCGAAGCCGCGGAATATGCCGAGTGCTTTGAGCCCGAGCTGCTCGGCGCGGCGCGAACTCAGCACGACGCAGGCGCCCGCGCCATCGGAGAACTGGCTCGCATTACCCGCGGCGATAACGCCACCCGGTGTCGCGGGCCGGATCTTCGACACCGCCTCGTAGTTGGTATCCGCGCGAATGCCTTCGTCCGCGCTCACCGTCACGGTACGAGTTGCGAGCCGGCCGCTGTCCTTGTCGGCAACGCCGGCCACGACTTCGATCGGTGCGATTTCGTCGACGAACTTCCCCGCGGCCAGCGCCGCGGCTGCCCGCTGTTGGCTTTGCACGCCATATCGATCCTGCGCCTCGCGCGGAATCTTGTAGCGGCTCGCCACGTTCTCGGCGGTCTGCAGCATCGTCCAGTAGATGCCGGGAATTTTCTCGTCAAGCCAGGCTTCCTTCGCCATGAACATGTTCATGCGATCGTTCTGCACGCACGAAATCGATTCGACGCCGCCCGCGACGTACACCTCGCCCTCGCCGGTCATGATCCGTTGTGACGCGAGCGCGATAGTCTGCAGTCCCGACGAACAGAAGCGATTGACCGTCATTCCGGCGGTGGAAACGGGGCAACCCGCGCGCAGCGCTATCTGTCGCGCGATGTTGAAACCGGTGGCGCCTTCCGGATTCGCGCAACCCATGAGCACGTCTTCGACGCTCGCCGGGTCGATGCCCGCGCGCTCGATCGCGGCCCTGACTACGTGACCGCCGAGCGTCGCGCCATGCGTGAGATTGAACGCGCCGCGCCAGGACTTCGCCAGCGCGGTGCGCGCGGTGGAAACGATGACGGCGTCAACCACGGGACTTTCTCCTGCTCTTGGCGCGGCTCCCCTGCTTCGCCGGCCCCTTCGATGAATCCTCGTCGAATGTCCTGCCGGCCTTCGCGAGCTGCGTGATCAGCTTCGCGGGTTTCCAGAACGCGGGCTCGGCGTGGGAATTCTCCGCGAACTCGCGCATGCGCCGCTCGACACTCGCGAGACCGCGCCGGCTCGCGTAGAACATCGGGCCGCCGCGCTGCACGGGGAAGCCGTAGCCGGTGAGGTAAACGATGTCGATGTCGGATGCGCGCTGCGCGATGCCGTCCTCGAGCACGCGCGCGCCCTCGTTGACCAGCGCGAGCACGAGCCGGTCGACGATCTCGGTATCGCCGAGCCTGCGCACCGCGATGTGCAGCGCGTTGCGCTCCTCCTCGATGATCTTCTCGACCACGGGATCCGGCAGCGCGTCGCGCTTGCCGGGTTCGTAGCGATACCAGCCCACGCCGGATTTCTGTCCAAAGCGGCCGAGCTCGCAGATGCGGTCGGCGATGCGCATGGGGCGTTGTTTCGGATTCTCGGCGTACTGCCGCTTGCGGATGTGCCAGCTGATGTCGTTGCCGGCGAGGTCCGACATGCGGAACGGGCCCATCGCGAAGCCGAACTTCTCGATCGCGCGATCGATCTGCTGGGGCGAGGCGCCTTCCTCGAGCATGAGCAACGACTGCTTGAAATATGCGTTGATCATGCGATTGCCGATGAAGCCATCGCATACGCCCGCGACCACGGCGGTCTTGCCGATGCGCCGTGCGAGCGCCATGGCGGTCGCGAGCACGTCGGGTTTCGTCTTCTTCGCCCGAACTACCTCGAGCAGCCGCATGACGTTCGCGGGACTGAAGAAATGCAGGCCGAGCACGTCGCCGGGACGTTTCGTGAACGCCGCGATGCGATCGACGTCGAGCGTCGAGGTGTTCGTGGCGAGAATCGCGCCGCGTTTCATCGTCGCGTCGAGCGCGCGGAACACGCTCTTCTTCACCTCGAGATCCTCGAACACGGCTTCGATGACGAGATCCGCATCGCGCGCGGACGCGTAGTCGAGCGACGGCATGATCAGCGCGCCGCGTTTCGCGGCCTCCTCCGGCTCGAGCTTGCCTTTCTGCACGGCGTTCTCGAACTGCTTGCGGATGCCGGCGACACCACGATCGAGCGCCTCCTGTTTCGCTTCCAGCAACGTGACGGGAACACCGGCGTTCGCGAACGTGAGCGCGATGCCGCCGCCCATCGTGCCCGCACCCACGACCGCGACCTTGGCGATCTTGCGTTGCGGCGTCTTGTCGCTGAGGCCCGCGATCTTGGACGCCGCGCGTTCCGCGAAGAACGCGTGCCGCAGCGCGAGCGATTCGTCGCTGACCATGAGTTCGGTGAAGAGCTTGCGCTCCGTCGCGACACCCGCGTCGAACTTCTGAGTCGTGGCCGCGGCGACCGCTTCGAGTGCGCGCAGCGGCGCCGACAGGCCGCGCGCCACCGCGGTGACGCTGGTCTTCGCGAACTGCAGGAAGGCTTCCGCCTGCGGATGTTTCACCGGAAGATCGCGCACACGCCGGATCCGCTTGCCTTCCTTGACGAGCGTGGTCGCGAATTCGCGCGCGGCGACGTCGAGCTTTTCGGTCGCGATGACGTCGAACAACGCCGTGCCCTTGAACGCGCCCGCGGGCATCGTCGCGCCCGACACGATCATGTTGACCGCGGCTTCCAGGCCCACGAGCCGCGGGAATCGCTGCGTGCCCTGCGCTCCGGGAATGAGCCCGAGCTTCACCTCGGGGAACGCGATCTTCGCGTCCGCGAGCGCCACGCGGTAGTGGCAGCCGAGCGCGAGTTCGAGTCCGCCGCCCATGCACGCGCCGCCGATCGCCGCGATTACCGGCTTGTCGGCCGCTTCGACGAAGTCGACCAGGTTCGGCAGGAACGGCTCGGCGTAAAACGTTCCGCCCGCGAACTCCTTGATGTCCGCGCCGCTCGAGAAGGCGCGGTCGTTGCCGATGAGCACGATCGCGCGTGCTTCTTTCGCCGCGAGCGCCCTGTCGAGCCCGGCGAGGATGCCGGCGCGTAACGCGTGCGAGAGCGCATTGAGCGGTGGATTGTTCATCGCCAGCCAGGCGATGCCCCTGTTGACCTTGTAACGAACCACTGTCATGCGCGGATCATAGGCACGCTTTCCGGCGAAGGTCGATCAGGCGACTCCCCTACTTCAGGCGTCCGCCAGGTTCACGCGCCGCCAGGCGCCTTGTTTCCAGCGCCAGAACATCGTCAGTCCTAACAAGATGACGTAGGTCATGAGCGCGAGCCACCCGCCCTTGGCGCCGAGACCGAATTGTGGCAGGCCGTCCACCCATCCTTCTCCCGGCGCGAAGATCAGCGTGTGCGCGAGCGGGACGAAGAAGAACCACGACAGGATCAGCGCCACCGCCGCGGGCACGCGCGTGTCGCCGGCGCCGCGCAGGCAGAATCCCGCGCCGCAGTACAGGCCATCGAAGACCTGGTACGCGGCGGCTGGCCACAACAACACGAGACCGAGCGCGATCACGTCGTCGGCGTTCGCATCTCCCGCCCCGAGGAACACCGGCAGCACCCACGGGCCGCCGACGAGCAAGCCGATGGCGATGCAGGCCATGAGCCCCACGCACAACATCACGATCACGTTGCCCATGCGATTGGCCCAGTCACGGCTGCCTGCCCCGATCGATTGTCCGACGAGTGTCGTGCCCGCGAGCGCGATGCCGATCGTCGGCATGTAGGCCAGCGACGTCAGCGCCATCACGATCTGCGTGGCGGCCGCACCGACCGCGCCCGTCTGCGCGATCATCATCTGCGACAAGGCGAGCCCGAGCACGTCCGCGCCGTACATGATGCCGATGGGCAGGCCCACGACGAGCTGCGCGCGGATCACCGAAAGCTTCGGGCGCCACATGATCTTCGACTGGTATTCGCGCCCGATCCGCCCGCGCAGGAAGAACGCCAGCGCGAGCAAGAGCCCGGTGAACTGCGCGACGTTCGTGCCCCAAGCCGCGCCGCTCATTCCCATGTCCAGCTCGAACATCAGCACCTGGTTCGCGATGACGTTGGTGATGAACGTGGTCACGACCACGGCCATCGTGAAACGCACGGCGGAAATGCCGTTGAAGAATCCCATCGCGGCCCAGGCCATCGAGCCGATGAACGCGCCACCCATGCGTGGACCCCAGTATTCGAGGGCCAGCGTTTCGAGGCGTGGATCCAGTTCGAATGGCGCCAGGATTTTCGGCCCCGCGAACGACAGCGCGAGGAACACGGGTGCGATCACGAGCGACGCCCACAAGGCGTTCCACAACGCGAGCGACGCGCGCGCCTTGCGGCGACTGCCGTAGGCTTGCGCGACGAAAGTCTGCACCGCGAGCCCCACGCCACCGAACAGCAGGATCGCGCAGGTCACGATCCAGTAGATGGCGCTCATCGCGGCGAGCGCGTCGGTGGACAGACGGCCGACGAACCACAGGTCGGTGAGGTTCAGCAGAGCCTGCACGGCATTCGTGGCCATGAGCGGCGCCGCGAGGCGCAGGATGGCGCGCAGGTCGATGCGAGGCTTGCCGGCGGCGTCGAGACGCTGCGCCGGTAGCAGGGAAAGGTTCATGCGCGAACCTCCCCCTGGCCCTTCTCGTGCCGCGAGTCGAAGGACTTGCCCAGTCGACGCGTCGCGCCCAGCAGCGCCAGGGACAGCCCCGCGCACAGCCAGGCCACGCCCGCGAGCGGCAGCGCGGCGATCAGCACGTATGCCCACTGCCCGAGCGTGTCCGCGCCCCGCTGCAGGACAGTGTCGATCAGGCTCTTGCTCTTGAACTTGCTCTCGGGGTTCAGCACCGTGAACAACATCTCGCGCGGCGCCTTGCCGAGTCCGTAGTCCGCGGCGCGCCGGATCACCTGCGTCACGAGCAACACGCCGCCGACGGGAAACACCGCGAGCACGACGAAGCTCACGCCGATCAGCACCGGCATCGCGGAAAGGCTCATGGCGACGCTGCCGCGGCGCGTGAGCCAGCCGACGACGCCCGCCTGGAACACGAGCGAGAGGATATTCACGAAGAATTCCATGCGCGCGAACAGCGTGGCGCGGTCGGCGAGTTCGATGTAGTGCGTGCCCACGAATTCGGCCTGCTCGTTGTACATGAACGCGCCGATCATCTGTCCCGCGACGATGAATCCCGCGATGCCGAGCAGATAGGGAGTGCGCGCGAGGCGCGCGAGATCGTCGATCGCGCGGCCACCCACCGGGATCGCGCCGTCGGGAACACGTTCGCCGCCCGGTGCCTGCCGCAACGTGCGCCGCGCCCATGACACGAGCCCGCCCGTGCACAGGATGAACACACACGCGATGACGATCAGCGGCGTGGGACCGATCTCGTGAATCGACAGCGCCACGAGATTCGGTCCGAGCAGCGCGCCGAGACTGCCGCCCGCGGCGATGTAGCCGAAGAAGCGCTTCGCGAGCTCCGGGCGCCACGCATCGGCCATCGCGCTCCAGAACACCGAAATGATGAACAGGTTCCCCGACGTGAGCGCAACGAAGTAGACGAACGCGAGAGTCGGGTCGCGCGGACGGACGTACAGGCCGAACGCCAGCGCGAGGAACACCGCCGCGAACAAACCACCCGCGTACCACATGATCCGTCCGCGAGGCGTGCGCCGGACCAGCCACCAGTACACCGGCAGCAGCGCCGCGCTCACGAAGAGCACCGCGGTGAACAGCCAGCGGTAGTGCTCGACGCCGACCACGAGCGCGAGCGCCTCGCGCAGCGGCCGCAGCATGTAGTAGCCGCACAGCAGGCAGAAGTGCGCGGCGCCGGCCGCGAGCAACGCAAGCCGCTCCGCCCGGATCGCCGGGGCTGTCGCGGCGGGCTGGTTCACCGCAGCGACATCAGGGTTCCGGTGAGATGCGGCTTGTCCCCCTGCGCGTCGCGCAGCGCGAAACCGGAGCCGTTCTCGATCGGCCAGCGCTGCAACATGACCCAGGACGGCATGTAGATGGGTAGTTTGAAGTTCACGGTCAGCTCGCAGCCACTCCCGAGTTCGGTGGCATCGAAGTCCGACGCGAGCCGGCCGAGCGACCACATGCCGTGCGCGATCGCGCGCGGAAAGCCGAAGGCACGCGCGGTGAGGTCGCTCATGTGGATGGGATTGACGTCACCGGAGATGAAACCGTACTTGCGGCCGAGGCCCGCCGGCGCACGGAAGCTGCTCGACTTGACGGCCACGCCGTCCGGCGCGGTGTCAGTGCCGCGCGCGGCCGCCGCCGACTTCGGCCCGCCGCTCGACTTGCGGCGCGCGAGGAACGTGCAGGTCTCGTCCCACAGCGACTCGCCGTGCACGACATATTCGGTGTGCAGTTCGAATTCCTGTCCGCGATCGGTGTCGCGGTGCCCTTCGATCCAGGCGCGGATCTCGGCGGGCTCGTCCGCCGACAGCGGCTGGCGCATCGCGATGCGGTTGTGGACGTGCACCAGGCCGAAGAGCTTCACCGGGAACGCCTCGGCGCCGAGCATCGCCAGGTGCAGCGGCATCGCGAGCACGTGTGGATAGGCGATCGGCAGCGTCGCGCCGGGCGCGGCTCCGCACACCTGCGAGTACGACGCGAGATGTTTGCGGTCGATGCTGACCTTCGCGAGACGCGCTTCGATGCGCGGCACCTCGCCGCTTTCCGGCACGTGCGCCGGTTTGCGCGCCGCCATGATCCTCGGATACATGGACCAGATCGCCGGCGCGCGCGCGAATTCGAGCGAATGCTTGGCGTGCATGTGTCGGCGTCTCGTGAGCGGTAGATGGCCGGTTCGGTCCGGATCGGATCGGATCGGATCAGGGAGACAGTCGATCGATGACGATCTCCAGTCGTCCGTCCTTGCCGACATGATAGCTAACTTGTCCGAATGGGTCGCCACTGCTCGCCGTCGGAGTGCCACCGAGCGCGACGCGGGCCACGACCTCGAGCTGCTGACCCGCCGCGATCCGGCGCGATTCCAGCATCGCGTCCGCGGCGGTCAGCTCGACGTCCACCGGGAAGGTGGCCGCGAGGCGCTTCACGGCGAATGGCGGTCCGGGCTGTTTCGGATCGCGCGCGGCGACGAACAGCGTCGCCCGCGGGTTCACCTTGTCCGCAAGCGCCGGCGCGAGCGACACGCGCACCGTGATCGTTTCGCCCTTACCCTCTCCCTGGGTCGTCTGGCCGGAGTCCGCAGGCTGGGAGACCGCGGCGTTCCGCGCGCCGTCGATGTCGGCGATGCGCTTCTCGATGATGGCGCGCACTTCCGGCGGTGGATCGAGGTCGAGCATGCGTGTGAAACGCTCGCGCGCCGGGGCGAGATCGCCACGGGCGAGTGCCGCGAACGCGCTGTAGAACAGGGCCCGGCCGTTCTTCGGCTCGATCGCGAGCGCCCGTTCGAACAGTTGCCCCGCCGCCCCGCTCAGGTTTTCCGGGTTCTGGGCGACCAATGCCTCGCCGAGACCCAGCACGGCTTCCGCGTTCTGGCCATTCGCGAGCCGGTCGGCGCGCTGGAAGGCGCGCGCGGCCAGGGGAAACTGCTCGAGCTCGGTGTACGAGCGGCCAAGCATGATCCAGCCTTCGAGATTGTCGGGCTCCTTCGCCAGGCGCTTCGCGAGTCGCGCCGTCATCGCCGCGGGCGTGTCCGCCATCACGGCTTCGTCGACCCAGCTGAAGTTGCTGAAAACTACATAGGCGCCCGCCGTTCCCACCAGCATCACGAACATCACGATGCCCGCCGTGACCCGGGAGGCTGGTCGCGCGTCGCCACGCGCGCGCAGTAGCGGGATGACGAGCAGCGCAGCGGCGCCCGCGGCCAGGGTACCCGCGATCAGTACGAAGACGATGGTCATTCTGTTCGTTCTTCCGCTTCGACGGGGGTGTCGTCGTTCGCGACGAGCGAGGCGCGCCGGCGCACGATGCGGATGCCGACGAAGATTCCTCCGACGAGGAAGATCACCGGCGCGATCCATACCCAGGCGGTCCGCGCCTTGAACGGCGGCTTGAACAGGATGACGTCTCCGTAGCGCTGCACCATGTATGCGCGGATCTCGTCGTCCGACTTGCCGGCGGTCAACTGTTCGGCGACATCGCGACGCAGGTCGGAAGCGAGGCCCACGGGCGAATCCGCGATGCTGTTGTTCTGGCATTGCATGCAGCGGAATTCGTGGGTGAGGTTCTCGTAACGCTGCTGCAGGACGGGATCCGGCAAATGGGTCGTGTCGATCGCGAACGCGCCGGCCGACCACAGCAGTCCCGCGAGGACCAGCACGGCGCGCGTCATGGCAGACCTCCGCGCGGCAGTCGCGACGCGAACTCGCGGTCCCATACTTCGCGCGTCATCGCACCCACGTGGCGGTACTGCACGAGTCCTTCCGAATCGACGAAGAACGTTTCCGGCGCGCCATACACGCCGAAGTCGATCGCGGTGCGCCCTTCCTGATCGACGACGATCACGTTGTACGGATTGCCGAAACGCTCGATCCAGCGAATCGCCTCGCCCATGTCGTCGCGCCAGTTGAGCCCGATGAGCAGCACGCGGTTCTCGCGCGCGATCTCGAGCAGCATCGGATGTTCGACGACACACTCGGGGCACCAGCTTCCCCAGACGTTGAGCACCCACGGCCGGCCCGCGAGATCCGCCGACGAGACCTTGCGCGAATCGTCGCCGAGCACCGGCAGCGCGAACTGGGGCGCGGGTTTGCCGAGCAGCGCGGATTGCATCGTGCTCTTGTCGGGCGAATGCACGACGCCGATGAACAGCACCGCGGCGAGCGCCACGAAAACGATGGCGGGAATCACGAAGCGATTCATCGCGCCGCCGCCTCACTACCCGCGGGCGCGGGCTCGGTGGCCGGCGCCGGCTTCGTCCGGTACCGCCGGTCGCTCGCCGCGAGCGCGCCGCCGAGCGCCATGAGCCCGGCCGCGAGCCACACGTAGTTGATGAGCGGCCGGATCTGCGCGCGCATGCTCCAGCGCCCGCCCTGCAGGTCATCGCCGAGCGCGCCGAAGAAGTCGCGCGCCAGGTCGCTGTGGATGCCCGCCTCGGTCATCGTCGCGCGTTGCACCCAGTAGTGGCGCTTTTCCGGGTGCAGCACGGCGACTTCGCGCCCGTCACGCAGCACCGTGAACTGCGCCTGTACGGCGTCGTAGTTAGGTCCCTCGATCTCGCGGATGCTGTCGAAACGGTAGGAGTATCGTCCGAGTGTCACGGATTCGCCCAGCCCGAATGCCACGTCGCGATCGATCGTGTACGACTCGACGGCGGTGATCGCGATGACGCAAACGCCGAGCCCGATGTGCGCGATCGTCATGCCGAGCACCGCGCGCGGCAACGACAACCTGCGACGCAGGCGATCGATCGGATCGAACAGCGACGAGATGATGATCCAGAGGCCGAGCACCATGCCGATGGGCGTCAGCCAGGTACCGTGTCCATACACCCCATAGACGACGAGCAAGCCGAGTACGAGCGAAATGCCGAACCCCAGCAGCAGGCGGTTGCGGCTTTCGTGCAGGTTGCCGCGCTTCCACGCGGCATGGATGCCGATCGGCACCAGCGCGAGCAGCGGAATGAACGCCATCGGAAACATCGTCGTGAACCACGGCATGCCGATCGAAATCGTGCCGATGCCGATGGAGTCCGCGATCAGCGGCGCCAGCGTGCCGATGAAAACGACCACGCCCGCGGCCACGAGCAGGATGTTGTTGTAGAGCAGGAAGGCATCGCGCGAAGTCGCGTCGAAACCGGCCTCGGACTTCAGATGTGGCGCGCGCCACGCGTACAGCGCGAGCGCGCCGCCGATCACGATCACGAGGAACGCCAGGATGAACATGCCTCGCGTCGGATCGGCCGCGAACGAGTGCACGGAGACCAGCACGCCCGAGCGCACGAGGAACGTGCCGAGCAGGCTCAACGAAAACGCGAGAATCGCGAGCAGCAGCGTCCAGCTCTTGAAGAGCCCCCTCTTCTCGGTCACCGCGAGCGAATGGATCAGTGCGGTGCCGACGAGCCAGGGCATGAACGAGGCGTTCTCGACCGGATCCCAGAACCAGTATCCGCCCCAGCCGAGTTCGTAATACGCCCACCAGCTCCCGAGCGCGATGCCGATGGAGAGGAATCCCCACGCGATCGTCGTCCACGGTCGAGTCCAACGCGCCCAAGCCGCGTCGAGTCTGCCTTCGAGCATCGCGGCGCACGCGAATGCGAACGCCACGGAAAGACCGACGTAACCCATGTAAAGCACCGGCGGATGAATCGCGAGCGCGGGGTCCTGCAGCACCGGATTCAGATCGCGCCCGTCCGCGGCCGCGGGAATCAATCGTTCGAACGGATTCGAAGTCGCGAGTGTGAACAGCAGGAAGCCGAGGCTCACGAAACCGAGCACGCCCAGCACGCGGCTCGCGAAAGTTGCCGGCAGTTTGCGGCTCGCGATCGCCACCGCGAGCGTCCAGGCCACGAGGATCCAGCTCCACAGCAGCAGCGATCCTTCGTGCGCGCCCCACAACGCGGCGACTCGATAAAACGTCGGCAGCGCCGAGTTCGAATTCGCGGCGACGTACAACACGGAGAAGTCGAACGTGACGAACGCGTGCAGCAACGCGGCCATCGCCGTGCTGACCAGCACGAACTGGCCCGCGACCGCGGGACGCACCACGGCCATCCAGCGCGCATCGCCGCGCGCGGCGCCGAACACGCCGAAGAAGCACTGCGCGCCCGCGAGGATCAACGCGAGGATCAGCGCGAAATGTCCGAGCTCGGGAATCATCAGGTGCCCGCCGCAGGTGGATCGGGTGGTGGCGGATTGTCCTTGAGCGAGCGCGAGACCTCGGGCGGCATGTATTTCTCGTCGTGTTTCGCGAGCACCTCGTCCGCGACGAACACGCCTTCCTCGAGGCGTCCGTGCGCGACGACACCCTGCCCGTCGCGGAACAGGTCCGGCAGGATCTTCGAATACGTGACCGGCACGGTGTGTTTGTAATCGGTCACGAGGAATTTCACGTCGAGCGTGCCCGGCGTCTTTTCGATGCTGCCCTTGACGACCATGCCGCCGAGACGGAAGCGCTCGCCCGCCGGGACCTCTCCCGCGGCGACCTGCGACGGATCGAAGAAGAACATCACGTTGCTGCGCATCGCCTGCGTTCCGAGCCACGCGGCGACCGCGACGCCGCAGACGATGCCGGCCACCATCACCATGCGTTTCTGGCGCGGCGTCATTGCGGGATCTCCAGGCGGCGGCGTGCTTCCTGCTTGGCGTTCGCGAGTGAATTCAACGCGAGCACCACGTTGAGGATCACGATGCCAAACCCGAGCGCGAAGGCCGGCCAGAGGTACTGGCCGTATCCGCCCATGGCGAAAAACTCACTCATGACAACACCTCGCGAATCCAGCTCGCATTCCTTTCCCGCCGCAGCAGTTCCGCGCGCAGGCGGATCAGCAGGATGGCGATGAAGTACAACGCGAACGCAACGAACATGAGCAGCAACGGCCACAACATGTCGCCGTCCATCGTCGGCTTGCCCATCCGCATCACGGTCGCCGTCTGGTGCAGCGAGTTCCACCAGTCGACCGAGAACTTGATGATCGGCACGTTCACGATGCCGACCACCGCGAGCACCGCGCTCGCCTTGTCCGCCTTCGCCGGATCCTCGATGCCGGCGCGCAGGCCCATGTAACCGATATAAAGGAACAGCAGCACGAGCTCGGCCGTGAGCCGCGGATCCCACACCCAGTACGCGCCCCACATCGGCTTGCCCCACAACATGCCGGTGCCGAGGGCGGCGACCGTGAACCAGGCGCCGATCGGCGCGCAGGCGGCGGCCGCGGCGTGCGCGACTTTCATGCGCCAGATGAGGCCGACCGCGGCGGCGACCGCCATCGTGGAATAGATCATGAGCGAGAGCCACGCGGTCGGCGCGTGCACGTACACCATGCGGAACGCGTCCTTCTGCTGATAGTCGGCAGGTGCGAGCACGAGCCCGCCGTACAGCGCGATCAGCATCGCGACCGCGGCGAGTCCGCCGAACCACGGCGTCCAGCGACGCGCGAACGCGAACACGTGCGGTGGCGATCCCAAGCGATGAAACCAGGTCCAGGCGGCCATGTATCAGTCTTACTCCAACCCAATTCGCACCGCGGCGGCTGCCGCCAGTGGCGCGAGCGTCAATCCCAGCACGGCGATCGCGCCCAACAAGTACATCGGCGCCGCGACGTCGCCGCCGTTGATCGCCAGCTCCGTGGCGCGCGCGCCGAAAATCAGGATCGGCACCGCGAGCGGCAGCGTCAACAACGACAGCAACACTCCGCCGCGACGCGCGCCGAGCGTCAGCCCCGCCCCGATCGCACCGAGCAGGCTCAACGCGAAGCTGCCGAGAGCCAGCGAGGCGACCACGCCGACCATCGATTCGCCCGGCACACCGAGCCCGACCGCCGCGATCGGCGCGGCGAGCGCCAGCGGCAGTCCGGTCAGCAACCAGTGCGTGCAGGTCTTCGCGAACAGCATCCAGGTCAGCGACTGACCCGACAACGCGAATTGCTCGAGCGTTCCATCTACCGCGTCGTCGCGGAACAGGAATTCGAGCGCCAGCAGTGAGGATAACAACGCGCCCACCCACAGGACACCCGGCGCCGCGTCTCGCAGCCGCGACAACTCCGGGGTTAATGTCAACGGGAACAACGTCGCCACGATCAGGAAGAACACCAGCGGCTGCAGGAGTTGCGAGGGCTTGCGAAAAGCCAGACGCAGATCACGCATCGCGACGAGCCTGGCGGCGGAAAGAGAGCGGGTCTTCATGACGGCAGCTCGAGCGTGATGAGCGCGGACTGCGCGACCGGCAAAGCATGATGAATGGCCGCGACGACCAGGCCGTTCCGCGCCAGCTGCTCCGCCACGAGTTCGGACACCAGTTGTTGCCCGTCCGCATCGAGATTCGTCGTGGGTTCGTCGAGCAGCCACAACGCGGCCTGTGCCAGCAACACGCCGGCGAGTGCGATGCGCCGGCGCTGGCCTGCGGATAACGTGCGGACGGCGCGGTCCGAGAAACCGTGCGCCCCGGTGCGCTTCAGCGCCGCGTCGATCTCGCTGGCTTCTACCGGTCGCCGGATCCC
This sequence comes from Pseudomonadota bacterium, assembly GCA_023433515.1. Classification (GTDB taxonomy): domain Bacteria; phylum Pseudomonadota; class Gammaproteobacteria; order Steroidobacterales; family Steroidobacteraceae; genus CADEED01. The sequence continues at coordinate 19,699 of JAEZCN010000055.1, forward strand.
CACCGAGAATGCGAGGTTTTCGCGCCCCGTGAGATCGCCCTTGAGCGGCGGCTCGTGACCGAGGTACGCGAGCTCCGAATGGAACTCGTCGCGCGCCTGGCGAGCCGGCGCACCGCGCCAGGAGACCTGCCCTTCCTCGGGATCGAGCAGTCCCGCGATGGCTCGCAGCAGCGTCGTCTTGCCCGCGCCGTTCCTGCCGGTGAGCAACACGCATTGACCCGCGGCCACGTCGAAACTCACTCCGCGCAGCACATGGCGTTCGCCGCGCCACAGGTGGAGCCCTGTAACGCTCAGCATGAAAAACGCATCGGGAATGGTGCCCCGGGCCGGAATCGAACCGGCATGGCCTTGCGACCGACGGATTTTAAGTCCGTTGCGTCTACCAGTTCCGCCACCGGGGCGTTTTTGAGCTGATGCGAGGGAGACACCGCGTTCCGGAAGTATTGATCGCGGCGCGCATTCTAGCCGACGGGCGACCGGAACTCAGGGATTCATGGGCCGGGATGCCCCGGCGGCGGAGTCAGGTCCTGACTTCGCCGGGGCGACGTCGCCGGAACAGCATCACGAGGACGAGCGCGCCGGCAAACAACACGACCGTCGACGGTTCCGGCACCGACACTGAGACCGACAATCCCTGGATGCGGCCCATGCCGTCGACGATACCGATCGCCACCCGGGACACATCCGCCTGGGCGCGGCTGAAACCCATCAGCGTGGATGACGGCAGGCCGGGACTCGCCAGCGTGGAGCTGGTCTGAAAACAGTCGCCCGCCACGAACGTGAAGCAACTGAACAGGAGTTCGCCCGACGCGTTGAAGGCGAACAGGCCCGGCTTGTCCGAGAGCCAGTAACTCTCGAAGCTGAAGTAGTCCGTGCCTTCGTCGATGAAAATGTTCATGACGTGCGAGAAAGAATCGCGGCACGCGAATCCACCCGTGCTCTCGCATCGGTATGCGTCGGTGAGCAATCCCCAGTTCGACATCGGGCTTTCCCCGCCACGCGCGAACACTTGCTGGCTGCAATACGACTGGTCCGGGCACAGATCGACGACCACGGGCGCCACGAGCGGCGAGTACGCCTGCGATGACGAGCCGTCGCTCAGATACGAAAGGATGCGCACGCCCTCGAGCGACTGGCTGATATCCGTGCCGGGCGCGAGCGTCTGCGCATCCAGCTTCACGATGCCGGCATTCGCCGACGCGGCGGTCAGTAATAGGAGACTTGCGATGTACGCACGCATGAGCACTTCCCTGTTTTGAGTTGCGTGGAAACTCTTGTCTTCGTGCGGTCAGTATGGAATTGCGGATTCCGTGTGGCTGCCGGAAATGCACCGCATCACGCAAAAGCGTGAAGAAAGTCGCAAGCGCCACGCGATCGCATCAGGGAAGGTTTGGAGGCTAGGGTCGGAATCGAACCGGCATAGACGGCTTTGCAGGCCGCTGCATAACCATTCTGCCACCTAGCCGCTATCCGGACGGAAGATGTCCGGAGAGATTGGAGCGGGAAACGAGACTCGAACTCGCGACCCCGACCTTGGCAAGGTCGTGCTCTACCAACTGAGCTATTCCCGCGCCCTGGAGAGGGCCGAGATTCTAGGGCCGTGGCCCGGCAAGTCAAGAAATACCCTCGCCAGCAAGGATTTGCATGACACGGGTCACCGAATCCGCGTTACGCCAGCGCGCCCGGCTCTCGGCGGTTACAAACCCCTCCTGCACCGCGTAATCGAGCATGCCGTACATCGCCGCGAAGTAATTCTCGATGTTCGCGAGGATCACGGGCTTGGCGTGCAGCCCGAGCTGCGCCCAAGTCACGATTTCGACCAGTTCGTCGAAGGTTCCCATGCCGCCGGGCAGCCCCACGAACCCATCGGACATCTCCGCCATGAGCGTCTTGCGCTCGTGCATGGTCGTGACCACGTGCTGGCGCGTGAGCCCCGGGTGCGCGAGCTCGCGCTCGATCAGCATGCGCGGAATGACGCCGATGACGCGTCCGCCCGCCTTGAGCGCCGCATCCGCGACGATGCCCATGAGGCCGAGGCGCCCGCCTCCGTATACGACCGTGATGCTGCGCTCGGCGAGCGCCCGCCCGAGGTCCTCGGCGGCCTTTGAGTAGCTAGGCCGCGCCCCGGGCGCCGAGCCGCAGAATACGCATACCGAACGGGTCAAGAGCTGCCCCGCAGGTCGGGCCATGCGGCGCGCAGATAGGCGATCGCGGACATCAGCGTGAGCACGGCCGCGATGACGGTGAGCACGAGTCCGATCTCGAAAACCGGCAACGCGATGCCGGGCGCGATGGGCAGATCCCAGCGGAACAACATGCACGACAGGCCGACGATCTGCAGGATGGTCTTGAACTTGCCGAGCGTGCTCACCTTCACTTTGCCACGCTTGCCGATTTCCGCCATCCATTCACGCAGCGCGGAGATCGCGATCTCGCGACCGATGATCACGATGGAGCACAACACGAGGATCACGCTCACCGTTTCGGGGCGCAGCGTCGCGCGCCCGCCGTCGAGACCCTCGAGTCCGGGGATGAAGATCGGCGGCATGTCCTTGCTGACCAGCAGCACCAGCGCCACCGCGACGATGAGCTTGTCGGCGACCGGATCGAGGAACGCGCCGAGCCGCGAGGTCTGGCCCATGCGGCGCGCGAGATAGCCATCGAGCGAATCGGTGATGCCCGCGAGCCCGAACAGCAGCCCCGCGGCCGGGTCGGCCCACTGGAACGGTAGATAGAAGAGAACGACGACCAGCGGGATCGCGAAGATTCGCAACCAGGTCAACGTGTTCGGCAGGTTCCAGATCATCTCTACCCGAATTTCACTTGGGGAGCATCAGGCTCCCGGATGCAAGTGATCATAAAGGGTGCGCGCCAGCGTTGTCCCGATCCCCGACACCGCCTCGAGATCGCCGAGACCCGCGCGCAGGAGACCCTGCATGCCGCCGAAGTGTCGCAGCAGAGCGCGTCGCTTCGCCGGACCCAGTCCCGGCACGGTTTCCAGCACGGATTCGTTGTGGCGACGGGCGCGGCGTTTGCGGTGACCGGTGATGGCGAATCGATGCGCCTCGTCGCGAATGCGCTGGATCACGCGCAGCGCGGGTGAATCGGGTCCCGGCGCGAGCGCGGCGTCCGAGCCGTACACAAACAATCTTTCCTGCCCTGCCCTGCGATCCGGTCCTTTCGCGACGCCGACGAGCTCGAGGTCGGCGAAGCCGAGCTGCGCGAGCTCTTCGTGGACCTGGTTGATCTGGCCCAATCCGCCGTCGATGAGCAGCACGTCGGGCGCGACCACTTCACCGGCCCGGACACGCTCGTAGCGGCGCTTGAGCGCCTGGCGCAGCGCGCCGTAATCGTCGCCCGGGGTGACCCCGGTGATGTTGAATCGCCGGTATTCCTTCTTCATCGGACCTTCCGGCCCGAACACGACACAGGACGCGACCGTGCCCTCGCCCGCCGTGTGACTGATGTCGAAGCATTCGAGACGCCTCGGCGCCTGCTCGAGGCCTAACAAGGTTCCGAGCGCGCCGAGCATGTCGGCGATGTCGGCCTTGCGCGCGCGCCGCATGCGCAATGCCTGGGTCGCGTTGTCGACCGTCATCGCCATCCAGCGCGCGGGCAACGCGCGCGACGGACGCCACAGGCGCGAGCTGCTGCCCGCACGTTCGCCCAGCGCCTTCACGAGCGCATCCGCTTCGTCGAGCTCGAGGTTGACCAGGATCTCCGGCGGCGGCGGCGTGCTCGCGTAGTACTGCATCAGGAAGGAGGCGAGCGCCTCGTTGGGCTCGGCCAGGGATCCCTTGGGGAAATAGCAGGTCGAGCCGAGATTACGACCGCCGCGGATGATCATCACCGAGATCGCGAACTCGCCCGGCTCGCCGACCAGCCCGAACACGTCGATGTCGCGATCACCCTCGGCCGTGACGATCTGCTGCGACTGCACCTGCTTGAGCGCGGCGAGCTGATCGCGCAGCGAGGCCGCGCGTTCGTATTGCAGCGATTCGGCGGCCTGCTCCATCGCGCGCGCGAGCTCGGCGTTCACCTCGTCGTTGCGTCCCTCGAGCACCTTGACCGCGGCGCCGATGTCGCGCGCGTAGTCCTCGCGCGAGATCAGCTTCACGCACGGCGCCGAGCAGCGGCCGATCTGGTGTTGCAGGCAGGGTCGGCTGCGGTTTTCGAAGAAGCTGTCGCGGCAATTGCGGATGCGGAAGATCTTCTGTACCGAGAGCAGCGTTTCCTTGACCGCGCCCGCGCTCGGGAACGGCCCGAAGTAGCGCCCAGGCAGGTTGCGCGGTCCGCGGTAGAACACCAGGCGCGGATACTCGTGCCCAGACGGTAGATAGATGTAGGGGAAACTCTTGTCGTCGCGCAGCACGATGTTGTAGCGCGGCCGGTGCTCCTTGATGAGGTTGTATTCGAGCAGCAGCGCCTCGGTCTCGGAGCTCGTGAGCGTGACCTCGATGCGCGCGATCTGCCCGA
>JAEZCN010000010.1 GCA_023433515.1 Pseudomonadota bacterium
CGAGGGCGGGATACGAGCAGAAGCCGCCGTCCACGGCGCGTTCGACGAAGCGCAACGCCTCGGGCATCCGGCCGCAGTACGCGAGCATGGGCATGATGGCGTAGTGCGCTTCGGGATCGCCGCTGCGTTCCCAGTCCTCGATGAACTCGGAAACGCTGGCATCCAGCGCCGCCCCGCGCGCGCCTTCGAGGCAGGGCTGCATCAGTGCGCGGGTGACGTCGTCGGCGGCCTGGCGCGTGACTTTCAGCGCGAGTTCCGTGTCGTTGGCCCGCAGCGCGGAGAGCACCGTCGCCCAGTTCGAGAAGTACGACCCTTCATCCAGCCTGAAGAACTCGCGTGCGCGCGTGTGTTCTCCGGCGTACATGAACGGATTGCCACAGGCACGCAGTTGAGGATTCTGCGGATCGTGATTCAGCGCGAGCTCGCAATGGCGCTGTGCTTCCTCGAGCAGGCCACCGTAACGATAGACGTACGCGATGGCGTATTGCGTCTCGGCGGTGGAGCCAAACTTCTCCAGCAATTCGCGTGCTTCCTCGTAGGCGCCTGCCAGGTCTCCGGACTCGGTCCGGTGCGTGATGATGTTCTGCGCGGCGACGATCATGTTCGGGTCGAGTTGGTAGGCCTCGCGGTGCGCGGCGAGCGATTGCTGCCGGGCGGGGTCTCCACCATCGCTGTAGGTGCCATAGTCGTAGTAACGAATGCCGAGCGCCTGCCAGGCCGGCGCGAAATCCGGTTCCAGCTTCACGACCTGTTCCAGCATCGCGATGGCACGTGGGGCGATGGTCGGTTGCCGCGGCAGCGCGAGGCTGCGTAGATAGAGCTGGTAGGCGGCGTCGTCCGTGGGCGGCGAGCCTGTGCTCGGCACGGCGCGCGCGCCGAGCGCGGGCAGCAATCCCTGGCGCACGTGCTCGGAAATGCTGCCGCGCATCGCGAGCAGATCGCCGGCCGGGACGGTGATGCGGGTACGCCAGACTACCCGCTCCTGGCGCACGTGCTGGGCTTCCACCGCGAGGCTCAGTTGCTGGTCGTCTTCGCGGTAGAAGCGGCCGCTGACGACGTGGTCGACGCCGCGCTCGCGCGCGCGGGCGAGGGGATTGTCGCCGTCGACGTAGCCGCTGGGACGCACGGCCACGCCGTTGGATTGGGTAAGCAGCGTGGCCACTTCATCGGGCAGCGCGAGGGCGAGGTAATCGAGGTCCGTATCTTTCGCGGCGTTCTCGAAGCGCAGCACCGCCACGCTGGTGAGGGTCGGCGTGGCCTGGCGCGACGACCACCACCAGGCGCCGATGGCGAGCGCGACTAACAACGAGAGACTTGCGGGCAACAGCCAGCTTTTTCGCGACGCGGGTGTGGCCGCCTGGGGAACGGAGTTCGAGGGCGCGGGAAATGCTGGCGCTGGGTCATCGCGCTTCAACTCGACCGGCACCGCCAACCGATACCCGCGCTTTGGAATCGTCTCGATGACCCGATGCGTGGAGCGATCGTCACCCAGATGCTGGCGCAGTTCGGAAATGCAGTTAGTGAGCGCCTGGTCGGTGACGACGACATTGCCCCAGACCTTCTGGCTCAAGGTATCGCGCGACACGACATCGCCGGCGTGTTCCGCCAGGCACACTAGCACATCCATGACCCGCCGCTCGAGCCGCGCTTCGGTCGCGCCTCGCACGATGCGGTTCTGACGGGGTTCGACGTGGCATTCGCCAATCCAGAACCCCGCCTGCAGATCCTGTGGTGTGTGTGCCATGAGCGGGACTGCGATGGGTTGGGCACATGCTATCACCGCGCCTGAAACCCTCGCCTTCGCGCCGCCGTTCCCGACCACGGATCTCGACAAACCCATCACGCCTGGCATGTGTGAGTTCTCGGTCGCGGGTAGCGCTCCGTCCTGGGGCATTCTTTCCTGAGTCCAGTGAAACTTCTTCAGGATGCCCGGCCGGAGATAAGTCGCCAGGGTCGTAAACCCGATCCAAACTTCGCTATGCTCCCCGTGTCGTGAACGCTCCGTCGACCTGAAGCCGGGCTTCTAACAAGAACGATCGTCGCGGCAAACAAGAACGATAAGTCAAGAAGGTCTCGATGAGCTCAATCCATGTCTGCGTCGGACGCGGCGTCCGTCGCTCTGCGCCGTTCGTTTCTCTCGGATTCCTGTTGGTGCTCTCCGCCTGTGGTGGAGGAGGCAAGAGCGACTCGCCGCAGCCGAATCCGCCTCCGCCACCAGCGGCGCCCGTCATCAGCTCATTCACCACCGATGCAACGTCGGTGTCCACCCTCGGTACGGCCACCCTGAGCTGGTCCGCTTCGAACGCCACGTCATGCGTCGCCGAAGGCGGCTGGTCCGGCAACAAGAACGTCCAGGGCAGCGAACTCATCGGCCCGTTGGTCGAGACGACAAATACCTTCGTCCTCAACTGCACGGGCGCCGGTGGCTCCGTCTCATCGCAAATAACGGTGTCGGTTGCGGATCCAGAAGGGGTTGCCTGGGCGCAGCTCGATCCACGGGTGCGAGTGCTCGAGCCCAGCGTCACCTCCCTGATCGTGGAGATCACCGACACGGTCATGACTTTCAATGGTTCGATCCCGCTGAACGCCGGCGACGTCATCATCGCCGACGACACCGCCTACAAGATCACGGCGGTGCAGGAGCTGAACGGCCAAACGCTCGCTACATACATGGCGCCGTCGATCGACGAACTGTTCGACAAGCTCGAGATCTCCGGCACCTTTACGCTCGATAGCGCGGCTCCCGAAGTCTCCAGGACCAACAACTATGTGCTTCGCAAGGACTCGCCGCCATACAGCTCCCCGCTGACAACGGCGCCGGAGAGCCCGTGGTTCCTCGACTACGCGGTATCCGATGGCAACGTCACGCTGAACGGAGATGTCTCGCTCCGAACAACATTCGTCGCCGACGTCAGCTACGACGAATCACTGGGCGGCTTTGACCGATCCTTCTTCGAGGTGACTTCGAGCCTGAATGCCTTCGCCTCGCTCAGGATCAGCGGGGGACGTACCGCGTCACTGGAGCGGCGGATCGGGTTCTTCTCCGTGCCCGTTCCTCTCACAATCGTCGATAGCCTTCTGAGGATCATCAATGTGAGGGTGGCGAGCATCAACGTTCCGATCTACGTCGGCATGAGTGTGAGCGCCGAATACGAATACGGCGCGAGCGTTCGTGGCTCCACGTCCGCGCGCGCGCGACTGGACTTCGGCGGTGATCAGCCGCTCGAGAGCTCGTTTGCCTTCTACGCCCCCACGTTCAGCGTCCCCGAAGTGAGTGTCGCGCCAGGTGAGGACGCGGAACCTTTCGCGACGGCAAGTCTCACGACCTTCGCGTACGTCGGCGCGAGTCCGGCTTTCACGATCCTGAACAGTGTGGCGCTCGTTGGCGTCGATCTGAATCTGGGTCCGAGTACCTCGAGCACGCTGCAATTCATTCCGCAGAACGAACCGCCGTACTGCGCGCAGGTGGATCTGGCCCTGCGCGCGTCGATCAACGGCTTCGTGGAAGTCCTGCGCAATCGGGTTACGACGGCTCCATCATCGACACAACTCGCGTCTTTGCCGCCGTACGAACTCGGAAACTGCATTCGAGGAACGACGATGACGTTGCGTCTGGATCCCGAGGAGACTCCAACGGTGTTCGCGCCGCTCACGATCCATGCGCAGGTGAGATCATCGAGGCCCATGGGCGGCGACGTGGAGATCACGTTGGGCGGTGTCTCGTGCACGGCCACGCTGAATGCCAGCGGAACGGGCTCTTGCACGCTCACGCCGCTGACCGCGGGCGCGCGAGAGGTGGAAGGCGTGTATGGCGACCTGGCCACCGCGCACATTCCGGTGGAAATCGCGAAGGCCATCTCATCCACGCACCTTTCGAGTGATCCCGAGTCGACGTTGACCGGGGAATTCGCCAATTTCATTGCCACGCTCACCGGAGCGCCGGATGCGGAACGCGGCCCGACCGGCCGCGTCACGGTGCGCGACGCCAATGATCAACTGATTTGTGAAGCCGAGGTCGGCACGTCGCAGGTAGGAACCTGCGCGCATCGCTTCGATGAAGCGGGAGCGTACGTCCTAACCGCGACATACGCGGGCGATGACCATTACGAACCCAGCACTTCGGCGGCCTGGACGCATGTCGTGGGAGAACCGCTCGAGGTCCAAGGCAAGGGGTACGCAGCAGTGGCATACGACACACGGGGCGTGGAGCCCTGTCAGATCTTTGGCTCCGGGTCGGCGCCGCACTGCCAGGCGGAGCAATCCGGGGCGTTCAACGTCGCGGTCAGCGACACCGTGGTTTATCCGGACGTTGGCAGTTTCACGGTCGGTGCCTCGGCGCGCGGGGGAGCTGTCCTGGATGGAACAGTCTCGCGCGGGACCTACACGGGTTTCATCGATCTGCACATGAGGAACCCCACACACATCAGTGGAGTGTGGAGCGGCGCTGGAAACGGTTGGATGCTGGAAATCGTGGTCCCGCGCAGCTCGGCTTTCGAGCTCGAAATCGATCTCTCGATAGAAAAGAATGCGCCAAACGCCGATGACTGCAGCGCGGTCCTGCTCGCAGCGCTTCAGTACATGGATGGTCGATGGGTCGAGGATGCCTGGGGCGTCGGCGTTGGAGCGGGCGGCACCTGCGGGTCAACGCACAACTGGCCTGCCGCGAACCAACAAACTTTCCAGGGCACGCTGCGCGCGGGGACTTACCGGCTGTTCATGAGATCCGGCGATGCGACATACCCCGATCCGATCGACTGGGGCATTGCGAGTCCGGAATTCGGCTCGAGAATGTCGCTCGGCGGGCCGGGTACGCTGGACGCGAACGGTACGGTTTCTCTCACGCTCCAGGAGTTGCCGTAACCGAAGCTCTGCCGGCCGGAGTTGGCGCAGGACGCCGACGCGATGGTGAAGTCGGTGGTGGTTTCACCGCCACCGATTCCGATACGCTTCTTGTAACCGCATCACATTCGGCCGGCATATTTTCGTCCAGCATCCGTAAATCTTCGGCCATTTCTGCCGATACCGATCCTGGTGCCCCTGCGCAAACCGGGGAATATCGCAGGCGCGCCGCACAATGACCGACTCCGCCCACCGAAAGCCCATCCAATCGGCGCTCCTGCTGCTCGGCATCCTGCTGACGCTGATCGTCGTAGCGGGGCATCGCTTCCTGCCGGAACGCACGCTGACGCTCGCCAACGCGGAAGATCGCCTCTGGAAAACCTTTCTCGCGCAATCGGGTAACGGCGCGCCGGCTGAAGCCGACTGGCTCGACCAGCTCAACTTCCATTACACCTGCAAGTTCCCGGCTTCGGCGATCCACCAGGGCTGTGCCTTCGTCTACATGCTGTCGGGCGAGGACGCGAGCCAGGGCATCGACCTCTCGCGCTTCAAGAAGCTGAACCTCGTGATCCACTACACGGGCGACGCGCAGTACCTGCGCGTGGCGCTGCGCAACTTCGATCCGCGATTCTCGACGGTCGAGGATGTGAATTCCCCGAAGTTCAACTTCGTCAACATTCCGACCAAGGAGCTCGACAAGCCCATCTCGATCGGCATGCGCGAGTTCTCGGTGGCGGAGTGGTGGACGACTCACTTCAACCACCCGCGCGAGTATTCGCATCCCGATCTGAGCAATGCAACGGTATTCAACCTCGACCTGCAGGGCGAGCTTGGTGGCACGCAGCACGAGATCCGGATCGAGAAGATCGAGTTCGTGGGCGAGTGGATCAGCGCGGAGTACTGGTACCTCGGGATCCTGTGCCTGTGGATGATCCTGGGCACGACGTATGGGGTCACGCAGCTAGTTGCGCTGCGGCGCGCGCATCACGCGCAGCGCCACAAGATCGCGGAGCTCGCGAAGGAGAAGGAGAAATACCAGAAGCTCTCGACGATCGATGCGCTGACCAGCGTGCTCAATCGTCACGGCATCGATCAGTTCGTCGCGTCGCTGGCCAATACGGGCGTGGCCGCGAGCGTCATCGTCATCGATCTCGATCACTTCAAGCGCGTCAACGACGAGCGTGGGCATCATGTAGGTGATCAGGTGCTGCGCAAGGTGGGCGAGGTCCTGCGTGCGGGCATTCGCAACACGGATGCGGTGGGGCGTTGGGGTGGTGAGGAATTCGTGCTCGTGTGTCCGGGCGCGAGCCTGGAGAAAGCCGCGGATCTCGCGGAGAAGCTGCGGCACAAGATCATGGAAACCCACTTCGTGCCGGAAGACAGGCTCAACATCACGGCGAGCTTCGGTGTCGCGGCCTCGAAGGGTGGGGCGGGGTTCGACGAGGCGTTCCGGCAGGCGGACCAGGCGCTTTATCTTGCGAAGAGTCGCGGTCGCAACTGCGTGGTCGCGGCGAACGAGGAGAAGATGCACAAGGTCACGGGGGCGAGCAAGGGGGCCTGGGCGTTGATGAGTGGAAGGTTCAAGCTGCATCGGTAGCGAGGCGCGCAACACGGCCTGAGCTAAACTGCAGCCTGTCGAAGTCATCCGCAGTAAGGCTCACGATGAAATTCTTCCGTCTTCTCGTTCTCTCGCTCGGTTTCAGTCTGGCCGGTATGGCCCATTCGGCGGACCCGGTGTTCGACGTCCACGTGCATTTGCGCGAGGGTGAGGGGTCACTGTCAAAGTTCAAGACCGAAGCACGGGATGCCGGCGTAGATCTCGCGGGTATCGGTGCAATGTGGTTCGGTGGTCCGCACCAGGCGCCTGCAGGTAATCCCGCTTCGATTCGCTCGAGCAACGATGCCCTGATCGCGCTTGCCGCAAAGCATCCCGAGGTGGTTCCCATCGCCACGGTCCACCCATACGACGGTCAGGCGGCGCTCGACGAACTCGCACGCATCGCCGCGCGCGGTGTGAAAACGCTGAAGATTCATCCGCACACGCAGAACTTCCAGATCTCCGACCCGCGCGTACTGGCGCTCATGACGAAAGCCGGCGAGCTCGGCATGACGGTGCTCATGGACAACGCGGGCATCGTACCGGGCGACGGCGAGGACCTGTTCAACCTCGCATTCAAAGCGCCCAAGACGCGTTTCATCTTCGCCCACATGGGTGCTCTCAATTTCCGCTACTGGAACATCCTCGTGCTCGCGCGCACGGCGGATGGCTTCGCGCTCGACAACGTGTACTTCGACATCTCCGGCGTCGTGCTGCTCGCGGCGGGCTCGCCCATCGAGAAGGAGTTCGTCTGGACGTTGCGCAATGTAGGTATCGACCACGTCCTGATCGGCTCTGACTATCCGCAGATTTCGCTCGCGCGCACGGTCGAGGCGCTGGAGAAGCTCGATTTAACGAAAGAAGAAAAGGCGGCCATCCTGAGCGGCAATGCCCGGCGGATATGGGGCGCCGGCGCGTCAACCAGCAAATAGCGCTTGCCATCGAGCGACTGTCACTCGAATGCCCCCCGAGGCAGAGAAGGGGCATGCCCGCGCGCGACCGGGCCGCGGCCACCGCACTTACGTGACCAGGCTGAACACCGAGTAGTAGCATCACCCCGTGACAACAAGAACAACAAAGTCACTCGCTTTTATTCTCTGTCTCCTCGCCGGGCCGGTCCTCGGCCAGGCTCCCATCGACATCGAGACCGACTTCGCCCCCGGCTCGCACCTGCGATTCGCCGACCGTGTGACCAACGCCCAGACCGCCATCTACAGCGAAGTACTCGCGGCGTACGACGCGCGAATCACGAAAGATCCCTTCGAGCCGACGCCGCAGGTCGAAAAATGCCGCTTCATCGAAGTGTTCGCGCACTCGGAGGAAATGTATATCGAGTCCTCGAGTGGCGACCTTGAAGCCTGCCAGGAGCAGCTCCGCAAGGGCCGTCACGCGGAACATCCTGAAGTCCTCCTCTACGACATCGAGAAGTCGTGGGGAGACGACGCGGGCAGCAAGGCCGAGGCTCTCATCCCGCGTTCGCGTCATTGGTCGCCGCAGCAGCAGGCAGTCCTGTACGAACTACTCTCGGACAAGTTCCACTGGAACAAGCCGGAGCTGTCTTCCCAGTACGCGATCCAGGCCGTCAGCCTGAATCCCGGTTCTCGCGTCTTGCTGGTCGCCGTGGAGCGCTGGATTCAGCTCGGGGCGAAGGACAAGGCGCGCAGGTTGCTGCTCGAAGCGCCGGAGAGCACCTGGGAAACCGTGCCGCGCTTCAGCGCCGCGAAGCTGCTCGTGGACATGGGCGATCCGAAAGCGGCGGGTGAGATCCTGCGTGCCGACAAGGAGGCTCCGGGCGGAAACGTCATGCTCGCGCGGATCCTCGCGGAAAACGGCGAGATCGAAGCCGCGCGGGAGATGTACCGCCGCGTCATCGGAGGCGAATTCGTCCTCTACGACAATCGTGTCGAATACTTCGAGTTCGAGCGCGAACACGGCAACCGCGAAGAGGCCATCGCCGCCTACAAACAACTTCGCGACCAGGGATTCGGCGCGGATCTTCTCAGCCGCGAACGGCTCGCACTGTTCCTGGCGCATCCGGGCGCGCCGTGGGAAGGCGGTGACGTCTGGGGCTTCCTGCTGTTCTTCGGTCTGCTACTGCTCGCCGCCATCATGCCCGCGGCCGTGATCGCGCCTATCCACTACCGTGGTCTCGGGCGCCGCATCGCGGGCCTCGAACCCGACAAGCCTCAGCCGATCTGGGCTCTCCGGCACGCGTGGCACGCGCTCGCGGTCTTTTCCATCGGCGGCCTGATCTCTATCTATGTGTTCCACGCGGCATTCCTGGAGCTGATGCTTCCCTGGACCAAGCGCGGCCAGACGAGCGCCACGGACTTCATGCTCGCCCGGGAAATGCTCTGGACCACGCTGCTCACGCTGTTGTTGATCCTGCCGCTGCTGCGCGGACGATCGCTGAAGTCGCTGCTGTTCGGAAACTGGTCGGTGACGAAGTCGATCCTCGTCGGCATCGGCTTCGCGATCGCGCTGAAGGTCGTGGCCGGCATCATCGGCCTGGGTCTGCAGTCCGCGGGTGCTTTGGGCACCGACACGATCCGCGCGATGCAGGGCACGCACCAGTTGTACGGCATCGTCGCAATGCTGCTCATCTTCGCTCTGGCCGTTCCGGTCATCGAAGAGCTGGTGTTCCGCGGTGTGTTGCTCGAGGCGTCGCGCGGCCAGCTGACTTTCCTGTTCGCAGCGGTCCTGCAGGCCGCGCTATTCGCGCTGATTCACGAATCCTGGATGGACATGCCGGGACTGTTCCTGTTCGGTCTCGTCGGCGCCTGGCTCGTCAAACGCAGCGAAGGGCTGCTGGCGCCGATCGTGATGCACTCGACATTCAATCTCATCGCGGCGCTGACGGTCGTGGGCATTACGTCGGCTTTGAATGGATAGACACCCGCCGTTTTCCCGCCTCCCGCCGGCCCACTAATCGAATTCCCGGCGCAATTAATTGCGCTCCATCACAAACGCGCAACAAAAGGAGCGGTGTAACTGAATCCCCACTCGGAATAACCGATACCCGTCTCGGTATCGATGCCCTTCACAGGGCACCATTGTAGGACCATGCACGAAACAGACGTTTCGATTCCCGGGAAAACCAGCCACTCGAGGGCGCTGTCGATCGGGATCCTCCTGACGTGCCTCGCCGTCGTGGGCCACGGCTTCCTGCCGGAACGGCGGCTGTCGCTCGACCCTACGCACGACCTCGCCAACGCTTTCGTCATGCAATCCGGCGATGGCGCGCCGGCGGACATCCAGTGGGTCGACCAGTCGCGTTTTCATTTCGCATGCAAGTTCCCCAAGGCCACGGTCGACCAGGGGTGCAGCTTCGGTTACCAGTTGCATAACGGAAACGTCGACCAGGGCGTCGACCTCTCGCGCTTCCAGAAGCTGAACCTCGCGATCCGATACTCGGGCAACGCGCGTTACCTGCGCGTTGCCGTGCGCAATTTCGATCCGCAATTCTCGAAGGTAGAGGACCTCAATTCTCCGAAGTACAACTTCGTCAACATCCCCGCCCGCGACATGGCGCAGCCGGTCGCGATCAGCCTGGGCGAGTTCTGGGTGCCGGAGTGGTGGATAGATCAATACGACCTGCCGCGCTCGCTGTCGCATCCGGATCTCAGCAATGCCACCATTTTCTCCATCGATCTGCGCGGCGGTAATCTCTCCGATACCGAGCACGACATCCAGATCGACAAGATCGAATTCGTCGGGCACTGGATCAGCGCGGAATTGTGGTACCTCGGCATCTTGTGCTCGTGGCTGGTCCTCGCCACCACCTACGGCATCTCTCAGTGGGTCAGGCTGCGCCGCAAGCACCGCGAGCAGCGCAAGAAGATCGACCATCTCGAGACCGAGAAGGAAAAGTACCGTATGCTCTCGACGCTCGACGCGTTGACGAACGTCATGAACCGTCACGGTATCGAGCGGTTCGTCGAGCAGCTCCAGATCACTCGCACGCCCGCGAGCGTGATCGTCATCGACATCGATCATTTCAAGCGGGTCAACGACCAGCGCGGCCACTACGGTGGCGATCGCGTGCTGAGATTGATGGGCGAAATCCTGAGCTCGCACTCGCGCAACACCGATGGCCTGGGTCGCTGGGGTGGTGAGGAATTCGTGCTCGTGCTGCCTGGCGCGAGCCTGTCGAAGGCCGCGGAGCTCGCCGAAAAGCTGCGCCAACGCATCAAGGACACGAACTTCATTCCGGAAGAACCGCTGCCGATCACGGCGAGCTTCGGTGTGGCGGTCTCGCCGGCGGGTGAGCCCTTCGATGATGCGTTCCGCAGGGCTGATGAGGCGCTGTACCTCGCCAAGAGCCGGGGCCGCGACTGTGTCGTCGCCGCGGCCGACGATCAAATGCACAAGGTCACGGGTGCGCGCCGCAGCACCTGGGCGTTGATCAGCGGACGCTTCAAGCTGCATGGCTAGATCGCCGATGCAGACGATTCGCAAGCGGAGCGGGAATCCGCGGCCGGCGGACCCGCGCAGCCGCGGGCTGAAGATCTTGCTGACGAGCCTCGCCGCGGGTGCGATCGGTATCGCGCCGCTGCTCCTTTACGCCCTGTTGGGCCCGAAGGACGGCAACCCGATCGGCCTGGGATTGCTCGCCATGCTCGCGGTGCCGGTGGCCGCGATCGGTTCACTCATCGGACTGGTCACGATGGCGGTGGAATACTTCCTGCGGACGAGGCGCTGAGCGATGTTTCGCGTCCTCGGCATTCTCCTGCTCATTTACGTCGCCTACGCGCTGCGCACGGGCGAGGTGTACGCCAAGCACCGCTGGAGCGGCAAAACGATATACCGCAACGAATCGCCCGGATACTTCGCCACGGTGATCGCCATCTACATCATCCTGGGCATCGCGCTGATCACGGTGTTCTGAATCGCGCGCCTATCCACCGCGCCTGCGCCACTCCGCGGGCGACGCGCCGAACTCCCGCTTGAACGCGCGACTGAACGCGGCCTCGGACTCATAACCCACCGCATAACCAACCTTCGCGACGCTGTCGCGCGACTCCCGCAACTGCCGTGCAGCGAGCTGCATGCGCCAGTACGTCAGGTAGTGCATCGGCGACTGGCCAACCAGCGACGTGAAACGCTCCGCGAATCCCGAACGCGACATCCCGACTTCGATCGCGAGTGCTTCCGCGGTCCAGTCCTTGCCTGGACTTCCGTGCAGCAGCGCGAGCGCGCGACCGATGTTCGGATCGCGCACGCCGGCGAGCCATCCGGCCTTGTCGGCGGGCAGGCCGTCGATGTAGTGGCTCACGGCCTCGACGAACAACAGTTCCGCCAGTTTGGCGACGACGCTCGACGAACCAACCCGTCCCGGCGCGACCTGGCTGGCGGCGAATCGAAAGGAACTCTCGACCCAGGCGCCGATGGGTGTCGCGCCGACGTCGAGTTTGAGGACGGCAGGTAGTGAGGAGAGCAGGGGACCGAAAGGATGATCCGTGCCGAGGAATCCGCACAGCAACTGCGTGCTCTCGCCGCCGCCGCCATGTTCGATGTGCGCGAACTCGCCGGCGGGTGAGGGCCTGACCAGTTCGCCCGCGGATACGGGCGTATCGCTGATCTCGCTACCTAAAACGTGTGCGTCGTTGTGGGGCAGCAGGACGAGCTCGCCCGTACCCACCTCGATCGGCGCGCCATCGCCGATGCGCAGATGCATCCGCCCCGACGACACGTAGTGCAACCCGATGACGTGCCGCGGCGCGACCTGGAACGGCTTGCAGTCCTCCGCCGACATCCGGCCGCTCACGCACCACGGCGCGGAGAACCGCGCCTCGAGAAACACGCTTCCCGAAAGCCGGATCACACGCAACACGTCGGAGAACGCATCCAAGGGGACTGACCTGTCTGGAGTCTGGAGCCTGGAGCAAGTGGATTGGAGCCGCGGGCATTAAATCTCGAACGCCGCGAGGGGAGAGTAGCACTCGACGAAGTTTCACCACACTAGCTAACCGGAGATCCTCATGAATGCCGTCCTCTCACCCGCCGCCGGATCGGGCCGCACCGCCCGCTACGCGCAGATCGTAAGGCTTTCGAAAAAGACCGAATGGCAGATCGACCGTGACCTGATGCGCGACCGCCACTTCGACTTCTCGCGAAAATTCCTGCCCGACGCGCTCTCGCGCGTGGACATGCTGCCGTTCCTCGATCCGCGGGACGCTCGGCTCCTCAGCCAGGTGCAAGGGCG
Organism: Pseudomonadota bacterium; assembly: GCA_023433515.1. GTDB lineage: Bacteria > Pseudomonadota > Gammaproteobacteria > Steroidobacterales > Steroidobacteraceae > CADEED01. The sequence continues at coordinate 12,642 of JAEZCN010000010.1, forward strand.
CACTTACGCCTACATTTTCGGCCTGGTCGAGCGATTCATCAGCGCCAAGATGCTCGACCAGGGCCGCGCGCATGCGTTCGACGATCAGAATGCGATGGAAGCGCTGGTGCGATTCACGAACGAGGAGATCAAGCACCAGGAGTTGTTCCGGCGCATGGAAGAGATGATCGGCGAGAAGATGCCGCAGGGTTACCGCCAGACGGCCAATCCGAACGACGTCGCGCGCGCGGTGCTCGCCGCGTGCACCTGGGCCGTCCTCGCGCTCACGTGCCACATCGAACTATTCGTGCAGGCGCACTACGCCGAGACCATCATGGACGCGGATCTGTGTCCGCTGTTCAAGGACGTCTTCAAGTATCACTGGAAGGACGAAAGCCAGCACGTGGTGCTGGACGAGCTCGAGTGGAAGGACGAACACGCGCGACTGTCCGTCGATCAGCGCGATCGGGCGGTGAACGATCTGATTGCGCTCGTTGGCGCGGTGGACGGAATCCTGCAGGCCCAGTCCGCGGCCGACGTGGAGTACTTCGTGCGTTATTCGTCGCAGGCGTACAGCGAGCGCGAAGTCAGGGAGATCAAGTCCGTCGTGCTCGGCGCGTACCGCTGGCAGTACATCATTTCGGGCGCGCGGCATCCGCATTTCGGCAAACTGCTCACCAGCATGACGACGCCGGAGCAGATGTCGCGAATCCAGGCCGCGCTCGCACCGATCCTCGGCGGGTAGTGAGACGACGCGGCGCGGGGAGTCAGGCCGCCTAGGCCTTTTTCACGAACTCCGACTTCAGCGCCATCGCGCCGATGCCTTCGATCCTGCAATCGATGTTGTGATCGCCCTCGGAAACGAGGCGGATGCCTTTGACCTTCGTGCCGACCTTCACCACGGACGACGAGCCCTTCACCTTCAGATCCTTGATGACGGTGACGCTGTCGCCGTCGCTGAGCGGCGTGCCGAAGGCATCGCGGATGACCGGCGTCTCTTCGGTGGGCGCGGCGACTTCGGTCTCTTTCCATTCATGTCCGCATTCGGGGCAGACGAGCAGGGTGCCGTCGTCATAGGTGAGTGTGGACGCACATTTGGGGCAGGGAGGCAGTGTGGACATGGCGCGATTGTGTCATATGGCGCGCCGCACGCCGATTCGACGATCCTCGCGCAGCCAACCTACCTGCGCCATCGGCGCTGGCTGACGTGACCGCTTGCCGCGAAGCCCTAAGCTTGCGGCGATCACTGCACATAAGGAGCGTTCCCATGCCCCGCAAACGCCCCCTCGAACCCATCGCGCCCGCGACCATTCCAGGAGAGCCGCTCGACCCGAAGATTCCGCCTGAGGACCAGCCGGAGCCCGATGAGGATCGCGAGCAGGGCAACGAGGGAACGGAGACGGAGGAGGAACAGGAGGCGCGCGAATCGGAAACAGCCTTCGATCGCGCGATCACGCGCATCCCGCCGGGTTGACAGGCGCGGCCCGATCCAAGTAGTTTCACTTCCGTGCTCAACCTCGTCTGCAAGTATTACTTTTGGTCGCCACATCACGTGGAGGCCGGCGATTGAGCGCGTGTAGCTGACGACTCAACCGAAACGAGCCTCCCCAGCGGAGGCTTTTTTGTGCGCGTCCGCGGGGGAGGAACCCAAAGGACGCGAACATGCCCACGACAATCCAGATACGACTCATCGAGCCGGCCGACGTGCCGGCACTGCTCCAGATCATCGCGGACTCGCGCGCCGAGTACGGCATCGCCGGGCGCGGTGTCGAACTACTCGAGCCCGCGGATCGCGCGCTGTACTCGACCTACCAGCGCCAGCGCTCGCTGTACTTCGTGGCGGTGCGCGAGGGTGAGATCGTCGGCGGTGCGGGGTTTGCGCCGCTCGCGGGCTCGGACCCGCTCACCTGCGAACTGCAGCGCATGTACCTGCGCGCGGATGTGCGCGGGCGTGGTATCGGAGAGGCGCTGCTCGATCGCTGCCTCGCGGCGGCGCGGCAGCTCCTGTACGTGCGCTGCTACCTCGAAACGGTGAAGCAGATGCAGCCCGCGATCGAGTTCTATGGGCGGCATGGATTCCGCAAGCTCGATTCGCCGCTGGGATCCACGGGCCACGAGCACAACGATCGGTGGATGTTGCGACCACTGCGCGCGTCCGCGCGTCAGTGGACGCACGGCCAGGTGGGGCATTGAGAATCAGCCGGGCGTTTGCCGCTTGATCTGCTTCTCGAGTTCTTCGAGAGCTTGGATGGCGGCTTCGTCCTCCTTCGCGAAGTCGCGCAGGTCGTCGCTGTCGATCTTGGGCTCGACCTTCACGCCCTTGTTCGGCACACGCGTCAGGGGCGTGGGGTTGTGCTCGAGATCCTGCATGTCGATGACGGGCGTCTCGATGTGCGGCTCGCGCTCGTCGATGGGTTGCTGTCGCTGAGGTGTTGTCGTCATGGTCGCCTCCGCATCCGCGGATGTGGAGGACAGCGTAGGGCGGGGCGCTCGAGCGCATTGATCAGTGAGCGCCCCGCGGGGCTGTAAGACATCGCACGGGATCCATCCCCACTTTTTGCACCGGCACCGCTGTCCCCACCCTAAACTTCGAGGCAATCAAACAACGAGGAGCTGCACATGGCGTCAATCGCACCCTTGCCGAAAGTGAATCTGACGGGAGCAGGGACGATTCTCGCCGCGCTGCATTTCGCCGCCGACAAACATCGGGATCAGCGGCGCAAGGATGCGAATGCATCGCCGTACATCAATCACCCGATCGCGCTCGCGGAGCTGCTGTGGCACAAGGGCGGCGTGCGTGACACGCGGGTGATCGCGGCGGCGCTGCTGCACGACACCATCGAGGACACCGAGACCACCGCGGCCGAGCTGCGACGTCATTTCGGAAAGGAAATCGCCGGGATCGTACTCGAGGTGACCGACGACAAGTCTCTGCCGAAGGAAAGGCGCAAACGATTGCAGATCGAGCACGCCGGTCATGCGAGCAAACGCGCGAAGCTCGTGAAGCTCGCGGACAAGATCTGCAACCTGCGCGACATTCTTTCCAGCCCGCCGAAGGACTGGCCGTTGGCGACGAAGCAACGGTATTTCGACTGGGCGAAGTTGGTCGTGGACCAGGTCCGATCCGCCAATGAGTCGCTCGCGCGCGAGTTCGACCGGCTTTATCGCAAACGACCCAAATGAGAAGAGCGTGAAAAGGTGACGCAATGAAACGGGCTCGCGACGCACTCGAGCGATGAGGCTTGAGTTTCATCTGGAGGCTTTATCCGAACTCCAGGAGTCTGCTCGAACCCGGCTATTGGAGATCGCGTAAGTAGAGCCATGAAAAAAGCCGCGGCTCATCACCGCGGCTCAACTTCCCCTTACATGCCCTTCGAGGCAGTCAGGCAGCCTTGATCTTCAGCTTCTCGCTGATTTCCTGGGCCATTCCCTTCACCGACTTCGCTTTCAGCGCGGCGTCGACCTTGTCACCCGATTCGAACTCGTTGGTCGCTTCGGCCCACTGGGCCTTCATGCTTTCGAGGCCGGCCTTGGCGCCCGCGAACTCGTCCTTGTCGATGCCCCACGGCAGACGCTTCTTCTTGTCGAGTTCGTCGACGCGCGCCTGGATGGTGTCGATGGACTTCGGCACTTCGACGCTCAATGACTCCCACTCGGTGGTCGCCGCGGCTACCGCGGCGCGAGCCTGTTCCTTGCCCGACTCGATCGCGGCGCCGAGTGAATCCACCGCTTTCTGCAGCTGCGGCGTGCCGGCGATCACATCGTCATAGTCCTTGTTCTCGAGGCTGGCCTTGAGTCGTGCGATGTTGGACTCGACGCCCTTGAGTCCCTCGGGCGCGTAGCGCGCGGCGTCTTCCTTGATCGCGGCGAGCGAGGTTTCGACACCTTCCAGCGCCTTCGTGGCGTTGGACTCATGCTGTGAGCAGCCGGCCACGAGGGCCAGGACCGCGAGCAGCGGCACAATCAACTTGGATTGACGCATCGTTTTCTCCTTCCTCTGACAGAGCCCTGCAAGCGGCCCTCGTGGCGGAGAAGTTTGTTAGGAATGTCGCTCGGGCGCTGCAAGCCTGCGAGCGGGCATCCTTGTAGGACAACGTTACTTGCGGCGCGCGTGTTGGCTGGCAGGCCGACGAATCCGTGACGGAAATGGGTCGGACTCCATTTCAAGAGCAGCTAGGCAGGAGCGACGGGCGCCGCTCCGCTCAGCCGCACGCGCACCTTCACATCGAGCAGATCGGGAGCGATGTTCTCGATCCGCTGCAGGAAGGTCTTGGTCACTTCCGCGCCGCGCGGGATGACGAGCATGCCGTTCTGACGGCGCGCCTCTTCGAGGATCATCATGCCCGGGCGAACGTTGCGCAGCGTGATCTCCATGCTTGCGCCCATGTGCCAGCGCGTGGAGAGGCATTTCTCGAGCGCGGCGACCACTTTCTCGCCGTAACGAACCTCGCGTTCGTGCAAATAATCGAACGCGTCGTCGACCGACTTGCCCTGCGCGACCTGCTGTTCGAATTCGAGCACGGCGCCGAGGATCTTCGCGCCGAGGCCGACGACGCCGTCGTGCATCGCGGCCAGGCGCTTGTCGGGCCAGGTCAGCGCGTCGAGGATCTGGATGACGGGCTCGAGGCGCGGAATGTGCGCAAGTAGTTTGTTAGAGACGTTCGGTACGCCGCCCACCTCGTGCAACTCGCCGGCGGTCAGCGTCGCACCGTCGTGCAGCTTCTCGATCAGCGCCGGCGAGAGGGCGACGTAACCGACCTGCGAAAGCAGCGCAGCGGCCTCGAGCTGCCAGTAGTCGGTGCAGGCGAATCGCGCCGCGCATTCCATCGCGATGCGCTTGATGCGCTCGGCGCGGCCGTACGCCGCCGAGTTCGCGATCGCGAGCACTTCCATGAGCGAGCGGATGCAGCCGACCAAGGTCTCCTGCATCACGGCGCGTTCGGCATGCACCAGCCGGTACTGGATGACGGCAGCTTCGACCGCGTGCCGGATGTCCGTCACGACGACGGGCTTGGTGAGGAAGCGGAATACCTGGCCCTTGTTCACGGCCTCGACAGCGAGGTCGCGCCCTGAATCGCCGGTCAGCAGGATGCGCGTGACGTCCGGGCGGCGCAGCATGACCTCGTGAAGCAAGCTGGCACCGTCCATGCCGGGCATCCGCATGTCGGACACGACCACGGCAAGGCGATCCATCTCGTTCATCTTTCGCAGAGCCTGCGCGGCGCTCGTGGCGTGTTGGGCGTCGTATTCCTTGCCGAGGAGCGCGCACAGGGCGTCGACGATGCGGGGCTCATCGTCGACGCAAAGGACCTGCGGCTTGTTGCGTGTGGCCATATCGCGTTGTTAGCCCATCCGAGGGCTCGGAACAATCCGGCAGATCCGCAGCTCCGGACATGTTGCAGCGCTTCGAGGTGGAACTGTGACGAGATTCCAGCCTGACTACAGCTATTTCCCTGCTACTTTCGCCTGCTTGATCCACACCCCTTGACGGAGGGTGGTCGCGAACGCGGCGCCGACGATGCCGGCATCCGCGCGCAGCGAGCCCAGCTTGAGCTGGGTCGGGACCTTGAGGTCGTCGACCAGGTTCGGATGGTCCCCGGTGATGCCACCGCACAGCACGATGAGGTCCGGCCAGAACAACGCGTGCATGCGCGTCAGCACGTACGACAGCTCGGCCATGTAGTCATTCCACTCGAGCTTGCGTTCCATGCGCGCACGGCCCGAGGCGCGCGCCTCGGCTTCCATGCCGTCGAATTCGAGATGCCCCAGCTCCGTGTTAGGCACGAGCAGGCCGTCGACGAACAACGCACTGCCGATGCCGGTGCCGAGCGCCAGGACGAGCACGGTGCCCTTCACGTCGCGCGCGGCGCCGAAGTGCACCTCGGCGAGGCCCGCGGCGTCGGCGTCGTTGATCGCGACGACCTCGCGGCTGAGCTTGGCGGCGGCGGGTTCGGCGAGCGGCTGGCCGATCCAGGACTTCGCGACGTTGGCCGCGGTGTAGACCGTGCCGCCGACGACGACGCCTGGAAAGGTCACGCCCGCGGGCAGATGCTCGGCGCCTTCGGGTACGGCGTCCGCCATGGCATGCATCATTTCGCTCACGGCCGACATGGCCGGCGAGGGCACCGAGCGTCGTTCGCCGACGAGGCTGCCTTTTGTGAGGTCGACTACCGCCGCTTTGATGGACGATCCGCCGATATCGATGCCGATTGCTTGTCGGTGCATTCCGCGTGTACTCGAAGCCAATGTGGTGCAGCGCGCGAAAGGTGACACCAAGCAACCTTGGTAATCTGTGCCCCCTCGCACGACGTGCATATGATACCGGTCTCCGGAGTCCGACATACTTCTTGCATGGAATGTCGGCACGTCATCGAAAATTGTCCTGAAATGTCTCGTCGAACTGAAAAGGTAGAACCAAGTGTTGAATGAGCCGCTCGTCACGAGCGCGATCCTCAGACGGGGCAGCCTGCGATCGGCGATTTATGACCGGCTCACGCGCTCGCTGGGCAAGGACCCTGAGACCGCGACGCCACGCGACATATACGACGCGTTATCGCTGGCTATACGGGAGGAACTGTCCGCCCGCTGGCTCGCCACGCAGCGGCGCGTGGCGCGGGCGCGTGTGAAGCGGCTTTGTTACCTGTCGGTCGAATACCTGCCGGGCCGATCACTGCTCAACGCGTTGTCGAGCATCGACGCGGAGTTGATCGACGAGGCACGCGCGGCCGTCGCGAGCATGGGACACGATTTCGACGCGGTGGTCGCGCTCGAAGTGGATCCGGGACTCGGCAATGGCGGCCTGGGGCGGCTCGCCGCGTGTTTCCTCGACTCGCTCGCGACGCTGCAGTACCCCGCGACGGGTTATGGCATCCGTTACGACTACGGCATCTTCACGCAGTCGATCGACGACAACGGTGGCCAGCGCGAAGCCGCGAGCACGTGGCTGCGGCTGCACAACGTGTGGGAAACGCCGCGGTCCGATGCGCGCTACATCGTGCGCTTCGGCGGGCGCGTGATCATCACGCACGAAGAAGGTGGACAGGAGCGTTCGCGCTGGGTGGAAACGCGGGACATCCTCGCGGTGGGATTCGATCAGCTCGTGCCGGGCAATCGCTCGCCCACGGTGAATCACCTGCGGTTGTGGTCGGGACGCGCACTGCAGCCGTTCCACATCGAGAATTTCAACTCGGGCGAATACGCGGCCGCGGTGCGTGACCAGGTCGACGCGAAGAATCTCTCGCGCGTGTTGTACCCGGACGATTCGACGCCGCAGGGCAAGGAGCTGCGCTTCAAGCAGCAGTACTTCTTTGTCAGCGCGAGCATGCAGGACATGCTGGCGACGCACCTGGCCGAAGACCGCACGCTGGAAGAGTTGCCGACGGCGCTCGCGGTGCAGTTGAACGATACGCATCCGACGCTTGCGATCCCGGAACTGATGCGGCTGCTGCTGGATCAGTACGACATGGCGTGGGCGGATGCGTGGGAGATCTGCCGCAAGGTGTTCGGTTATACGAACCACACGCTGCTGCCCGAGGCGCTCGAGACCTGGCCGGTGGAGTTCTTCGAGCGGTTCCTGCCGCGGCACCTGGAGATCATCTACCGCATCAACGAGGAGTTTCTGCTCGAGGTCGGGAAACGCTTCAAGGGAGACGATGCGGCGAAGACAGCGTTGTCGATCATCAGTGAGCACCACGGGCGGCGGGTGCGCATGGCGCACCTGGCGGTAGTCGGGTCCCACAAGGTGAATGGAGTCGCCAAACTACATTCGGACCTCATGAAGAAGACCATCTTCGCGGGTTTCGAGCGGATGTTTCCGGACCGGTTCACGAACGTCACGAATGGCATCACGGTGCGGCGCTGGTTGAAGCAGTCGAACGTGGGATTGTCGCGGCTGTTGACGGAGCGGCTGGGTTCGGCCTGGGAGAACGATCTCGAGGAACTCGAGCGGCTGCGCTGGGCGGCGGACGATCCGCATTTCCGCGGGCAGTTCCGCGAGATCAAGCGGCACAACAAGATCGCGCTGGCGGAGGAGGTGGATCGGCGTACGGGCCTCGACGTCAGCGTGGATACGCTGTTCGACGTGCAGGTGAAACGCATCCACGAGTACAAGCGACAGCTGCTGAACATCCTGTACGTGATCACGCGTTACAACCGGATCAAGGCGAAGCCGGACGAGCCGTGGGTGCCGCGTACGACGATGTTCGCGGGCAAGGCCGCGCCGGGATACGTGATGGCGAAGGCCATCATCCGGCTCATCAACAATGCATCGACGAAGATCAACCAGGATCCGGATACGCTGACGAAGCTGAAGTGCGTGTTCCTGCCGGATTACGACGTGTCGCTCGCGCAGCTGATCATGCCGGCGGCGGATCTGTCACAGCAGATTTCGACGGCGGGCATGGAGGCGTCCGGCACGGGGAACATGAAGCTCGCGCTGAACGGCGCGCTCACGATCGGCACGCTGGATGGCGCGAACATCGAGATTCGCGATGCGGTGGGGCCGGAGAACATCTTCATCTTCGGCATGACTGCGGATGAGGTCGAGGCGCGACGCGCGGATGGTTACCGGCCGCGCGAGATCGTCGCGGCGAATCCCGAGCTGGCCAACACGCTCGACATGATCCGCAGCGGCGCGTTCGGCGAGGGCGATCATGCGCGCCTGATCGTGGACCGGCTGACTTCGGATGGCGAGCCTTTCCTGGTACTCGCGGATTTTGCCGCGTACTGCGAGGCCCAGGATCGCGTCGACGCGCTCTATCGCAACCAGGAGGATTGGAGCCGCAAAGCCGTGCTGAACACGATGTCGATGGGCCCGTTCTCGAGCGACCGCAGCATCCGCGAATACGCCGACCGCATCTGGAAGATCCGCTCGGTGATGTAAGAATGGGGGCAGCCCCCATTCAACGAGGAATGTCCCCATTAAAGGCAAGCTGACAAAATCCGAGATTGGCGCGCTGATCAGCGCGAGTCACCACGAGCCGCGGTCGCTGCTGGGGTACCACGAATTCCCGCGGGCGGGTGATACGCCGCTGTGCGTCGTCAGGGTGCTCGAGCCGGGGGCGGAATCCGTCGCGGTGTTCTGGGAGGACGAGGGCGCCGACAAGGCCGCCGAGCTCAAGCGCATCCACGACGCGGGACTCTTCGAGGGCAACATCCGCCATCGCCGTCCCGTGGTGCCGTACAAGCTGCGCATCCGCTTCCAGGGCGGCCATGAGGTCGTCAAACACGACGCGTATTTCTTCGCGCACGAGCTCACCGACTTCGACCTCTATCTATTCGGTGAGGGCCGGCACTACAGCCTCTACAACAAGTTCGGCGCGCACCTGCGGGTCCGCGACGGCGTCGCGGGCACGCACTTCGCGGTGTGGGCGCCGAACGCCAAGCGCGTGAGCGTGGTCGGCGACTTCAATCTCTGGGACGGCCGCAAACACGCGATGCAGGCGCGCGGCAGCTCGGGCGTCTGGGAGCTGTTCGTGCCGGGCATCGGCGAGGGCGCCACCTACAAGTACGAAATCCGCACGCGCCGCGACAACATCCTGCTCAAGTCAGACCCGTACGGTTTCTTCATGCAGAAGCGTCCCGAGACGGCCTCGATCGTCGCTTCGCTGGACGGCTACGAATGGGGCGATGCCCCCTGGATGAACGCGCGCCCGAACACGGACTGGCGCCGAGCTCCCATCAACATCTACGAAGTGCAGCTCAGCAGCTGGAAACACGCCTGGGATCGCCACCCGCCGTTCTACGACTGGCACGAAGCCGCCGAGCACCTGATCCCCTACGTCGTCGACCTGGGTTACACGCACATCGAGCTGATGGGTGTCGCCGAGCATCCGTTCGACGGTAGTTGGGGCTACCAGGTCGTCGGCTACTACGCGCCCACCTCGCGTTACGGCTCGCCGAAGGATTTCATGTACTTCGTCGACAAGTGCCACCAGGCCGGCCTCGGCGTGATCCTCGACTGGGTCCCGGCGCACTTTCCGAAGGACTCCCACGGCCTCGCCGAATTCGATGGCTCCGCGCTCTACGAACACGAGGACCGGCGCCTCGGCGAACACATGGACTGGGGCACGAAGATCTTCAACTACGGCCGCCACGAGGTGAAGAACTTCCTCGTCGCGAACGCGTTGTACTGGCTCGAGCGTTACCACATCGACGGCCTGCGCGTCGACGCGGTCGCCTCGATGCTCTACCTCGACTACAGCCGCAAGCCGGGCGAGTGGGTGCCTAACCAGTACGGTGGGCGGGAGAACCTCGCCGCGCTCGCGTTCCTGCGCGAGTTCAACACCGTCGCGCACGGCAATCATCCGGGCGTGCTGACGATCGCCGAGGAATCCACCGCGTTTCCCGGCGTGTCGCGCCCCGTCCATCTCGGCGGCGTCGGCTTCAGCTTCAAGTGGAACATGGGCTGGATGAACGACACCCTGCATTACTTCGAGAAGGATCCGGTCTACCGCCGCCACGAACACAACAAGATCACGTTCTCGTTCATGTACGCGTGGAGCGAGAACTTCGTGCTGCCGATCTCGCACGACGAAGTAGTGCACGGCAAGCGATCATTACTCGACAAGATGCCGGGTGACGAATGGCAGAAGCGGGCCAACTATCGTCTGTTCATGGCCTACATGACCGCGCATCCGGGCAAGAAACTCATGTTCATGGGCTCGGAGTTCGGCCAGTGGCACGAGTGGCGTGATCACGAGCAACTCGACTGGGGCCTGCTCGCCAAGCCAGAGCATCGTGGCCTCTCGGACCTCAATCGCGAGCTCGCGGCTCTCTACCGCCGCCTGCCGCAGTTCCACGCCAGCGACTGCGACGCGGGCGGCTTCCGCTGGAGCGACCTGCACAACGCGGACGAAAGCGTGTTCGCGTTCCTGCGCCAGGAGCACGGCTACGCGCCCGTCCTCTGCGTGTTCAACGCGACGCCGGTGCCGCGCGACGACTACTGGTTAGGGGTGCCCGACCTCGGCCGTTACGAGGTCATCTTCGACTCCGATCACCCCGGCTTCGGCGGCTCCGGATTCGCGGGCACGGGCGGGTACGACGCGTTCGAACACCAGGTTCACGGCTTCCCGTACGCACTGCGTATTCGCCTGCCGCCGCTCGCGGGGCTGTACCTCAAACGGAGCGGCTGATGAAGGAAGGCTCGCCGGACCAGCTCGGCGCCACCTTCACGGGCAACGGCGTCAACTTCGCGATCCAGTCGCGCGCCGCGACGCGCGTCGACGTCTGCATCTTCGATGCGAGCGGCGCGAACGAAACCGCGCGGCTCACGTTGCCGGGCCGCACCGGCGCGATCCACCACGGCTTCGTCGAACAGGAGTTAGCGCGTGTCGGCACGTTGTACGGCATCCGCGTGCACGGTCCGTACGATCCGCGAGAAGGCTACCGCTGCAACGCGAACAAACTACTGCTCGATCCCTGGGCGCGCGACATCGTGGGCGAGCCGCAATGGGATCCGAGCATTCTCGGCTACGACCCCGCGGACCCGGAGGGTATCAGGCCCAGCCTCGTCGACAGCGCCGCCGCGATGCCGAAATGCCGCGTCATAGACGGTGTCTTCGACTGGAACGGCGACAAACAACCCGCCGTGCCGTGGCGCGACACGCTGATCTACGAGCTGCACGTGAAGGGATTCACGCAGAAACATCCGGACGTGCCGCCGGAATGGCGCGGCAAATACCTCGCGCTGACCGTGCCCGCGGTGCTCAATCACCTGAAATCCCTCGGTGTGACGGCCGTCGAGCTGATGCCCGTCCACGCGATGATGAGCGAAGGTTTCCTGAGCGAGCGCGGCCTGACCAACTACTGGGGTTACAACTCCCTGGGCTGGTTCGCGCCCACGCACCGTTACGCGGTGAAGGATCCGGTGGTCGAGCTCAAGCAGGCGGTCAAGGCGTTACACGCCGCGGGCATCGAGGTGATCCTCGACGTCGTCTACAACCACACGGCCGAGGGCAACCATCTCGGACCCACGCTCTCGTACAAGGCCATCGACAACCGGGCTTACTACTTTCACCGGCTGTCCGACCGGCGCTTCTACGACGACGTCACCGGCTGCGGCAACACCGTGGCCTGCGACCACCCGATCGTGCAGGCGGACATCCTGGCCTCGTTGCGATACTTCGCGCAGGAGTACCGTATCGATGGATTCCGGTTCGATCTGGCTACCGTGCTGGGCCGCGACCGCTCCGGCTTCAACGCGAACTCGCCATTCTTCGCCGCGCTGCGCGCCGATCCGGTGCTGGCCTACGTGAAGCTCATCGCCGAACCCTGGGACGTCGGTCTCGGCGGCTATCAACTCGGCAACTTTCCGGCCGGCTGGTCGGAATGGAACGACCGGTATCGCGACACCATGCGCGCCTTCTGGCACGGCGGCCGCCGCATGTTGGGCGGATTCGCCGAGCGCTTCGCCGGTTCGAGCGACCTGTTCCGCGGCCATGGCCGCAAGCCGAGCGCGAGCATCAATTTCATCGCGGCGCACGACGGCTTCACGTTGCGCGACGCCGTCTCATACAACGAGCGCCACAACGAGGCGAATCTCGAGGACAACCGCGACGGCCACTCTCACAACCAGACCTGGAACTGCGGCGTGGAAGGCCCGACCGATGATCCACACATCGTCGCGCTGCGCCGTCGCCAGGTACGCAACATGCTCACGACGCTGTTCTTCTCTCAGGGAGCGCCGATGCTGCTCGCCGGCGACGAGTTGTATCGTACGCAGCAGGGCAACAACAACGCGTACTGCCAGGACAACGACATCAGCTGGGTGGATTGGACCGGACTCAAGGATGACGACGGCCTGCCGCAGTTCGTGCGCGGCCTGGTGAGCCTCAGGCGCGAGTGCCCCGAGCTGCGTCGCGAAACCTTCCTCAAGGGCGCGATCCGTGCGAGCCACCGCGACATCTCGTGGTGGCATCCGGACGGTCACGAAATGGCCGACCACGAATGGAACAACCCCGACCTGCGGCAACTCGCCATCGGGCTCGGCGGCACCGCGGCCGAACCGCACCTGATGCTGTTGCTGAATCCCACCGAACACGAATGCGAGTTCCGCGTGCCGGCCGTGGACAACGGTTGGGAAGTGATCATCGACACGGCCCATCCCGTCGGCATCGTGCCGGAGCTGCTGCTCCCGTCGGGTCCGGTCAGGGTCGGTCCGTTCCAGACACTGGCGTTGCAACGTGGCAAATGAAGCGCTCGCATCCCTCGAACCGCTGATCCAGCGCCTCGCGCGTGCGCGAGGCCTGGGCGACGCGTATCACTCCTATCTCGGCGAGCTCAAACATTTCTCGCTCGCGACCAAGGCCGGCATCCTGCGCGCGATGCATTGCCGGCTCGACGATCCGGCCGTGCTCGAAGCGCAGATCCGCGACTCCGAAGCCGCGCACCCGATCGGGTTGTCAGGCGACGTCGTGGTCCTGCGCAACGGCGCGCGCGCGGCGCGCATCAACACGCCGGCGATCGAGCAGAACGCGCTGCTGCGCTGGACGGTGCGGCTCGAAAAGGGTGGTGAGGTCCAGGGCGAAGTGCGCGCGTGGGATCTGCCCGAACGCGGATCGCACCAGCAGGATGGCCGCTGGTACGTGCTGCGAGATCTCTCACTACCCGAGGACCTGCCCACCGGCTATCACAAGCTCGAGCTCGACCTCGAATTCGCCGGTCCCGCGGTTTGTCCGCTCATCGTGACTCCGGAGAAGTCTTACGAACCGCCCGAACTGAAGCGCGGCGACAAGCTCTGGGGCGTCGCGGTGCAGCTCTACACGCTGCGCTCCGAGCACAACTGGGGCATCGGCGACTTCAGCGATCTCTCCGAAGTGCTGCGCCTGGCGGCGCAGGCTGGCGCGGGCTTCGTCGGCGTCAGCCCGTTACACGCGCTGTTCCCATCGGACGCGTCTCTCTACTCGCCATACTCGGCCTCGAGCCGCCACGCGTTGAACGTGATGTTCATCGACGTCGGCGCGGTGCTCGAGGTGCAGAGCTCGGCGCGTGCGCGGGCGCTCATGGGCGATCCGGGGTTTCGCGCACGGCTGGAGGCGCTGCGTACCGCGAGCCACGTGGACTATCCCGCGGTCGCCAGCCTCAAGATGCCCGTGCTCGCCGCGGCTTTCGACCGCTTCAGGACCGAACACCTGCAGCGTCACACCGCGCGCGCCGCTGCGTGTCGGGCATTCCTGCGCGAGCGTGGCGAGACGATGCGGCTGCACATCCTGTTCGACGCGATCGACGGCCACCTGCGCCGCACGCTTGGCACGAGCGCGGGCTGGCACAACTGGCCGGCCGAATATCGCAGCCCGCACAACGAGGCCGTGCGCCGCTTCGCGCAGGAACACGCGGACGAAGTCGATTTCCACGGCTATCTGCAGTGGCTGGCCGCCGAGCAGCTGGGCGCGGTGCGCAAACTCGCGCGCGACCTGGGGCTCGGCATCGGCATCTATGGCGACTACGCCGTGGGCGTGAACGCCTCGGGCTCGGAGACCTGGTCGGATCAATCGCTATACTGCACGGGCGCGGCCATCGGCGCGCCGCCGGATCCGCTCGGCATCGCCGGCCAGGAGTGGGGCATTCCGCCGCAGGACCCGCGCGCGCTGCGGCGCGCCGCCTATGCGCCCTTCGTCGCGCTCCTGCGCGGCAGCATGCGTTACTGCGGCGCGTTGCGCCTCGATCACGTGATGGCGCTGTTCCGCCAATGGTGGGTGCCGCGCGGCATGAAATCGGTGGACGGCGGCTACGTGCACTATCCACTCGAGGACCTGCTCGGCATCGTGGCGCTCGAGAGCCAGCGCCAGCAATGCCTCGTGGTCGGCGAGGACCTGGGCGTCGTCCCGGACGAGATCCGGCGCGCGCTGCCGCGGTTCGGTGTCTATCACTACAAGGTCGTGATGTTCGAGCAGCGCAACGGCGAGTTCGTCGCGCCGGTGTCGTACGTGCGTCATGCGTTGGCAACCGTAACCACGCACGATCTGCCTACCTTGCACGGCTGGTGGAAAGGCTACGACATCGACATCTGGGAGCGGCTCGACTTCTATCCACAGCCGGAGGACGCCGCGCGCGCCCGGGAGCGGCGGGTGCTCGAGCGCGAACGGTTGCTGCGTGCGCTGCGGCGAGAAAATCTCTGGCCCGAGGACGGCGACGGGGTGCCAGAATATTCCGCCGCGCTCGCGCGCGCCGTGCACGTGTTCCTGTGCCGCAGCCGCGCCGCGCTGGTCACGATTCAACTCGAGGACATGATCGGCATGCTGGATCCCGTCAACGTTCCCGGCACGAGTAGTGAGTACTCGAACTGGACGCGCCGCATGACGGCGAGCGCGCGCGAGATCTTTGCGCGCCCCGACGTCCGCGAGCTCGCGGCGGCGATGTCCGCCGCGCGCAAGGAACCGGAGATGTTGATCGCATGATTCCGCTGCTGCAGTCCCTCATCTACACCGCGCAACGTGCCGGCGGCGCGATCATGGCCGTCCACGCGCAGGGCTTCACCGTGATGGAGAAGGCGGATGCCTCGCCCGTCACGATCGCCGACGAGGCCGCGGAGAAGATCATCCTCGAGGATCTCGCGGTCATCGCGCCCGACGTGCCGGTCGTCGCGGAGGAGGCTGTGGCCGCGGGCAAGGTGCCGGTCATCGCGGACCGGTTCTTCCTGGTCGATCCGCTCGACGGCACGCGCGAGTTCGTCAGCAACCGCGACGAATTCACCGTCAACGTGGCGTTGATCGAGGGCGGCGAGCCGGTGCTCGGCGTCGTGTTCGCGCCCGCGCGTCACGAGTTGTACTGGGGTGACGTACGCGCCGGGAAAGCGGGTCGTATCGATGCGGATCCCGACGGCACGATGCCGTCGTTCGGCACCCCGATCCGCGCGCGCCCGGAGCCCACCGATGGCCTCACGGCCGTCGCGTCGCGTTCGCATCGCACGCCCGAGACGGATGCGCTGCTCGCTAACTACCCGATCAAGGAATTCCGTTCGATCGGCTCGTCGCTGAAGTTCTGCCTGGTGGCGGCCGGTGAGGCCGACATCTATCCACGCATCGGCACGACGATGGAGTGGGACACCGCCGCGGGGCAGGCCGTGCTCATGGCGGCCGGCGGGCGCGTCACCGATCTCGAGGGCGCGCCGTTCCGCTACGGCAAATCAGGCTTCCGCAACGGCAACTTCCTCGCGCGGGGCCGCGCGCTGTGAGCGACGCCCGACCGCGCGGCGCGGATTACGCGCGTCTCGTCGCCGTGCCCGCGATCTGGGGCGGCACGTTCGTCGGCGGCAAGATCGTGGTGGCATCGCTCACACCTCTCATGGGTTCCTTCGCCCGGTATGTCGTTGCCTGCATCGCTTTGCTGGTCGCGGCATTCGCGCTCGAAGGCGGTCTGCCGAAACTCACGCGCCGCCAGTGGATGGGCACGTTCGTGCTCGGCCTGTTCGGCGTATTCGCGTACAACCTGTTCTTCATGGGAGCGCTCGATCGGCTGCCCGCGAGCCGCGCCGCGCTGATCATCGCGTTGAATCCCGCCATCACGATCGCGATCTCGGCCCTGGCGCTGCGCGAGAGCCTGAGCCCGCGGCGCTGGCTGGGCGTCGTCATCGCGCTGCTGGGCGTGGCCATAGTCGTGTCACGCGGCGACCTGCTCAGTCTCGCGTCCGGCAGCGTCGGGGTGGGCGAGCTGCTGATGTTCGGCGCGGTCACGTCCTGGGCGCTGTATACCGTCGTCGGGCGCAAGGTGCTCGGTGGTTTGTCGCCGCTCGCGGCGACCAACTACGCGGCGCTCTGGGGCGTGGTGATGCTCGGCATCGTCTCCGCGCCGCAGTTCGCGACCCTTACGGCCGCGCACTTCGACTGGCGCGTGAACGTGTCGCTGCTGTACCTCGGTGTCTTCGGTACCGCGCTGGCCTTCGTGTGGTACTACATGTCGGTCAAGCGCATCGGCGCCGGCCCGACCAGCATTTTCAACAACCTGGTGCCCGTGTTCGGCGTCGCGATCAGCGTGTTGCTGTTAGGCGAGCAGCTGCTGGTCTCGATGCTGATCGGCGGAGCGGTCACGATTGCCGGCGTCATGATGGTGTCGAAAGCCTAGGAGGACGGCTGACCCCTTTTGCTAGGAAACGGGGGCTGCCCCCAATTCTCCGTACAGGCGCACCATGTTCTCGAGGTGCTGCCTGAGGACGGGGTAGTTAGTTATCCGCATGGGGATGTCGAACACCTTGCCGTCCGCCGCATGAACCTCGAGCACGCGGTCCGAATCGCGCTCCGCGAGCGAACGGATGTCCTCCCAGCGCATCGCGCCGACGCGCAACTGTGCAAAGCGCCTGCCGGGCGCGCGCGACAACATGCCCGTCGTATCGCAGCGCACCGAGAAGCTGCGCATCAGGGATAGTGCCGCAAAAGCCACGGCGAACGCGCCGGCCACGGCGGCGACCAACCAGGGACTGAAGGGTTTACCCAGCAGGAACGCCACGGGGCTCTTGAGCCCATCGGCGACCGCGAACAGGCACACGGCCGTCGCGATCACGCCGGCCGCGGCCGTGAGGACCATCGGCACGAGTGGCACGTGAAATTCCAGCACGGGATCGCGCGGCCGCCGGCCGCGATCGCGATGCGTCGCCAGTTCGCGCGCGATTTCGAGCATCTCCGGCGTGCTCAGGCGCTGCTTCAACCGTGCGAGCTCGGCACGGGTCGCTTCGTCGGTCGCCTCCGACATCGCGCGATCGATGTCGTTCAGCAGCTGTTTGTGCTCCATGGGCGGTTCGGTCATCCCCGACAGTATCGCCGAATTCGTCTCCATTGTTGGGCGGCGCTACACTCGGCACGCCATGACGCACGAACGCGTGAACACCTATACGCACTGGATCGGTGGAAACGCCGTGGCCGGTAATTCCGGCCGCGCGGCCGATGTCTTCAATCCCTCGCTGGGCATCGTGGCCTCGCGCGTCGCACTCGCTTCGGAATCCGAAGTCGATGACGCCGTGCGTGCCGCTCGTGCGGCATTTCCCGCGTGGGCCGCCACACCCGCGCTGAAACGCGCGCGGATCCTGTTCCGGTTCAAGGAAATCCTCGAGCAACGCCGCGCGGAGCTCGCGACGCTGATCGCCTCCGAGCACGGAAAGCTCGTGAGCGACGCGGCGGGCGAGGTCACGCGCGGGCTCGAAGTCGTGGAGTTCGCCTGCGGCGCACCGCAACTCACGAAGGGCGAGTTCGCGGACAACGTCGGCAGCGGCATCGACAGTTACAGCCTGCGTCAACCCGTAGGCGTCGCGGTCGGCATCACGCCGTTCAATTTTCCGGCGATGGTCCCGATGTGGATGTTTCCCATCGCGCTCGTGTGCGGAAACACGTTCATTCTCAAGCCTTCGGAGCGCGACCCGGGCGCGGGCATGCTGCTCGCGAAGTGGCTGGGGGAAGCCGGGCTGCCTCCCGGCGTATTCAACGTTGTCAACGGCGACAAGGTCGCGGTCGACGCGTTGCTGCGGCACCCCCAGGTGGACGCCGTGAGTTTCGTCGGTTCGACGCCGATCGCCGAATACGTGCAGCGCGAGGGCACGGCGCACGGCAAACGCGTGCAGGCGCTCGGCGGCGCGAAGAATCACCTGGTGATGCTGCCGGACGCGGACGTGAACCTGACGGCCGACGCGTTGCTGGGCGCGGCGTACGGCTCGGCCGGCGAACGTTGCATGGCGATATCGGTCGCGGTCGCGGTGGGCGATGCCGCCGCGGACAATCTCGTCGCGGCGCTCGCGGATCGCGTGCGCAAACTGCGCATCGATCATTCGCAGAACGGCGATGCGGACATGGGGCCGCTCATCACCGCGGCGCACCGCGAGCGCGTGTGCGGGTACATCGACGCCGGCGTGCAGGAGGGCGCGCAGCTCGTGGTCGACGGCCGCGGCTTCGAGCTCTCCGGATACGAACGGGGCTTCTTCCTCGGCGGTAGTTTGTTCGACCGTGTGCAGCCCGGCATGCGGATCTATCGCGAGGAGATCTTCGGGCCCGTGTTGTGCGTCGTGCGCGTGCCGACGTTCGCGGAGGCCGTGCGGCTCGTGAACTCGCACGAGTTCGCGAACGGCACGTCGGTGTTCACGCGCGACGGCGGCGCCGCGCGCGCGTTCGTGCAGTCGATCGAAGTCGGAATGGTCGGCGTCAACGTGCCGATCCCGGTGCCGATGGCGTTCATGAGTTTCGGTGGCTGGCGCCGCTCGAGCTTCGCGGATCACGCGATGCATGGCATGGAAGGCGTGCGTTTCTACACGCGCCTGAAGACGGTCACGAGCCGCTGGCCCGATGGAGGGCAGGCGGCCGAGTTCGTCATGCCGACGATGAAATAGTCATGGCATCCGCCGCGCGCTCCGTCGTGGTCGCGTTGCTGGTCGCTGCGGGCCCGGCATTCGCGGCCGAGACCGTGACCTTCGAGACCGAGGACGGCGCGCGGATCGTCGCCGACTTCTATCGGGGCGGCCAGCGCGGCGTCGTGCTGGCACATGGTGGCCGGTACACGCGCGCGAGCTGGGGGCCTCAGGCGAAGGAATTGCAGGCGCGCGGCTTCACGGTGCTGGCGCCGGACTTTCGCGGCTTCGGCAAGTCGGTGGGGCCGGGAAAAGAGGACCCGTTGTCCGCGCCGCTGTACCTCGACCTGCTCGCGGCAGTGCGTTACCTGCGCACGCGCGGCGTGCGCGACGTCGCCATCGTCGGCGGCAGTCTGGGCGGGATGGCGGCGGGTGATGCGCTGCTGCGCATGAAACCCGGCGAGATCGATCGCGTGGTGTTCCTCGGATCGCGCGCGACTCTGTCGGGTGATGACGTTTCGAGGATGCCGGGCCGCAAGCTGTTCATCGTGGCGCGTGATGACGTGCAGGGCACGAACACGCTGCGGCTGGCGGGGATCCGCCAGGACTATGAAGCCGTGCCGGGGCCGCGCGAGCTCGTCGTCGTCGAAGGCGCCGCGCACGCGCAGGCCTTGTTCGACACGGTGCAGGGGCCGGACGTGTTCATCGCCATCGAGAAGTTCCTGAGCGCCGAATGACCGTCGCCGCGCGGGCCGCGAAGCAAGCGGCAAAGCTGCGCATTCACGCCGGATAGTCGGATTCACCGCGCGGCTGCGTCGCGCTTCAATGGCGCATGGACGCACGGAAGCGCAAACCCATGACGAAGCACGAGCGCATCGCGACGGCGCTGATGGCCGTGCTGGTGCTGATCGGCTTGTGGCAATCGTACGGCGTGCTGCTCGAGGATCGTGACGGGCTGCCGGCGCGGGTGGAATCATGGTGATCGACAGCCTCGGTGTGCCGGCCGTGATGCTCGTGGCGGCGTTGCTCGTCGCGCTGCCGGCGCTGGACGCCTGGCGGCGTCGCGCGCAGAGCCGCGAGGACAGCGAACTCGCATTGGCCTTGCAGGCGTTCGCGCACCGATTGCGACGCGACTCCGCCGAAAAGCCCGATGCCGAGTTGGCGGAGCGTATCGCCCGGCTCTCGGATCGTGTGCCGGATTCCCGTGCATTCCTGTTCGCGCTCGAGCTGAATCGACTGGACCCGGCGATGCTGGCGGATGCGGCCCAGCGTCTCGGGCTGCGCCTGCGCCGGCGCGTCGCGTTCGAACGCAAGATGCTGGCGCGCACTCGCTCGGGCCTCGAGCGCGCCGCGGTCGCGGCCGCGCTTCCGATATTGCTCTGGGCCGCGCTGCTTGCGTTCGACCTGCGGTTGCCGGACGCGGCCCTGCTGTTCGTGCTGCTGGTCGAGTCGCTCGGCTGCTTCCTGCTCTGGCGCATAACGCGCGCCGCGGTATGAGCCATGGAAGGAATGCCCGCGTTCGTGTTGCTCGTGGCAGGCGCCGCGATCGTCGCGCTGTCCGTGTTCGGCTTTCGCGGGTTCGTCGACATTCGCGACGCGCTGCGTTTCGGCGAACTCGGACGGCTCGAGGCACCGGATCACTGGACCCTGACGCGTGCTTCTGGCGGCGCGCTCGTTGCGGCGCCGGTGATGGCTGCGACGATCTCCCTTGGGACGACTGGATTGTTGGCGGCATCGTCGGCCGCTGCCATTGGGTACGCGGTTGCCCCGCAGTTCCTCGCGTCCGCCCGGCGGCGGGTGGAGCGGGAGATGCTCGACGACCTGCCGCTGCACCTGGACCTGTTGGCGCTGGCGCTCGAAGCGGGAAGTAGTTTGTCGACGGCGTTCGTCGCGTGCGCGGAGCGCGCGCCCGAGGGGACGCTGCGGCGGGCCTGGCAGCGGACCATCGCGGAGCAGGGCGTGGAGGCCGAACCGCTCGAGATCCTGCGCGTGCTCGAGCAGCGTGTGGGGCTCGCGCCGATGCGCTCGCTGCTGCAGGCACTGCGTGCCGCGCACAAGCTCGGCGTCGACTTCGCGCCGGTGCTGCGCGACAAGGCGCGGCAGTGCGCGGCGCAACGGTTCGCCCGGGCCGAATACGTGGCGCGCGCCGCGCCGCTCAAGTTGTGGGCCGCGCTGCTGCTGTGCCTGGCGCCCTGCAGCGCGGTCGTGCTGGCTTACCCGATGGCGCGGATGCTCGCGCTCGCGATGGGAGGGTAGTTAGCTCCCGCCCGTACCGGACCGCTCAGGAATCGACCGACAGCGAGCGCCTCTTGATGGGCGTGTTGGCCTCGAGCGCCAGCAGGTCCTCCGGCCGGTCGATGTCGAACTCCGCGCTCGGCATCGGCAGACGCACGAGGCGATCGAGATGCCGCTGCAGCAGCGGCTGGGCACCGCGGTCGCCGCGCAGCTCGTTGAGCTCGCGATAACACCAGCGCGGGAAGATGGCCGGAACGCCGATGTTGCCGGCGTACTGGGCCACGGCGATGGAATTCGGATTGCGTTTCCAGGCGCCGAGGAGCCGGCGCAGATCCTCGGTGGTCACGGCGGCCTGGTCGGCGAGCAGAAACAGGATGGCATCGGAGGTCGAGGGCGCGTGGGCGACGCCTTCGCGAATCGAACTCGCGATGCCTTCGGCCCAGTTGCGGTTGACGGTCACGGAGGCCGGCGTGTGCTTGAGCAGTGGCGCGAGCTCGCCCGCGTGAGCGCCGAGCACGACGGTGACGCTGTGACCCGCCAGCTCGACCGCGCGGCTGACCACGGTATGCATGAGCGGCCGCCCGTTCACGCGCACGAGCTGCTTGGTCGAACCGAAACGCGTCGAGGCACCCGCCGCGAGCACCACCACGTGCACGTGGCTGGGGTCCGCTGACGGGGCTCCGTTCATCGGCCCCTAACGTCGGGTCAGGAACCCGATCGCGACCGACGCGACGGCGCAGATGCCGACGATGATCCCGGTCTTGGCCGCCACCTCGCTGAAGGCTTCGCGCGGGATGACTTCGAGCACCGTGAGGATCGCCATCGCCGCGAGCACGACGACCGCGAGGCCGACGAACAGGCGCGCGGTGCCGCCCAGAGTACGGATGCCGGAATCGGTCTTTTGCGGTTCGAGATTCATGGGACCGGATATTAACCCGGTTGCCGTCGCCCGCCCGCGACGGGGGCCCCGCGAACGTTAAACGGGTCTCATCCGAGGCGACATTTTTGCCGTCCCGCGTGCGCCAGAGCACGCCCGGACGGTCCGTTTGAGGGTAGTTTGCGTTTTGTTCAGTCCACGCCTTTTCAAAGGGTTAGCGAGACGGTGAGCGGTACTCAGTTCTTCCAGCGGCAGGACACGCAGCGCAAATACACCCGGATCCTGGTGGGCGGATTCATCGCCGCCATGCTGCTCGTGATCCTCGTCATCAATCTCATCGTGATCGTCGGGTTCGGGGTGCATCCGCGCGAACTCGTGGAAAACCCGGGAATCGTGTTCGGGATCTCCGGCGTGGTCGGGGCGATCATCCTGTGTTCGTCGCTCTACAAGTTTTCGCAGCTGCGCGCGGGCGGCGCGGCGGTGGCGCGCGCGCTCGGCGGCGTGCCCGTGACCGCGAACGACGGCGACCTCAAGCGCCAGCGCCTCGTCAACGTGGTCGAGGAAATGGCGATCGCGGCGCGCATCAGGAAACCGCAGGTTTTCGTCCTGCCCGACGAAGAAGCCATCAACGCGTTCGCGGCGGGCCATTCGCCCGACGAGGCGGCGGTCGCCGTCACGCAGGGCGCGCTCGACGCCTTCGATCGTGAGCAGCTCCAGGCCGTCGTCGGCCACGAATTCAGCCACATCCTCAACGGCGACATGAAGCTGAACATGCGGCTCGCCGCGTGGGTCTTCGGTCTCTGGGTCATCACCGACATCGCGCTGCGCATGCTGCGCGGCCGCAGCCGCGGCAAGGACGCGGCGCGGCTCAAGCTCATCGCGCTCGGCATCTGGGCCGCGGGCAGCGTCGGCATGGTCGCGGGCCGCATGCTGCAGGCCGCGATCTCGCGGCGCCGCGAACATCTCGCGGATGCCTCTGCGGTGCAGTTCACGCGCAATCCCGGCGCGCTGCAGAGCGCGTTCGTCGCGATGGCCGCGAATCACGCGGGCACTCGTCTCGAACACGCGGCAGCCTCCGGCGTCGCGCACATGTTCATCGCGAGCAGCGAGCCCTCCTGGGCTTCCAGGTTCGGCAGCTTCTTCTCGACGCATCCGACGCTCGAGGAGCGCGTGCGCGCGCTCGACTCGCGCGTCACGCCGGGCCGCTTCAAGTCGCTGGTGAGCGAGGAACGCCGCAGGCTGGTCGCCAAACAACTTGCCGAGGAGGCCGCGGCGGCCGGTGAGCCGCCTCCGCCGCCGGAGTCCCCGCTGGAAATGGGCGCGCTGGGCAAGACGAGTCCCATGGTCGCGGGCGTGGTGCTGGCGGCTGCCGCTGCCGGGTCGGCCGCGGCTTCGAAGTCCGCGGGAGTGGGTGCGGGCGCCTCCGCGCCTGCGCCGGCGTCCGCGCCTGCGCCGGCGTCCGCGCCGGCCAGCGCCAGCGGCACACGACTGAGCGGTCTCTCACTGGCCGACACGATGACCAGTGGCGTGCGCAAGCTCGCGGGCCGCGTGTTGCCGCCGGACGTGCTGCGCGATCGCCTGAACGAGGAGCAGCAGCACGCGATCGTTTCGTACCTGGCCCAGATCGAAGGCTCGCCCGAAGCCGTGCAGGGCGCGTTCGTCGCGACGATGCTGGCGTCGGAGCCGGCGAGGTGGCGCATGCAGCTCACGAAGCTCGCGCCCGTGCTCGGCATCGAGCTGATGAAAGAGACCCAGGCGCAGATCGCGCGCATCGCGCAGCTCGGGCCGGCTTCGAAGCTGCCGTTCCTCATCGACCTGCTGCCGCTGCTCGAGAACATGGATCCGGCGCAGCGCAAGCGGCTGCGCGCCGTCGCGCGCGCCTTCGCGCCGACCGTGGTGACGGGCGACATGCTGCGTCACGCCGTGACGCGAATGCTCGAGAAGAAACTCGTCAAGACTCCCGCAAAGGCTCCGGTGAAAGCGGAGGACACGCCGGCGCCGGTCCCGCTGCCGGAACGCGCGGAAGCGGTGTGCGCGTTGTATGCCGCGCTCGCGCGGTGCCGCTTCCCGGCCGGCAGCCAGGGTCAGAATGCGTATCGGGCGGGCCTCATGGGATTGCTGCCGCCGCCGAAGTGGGCGTCGTATCCGGAAGCGCTGGCCGCGCCGCCGCAGCTCGACGCCGCGATCGCGGGCGTCGCGCAGATTCATCCCACGGGAAAACGAGCCTTCGCGGAAGGCATGGTGCGCGTGATCTCGGTGGGTGGCGCTCTGGCCGTGCCGCAGGTGGACCTGCTGCGCGCGACCTGCCTGCTGGTCGACTGCCCGGTGCCGGTATTGCCGGCGGACGTCGTCTACGACGACACCGACGCGCGGACGCCTCAGGCGAACGCGCGGTAGAGCATCCGCGCGCCGACGATCAGCAGAAAGAACCCGAACGCCTGCGAGAGTCGTCGTCGACTGAGTCTGTGCGCGACCCGCGCGCCGAGTCTGGCGGTCAGCATCGACCCGGGCGCGATGATCGCGAGGCCGATCAGGCTCACGAATCCGACCGTGGCCCAGGGGAGCTCGACCGGCGGGCGCGCTAGTAGATAGGCCACCGTTCCCGGAATGCTGATGAAGACCCCGAAGAACGCGGCCGTGCCGACCGCGCGGTGGATCGGGTAACCGCACAAGTTGAGCGTGGGCACCGTGAGCGTGCCGCCGCCGATTCCCATCATGGCCGAGACGATGCCGATGAGCGTGGCGAGCGCGCCGCCGCCCGCGCGCCGCGGCACGTTCTGCGCGAAGCGCAGGTCGTCGAGCGGCAACAGCATCTTCGCGGCGATCAGCAACGCGACGGTGCCGAAGATGCCGGCCAGCACGAACAGCGGCGCGTGCGATGCGAAAAGACTGCCGAGAATCGCGCCGATCACGATGGGCGGACCCCAGCTGCGTGCGAGCTCCCAGTCGACCGCGCCATGCGCGTGGTGCGTGCGCGCCGAGCTGATCGAGGTCGGGATGATGGCCGCGAGCGACGTCGCGACCGCGACGTGCATGCGATAGTCGGCCGGCACGTCCGCGAACCGCAGCGCGTACTCGAGCACCGGCACCGTGACGATGCCGCCTCCGACGCCGAGCAACCCCGCGACGAACCCGGCGATCACGCCGGACACCGCGAGCGCGACGATCAACGCCAGGAGCTCTTCGCTCACGGAGATTCACCGGATTGCGGTGCCAGGCACCGAAAACCGGTGATCCCGGAATGTCCGTGCCAGGCACCGAGCGCCGTCATCGGGCGGTCTCGGTGAAGGGGCGGCCCGCGCGGCCGTTGAGGAAGGCGTGGACCTCGCCGACGATCGACAGCGCGATGGACTCGGGGGCGCGGCCGCCGATATCGAGGCCGACGGGCGCGCGCAGGCGTTCGCGCAAGGGCTCGGCATCGGGGCCGAGATCCTGGAGAAGTTTCTCGCGGCGCGCGGCGGGACCGAGCAGACCGACGTAGGGCACGGCACTGTGCGCGAGCACGCGCAGGTAGTCCTGATCCGATTCCAGGTGGTGGCTCATGACGATCGCCGCCGAGTAGTCGGCCAGCTTCACCGCCGACGCGAGCTCCGTCGTGCGCGATTCCACCAGCCGCACGGACGCCGGAAATCGCGCGGGCACGAGATAGGCCGCGCGATGATCGACCACGGTCACGCGCCAGCCGAGGAAATCGGCGAGCTCGGCCACGGGGCGCGCATCGGGGCCGCCGCCTAACATCAGCAGGCGCGGCGGCGGTGCGAACGTGGCCACGAAGATCTCGACGTCGAGCCGCGGCGCGCGCGCGATCGCCGTGCCGCTGACGCACACGGCCTCGTCGAACAGCTCGCGCAGTACGGCATCGCCACGCACCGCTTCGGGCGGTTCACCCTCGGCCGGAAAATTGATCCCGAGCGCGATGTCCGATTCACCGGTGCGGATCACGAACGCCAGCCGCGAGGTCTCCGCGCGCTGCCACGCGCCCGCGAGATACGGCAGCGGCTGCCATCCATCCTCGGGGCCGGCTCGCGTCAGCAGCACGTCCATGGCGCCTTCACAGCCCGCACCCAGCCCGAAGAGCTGGTCCGTGCTGCTGCGCAGGTCGTAGCTCACGATTCGCGCAGCGCCCGTCTTCGCGACCTCCCGGGCATGCTCCCGCAGATCCCCTTCGAGACAGCCACCCGACAGCAGGCCCGCATATTCGCCATTGGCCGCGATCAGCATCTGGGCGCCGGGTTTGGCATAGGTCGAGCCACCGGTCCGGATGACGGTGGCGAGCACGAGGGGCTCGTTCGCGAGGCGTGCTCGCTCGTACAAGGGCAGAAGCCGGTGGAGACTCATCTGTGTCGCAAATATATGCAATCCCGGCGCCCCGTGCTTGCACCCGTAGGGGTGCAACTAGTAGATTTGCCGGGCTTTTTTGCACCCTCCAGGTCCCAATCCTTCATGCCAGCTTCTGACCCTGCCGCCTGGGTCGTACACAAATTCGGCGGTTCTTC